>JAAUUT010000059.1 GCA_012031035.1 Candidatus Altimarinota bacterium | reverse complement strand
CCCTTGTCTCCCTTGTCCCCCTTGTCTCCCTTGTCTCCCTTGTCCCCCTTGTCCCCCTTGTCTCCTTTGTCCCCCTTGTCTTCCGAAGAACGCTTACGAGGCATTATTCACGCTGCTGGAATCTTGGATGATGGCGTATTAACGGAGCAAAGTAGCGAAAAATTCGATCGCGTTATGGCTCCCAAAGTCCAAGGTGCATGGAATCTTCATTTAGCAACGCAAAATATTAATCTCGATTTCTTTGTCATGTTCTCTTCTGCGGCTTCTTTATTGGGTTCTGCGGGACAAGCAAACTATTGTGCTGCTAATGCCTTTTTAGATGCTTTAGCTCATTATCGCCGTTCTACGGGTCTTCCTGGAACGAGTATCAACTGGGGAACTTGGGAAAATGCAGGAATGACTTCTCGATTAACCGAGCAAGAGCGATCGCGATTAACGCAACAAGGAATGTGCGCAATTGCGGACAAATTAGGATTGCAAATTTTAGAAGAATTACTCGATCGCGATATCACTCAAATCGGCGTGTTACCTATCAATTGGTCGGTATTTCTCGAACAATTTTCTAACAATCTAGCACTATCTTTCTTTGAAGAAGTATCCGAGAAAACACAAAACCAATCTGAATTGCTTCAGCAACTAGAATTAATAACAACGAGCGATCGCACAAAGATTTTAATCTCGCACCTACGCACTCAAATCGCTAAAATCTTAGGGATTAAATCGTCAGAAGCAATAGATATCGATCGAGGACTTACTGATTTAGGAATGGATTCGCTCTCATCAGTAGAACTGAGAAATAAGCTGCAAACCGACCTGCAATGTAATTTACCTTCTACTTTGATTTTTGATTATTCTAATATCAATGCGATCGCCAATTATTTAAACCAAAAACTCTTTTCTCTTGATTCTGACAAGCCAACAGAATCGAACGATAAAGATGAAAGTGTCGATTTTGCGATCGCCCAAGTACAAAATCTCTCAGAAGAAGAAGCCGAAGCGATGTTGCTCGAAGAATTAGATAAAATTATGCCCGATGAAACTTAATAATAGGTTATATTCAGCCATCTCACTTTCTTTCTCTTCTTTCTCTGCGCCTCTGCGTCTGGGCGTGAGATTTTAAAATTAACTTGTAGAAGGCAACTTAGTCTTAAAAGTTAAAATCAACCTCATTTAATAAGAGAAATGCTCTAACCAATTAACGCTTGCCAATTGTAAACTCATCAAACTTAACAACTTCAGAATCAGGTTTGCGCGTATCAAAACGATAGCTACTAATTGTTCCATTACTAGTATCTAAAATACTAAATACGGTAATATCATTGCTGGCAATATAAGGAAGCGATCGCCCGTTTTCATCTAATAATAGAGCGATAGTTGGAATGACAGGTTCTAATCCATTTGGATCGCCAACAATAGCATAATTTAGAGCGAGATTTACCGTTAGAATTGGTCGTTTATTTTCTCCAACATGAGCGCCATAACTATTCCCTACATTAGAAGATTCTAAAAAATGTATTCCATTAGAACTAACAAAACGATTCCACAGATGAGAATGTCCGTAAAAGACAAATTGAACGCCTGCTATCTCTAAAAGAGGCATGAGATCGCGAATAATATAATCATCTTTTTTCGGATATTCATAACGAACCGATTTGAGGGTTCCATCGGGCGCATATTCAATCTTAGCAACCGGATCTGTGTAGGGTGGAACGATATTTCCTCCTAACGTATGCACCGGATGATGAAACATCACGATTTTATATTTTGCTTGCTGAAATTCTTGGCTTTGGAGTTCTTTTTCTAGCCATTGATATTGAGGACTTCCTTTAGCAATTGGTTCAAAAACAATTTGTCCGTGTCCCCAATTCTGAGGATTGTTTAAATCTCTTTCTCGTTCTTGAAAGCGTCCGCGAACTTGAGTTTCGAGACTGGGCGATCGCCACATATTCGTAACATATAAAACCACGAGACGAATATCGCCAAATGTCACCGCATAATATTTCTTGCCACCCGGACTAGTTTGGGGCAAAGTAAAAATTTCTTCATAAGTATCGGTATTAAACGAATTATTTTTAATATAAGTTTCCTTATCTTCTTTTGAGTTTGATTCTTGATAAAACTTTTCGGCTTTAGTGCGAGGAAAAGAATCATCAAATTGGTCGTTTAATGGCTTTTTAGACGAAAATTGTCCCATCACTTCATGATTGCCGATCGCGGGAAATAAAGGTACATTTTGAATCAATTGACCGCCGCGATAAACGGTTTTTACGCCACCTTTCTCTAACGTATAATTAGCGCGACCTTGAAGACAGGGAAAAAATGCACCGCCTCGCTCGTCGTCAAACCATTCAGAAGCGCGATCGGGTATATTTATTAAATCTCCCGCCACAAAAACAGCATCTACTTGTCCGATTGTTTCTACAACTTTTTGTAAATTAGCCGCCACCATTGGCATAAGTTGATGATCGGAAGTGAGAAGGATTTTTAGGGGCGTATTTGGTTTAGGATTGGGCGATAAAGTAAAGCGATCGCTCTTGATTTCTTCGTTACTTTTAAAGCTAATTACTTGATAAGGAATTCGTTGTCCCGGCGTTAATCCCACAATTTCAGCTTCGTGTCGCCAAATATCTCTTGGCGTTGTTTGTTCGTAAGCTGGAGTAACTTTTGATTTTGCATCTTCCCTGACGCGAGTTAATTTTGTGGTAGTTGCTTCTGCTGAATTGTCTAAATTGCTTCCATAAATGACTCGATGATTAGACCCCTCAAAATCAGTAAACCAAACGACACGTATCGAATCGTTAGTTGGAAGTTGCAAGAAAGGATCGCTGAGAAGAGAAGTAGCCATCTTAGAAGAATCGTTAACAGACAACACTATTATGATGGCAGAAGCGATCGCGATCAAAAAGACAGCGATTAGCTTGGTTCGCAATCTCATAAAAACAATCTAAGTATTTAAGCCAAATTAATTCTACAAATAGTCTTTCTATTGCCTATTGCCTTTCATCAGAGTATGAATTGAATTTTGTCTGACTACTTAGAGAAAGTAACTTCCAGAAAACACTTTTTTGGCAGGTCCAGTCATATAGACTCGTCCATCGTCATGCGACCAATGAATTTTGAGACAACCGCCAGGAAGTTCCACCGTACAAATGCGATCGCATTTATTTGTCAATACCCCAGCTACTACCGACGCACAAGCTCCCGTCCCACAAGCAAGGGTAGCGCCTGCACCCCTTTCCCAGACGCGCATCTTGAGATAATCGGGACGGATAACTTGAATAAATTCTGTATTAGTTCGTTGGGGGAAGACGGGATGACGTTCAAATTGATTACCGAGAGATGAGAGTGCGATCGCGCTTGCATCTTCTACAAACGTTATGCAATGAGGATTTCCCATACTGACACAAGTCACCAACCAAAATTTTCCGTCTACTTCCAACGGTTGCTCGATAACTTTGTCGTCGGGACTGCCTAAAGTTGTAGGAATTTGCGCCGCCAGCAACTGAGGCAACCCCATATCAACTGTAACTTGCTCGTTTTCTTCGAGGCGAGGAACCATCAATCCAGCAAGCGTATGAATGCGATAAGATTTTCCAATCGTTGCATCGCCTTCTAAATCTGTAAGAAATCGCGCCAAACAACGAATGCCATTACCGCACATTTCCGGTTCCGAACCGTCAGAATTAAAAATGCGCATCGTATAATCGGTGTCATCTTGTCCGGGGAGGACGAAAATAACGCCATCCGCGCCGATTCCGAAATGGCGATCGCACATTTGTATGGCGATTTCTGGCGAGAGAATCGGTTCCATGCTGTGGCGATTGTCAACCAAAATAAAATCGTTGCCAAGTCCGTGATATTTGGTAAACTCAATAATCACGATCGCTCTCCTAAATAATTAAAATATGACAGTTAATTTTTTGTATTATGTCTGAATTCGATACGGGTTTGCCGAGCATACGCCTAGTTCAAGGTTTTATCAAAGATAAACAAGAAGTTGAGTTGAAATCGATCGCGGGCGATATTTTCATAGGTAAAATACAGTGGCAAGATGCTAATTGTATTTGTCTAGTCGATCTCGACGAGCGATCGATTCTCGTTTGGCGACAATCCCTCGTCTATATTAAACCGAAAGGCTGAGTGTTATTTTTTTTGTCTTCCAAGGGAATCTTATCTATAAGCTCGTTTTAGATTGCACTAATCACCCAGGAAATAACGCGATGAGTATTCAAAAAATAGTCGAACAAGCTTTGAGAGATGGCTATCTCACCCCAACGATGGAATCTGAAGTAGGACGTATTTGCGATACTTCCGCAGAACTTTCTATCGAAGAATATATGGCGCTAGATCGCCTGATGGGAGCGCTTTTAACCGGCGAAGTCGTGGCGATGCCGCGCAAACAGTTTATCAATGTTATGGAAGAATTGGCGATCGCAGAAGTTATCAAATGCGTCTCGGAAGTTGAAGCTAATGGAGAAAAATCGCTCGATGTTGGCGATATTGCCGCTTATGCTTTAAATCGTTTACCTCCCCTGTATGCCACCACAGAAGAAGGTGCAGACTATCAACGCCAAAAAGCCAAGGAAAAGCTTTACGATTTAATTCAACAGCAAGTTCAAGAAGCTGTCAGTCGTTACCTGGATCGACCAGACTTTTTCCCAGAAAGAAATGCTTTTGGGAAGAAGACTCGCGACGATATTCTCAACGAAATGAATACCTTGCTCAAGTCTTATGCGCCTAATTACGAACAAGAAACGACAGAGAGAGTTTAACCAAAAAGCGATTGTGCCTTTGATGCTTTCATGCTTAAATACCCATACTTTTAAGCATGAAAATTCGCGGCTCTATGATAAAAAAATTGGAGGTGACTGGGATATCGGGCGATTGGAATATTGAGGTATTGGGATATTGGGAAATAAAGATAGCCATTAGTAAACAATCTCATCCACCAATCCCCATTCACCATTCATCATTCACCATTCTCAAAAATTTTCTTTGCATTTTTCTGGGAACTTTTAATTTACCTCTTGAGTCAGGGGGGGAAACGAGGAGTAGTCATGCTTTGAGGACGAACATGAATCAAGCGATCTCTGGATATTGGTCTAACATCGAAGGAAATGCACAGCTAAAGGGCGTGTCTCCTGAGAAACTTTCTAATTATGATTTAATTTTGCGCTGTCAAGAAGGCTTTACGCCCGATCGCGCTGCCTTTGCCGAACTTCTGCGTCGCTATCAAGTTCACGTAGAAAAGCTTTTATATCATCTCGCTCCCGACTGGCAAGATCGAGCCGATTTAGCGCAAGAAGTCTGGATTCGAGTATACCGAAATATTAAACGCCTCAACGAACCCGTTAAGTTTCGTGGCTGGTTGAGCCGAATCGCAACCAATTTGTTTTACGATGAATTACGCAAGCGCAAGCGAGTTAATAATCCTCTCTCTCTAGATGCTCCTCGCCGCATGGATGATGGGGAAGTAGATTGGGATATTGTTTCTGAATATCCCAGTCCTGACGACAATTTGGCAACGCGAGAATTTTACGACCGATTGAGAGTCGCGATCGCGGATTTACCAGAAGCTTTTCGGACTACCATCGTTCTCCGAGAAATCGAAGGTATGGCTTATGAAGAAATTGCCGAACTTACCAACGTTTCTTTAGGAACGGTTAAATCTAGAATAGCTAGAGCTAGAGCAAAATTACAATCAGTTTTACAAAACTACCTAGATTAACAGAGATCGAAATCAATCTTAAGTTTGGTGTGAGGAGTGAGACGACTTTGTTAATCTTTAAATATCGCTCTTTTTTAGCGATAAATTGTTATATTTCGCTCAAAAGAGGTTCAGATGGAATCTAATTTTAACGAGCGCAACTGCGAGAATCAGTCAGAATCCGAGCAGTCCGAAATGAATCCTCAATATACTCGTTTTGAGTTGTTGAGTGCGTATTTGGATGGCGAAGTAACTCCAGCGGAGCGAAGGCAGGTTCAGGATTGGCTCGATACAGATCCTCAAACTCAAAAGTTATACACGCGATTGTTGAGGCTGCGCCAAGAACTCGATAATATTCCTATTGCTCCGGTTGCGTCGCCAAGTACGCAATTATCCGACCAAGTTTTCGCTCGCCTCGATCGCCACTCGCGCAGAAAACGTATCGCCATTATTGGTGGAGCCGCGATCGCCACTGTGGTTATCGGTGCCCTCTCTAGCCTCTTTTTTGGGAACAAATCTCCCCTATTTCAAGCCGCAGAAAATCCATTAGCGCCTATCGAAAAGGATTCTGAACCTTTAAAAATTGCGCTCAACCATCCCATTATTGAAATTCCCGCCGCAGCGATCCTTCCTATCCCCGATTCCAATCGAACCAATTCTAAGTAAAGAGGATTTAGTTATTACAAAATTTATTGATATTGGCAGAGTTAAATTAAGATAATTAAATTAATTTTGTCAAACCAGTAAGTTTAAGACCAATGAGCGATCGCGATGGAGAACAAGCCCTTTCTTTTGAAATCGCTCTCAGAGTAGCAGATGCAGCAGTTTTTGCTAAAACTTCTCGACATCTGAGAAATCAAGGCTATTTCATTCTAAAAAGTGCCAAAATGTGCTTAAGTCCATAACTACATAATCGTTGTGCTTGCGCCATATTCGTAAAACCGGCTTCTCGGTAGAGATTAATGGCTAAATCTCTCAGAATTGCCCATAGAGATGGTAGAACTCCCGTTCGAGTTCGAGAACGATCTTCTCCAAACGTGACATCTCGGACATAATGAACACGATTCTCCACTCCCCAATAATTGCGGATTCTTTGGGCAAATTGGGTCGCTGGCTCGGATAAATCCGATCTGTAGTAGCAAGTCTCTCTTTCTATCTTAATAAGGGTTGCTGCTTTTTTCCGTCTAGACTGATAGTCTCTCCTTTCTCTCAATTGATGATGATGCAGAGGTTGGGGTTGATTGGGGGTAGGGCGATCGCCGTCCATAGATAGACAGAATTGAGAACGCGGCTTAAGATTTGGGAAAATTTGACGGGTATGGCTTTCATAACTATCATTCATTGGTACGTCTGCTTTTAATTTCCCGCATCAATATGATTTTTATCCCAATTCTCTATGAAGTTGCACTTAATAAAGCACTTGTGATGTAATCCCATCCACAAAGGCTGGCGATCGCTTCAGAGGAGATGGAATCAAGTACCTGTTTTAGCTTTTGTCGCAACTCATCTAAATTGGTGCAATGTTGCCAAGACAGTTCGTACTTGATGTGTTCCCATAAGCGTTCAATTGGGTTAAGTTCAGGGCTGTTAGGGGGCTGAAAAATTGGAATAACATTACTGGGCCATTTCAAATCCATCGACTTGTGAAAACTACCATTATCCATTTGAATTAAATTGAGTGCGTTACTGTATTCTTGGGAAAAAAGGTCTAAGAACTCCTGGAAACATTGACCATCAAGATGAGAAAACTCCCAGAAAAAACTATCTCCCGTAGCTGGCTCAACTACACCGTACAAATAAAAATTTTTTCTGTGCCAACCAACGATTCCTTGTGGCTTAACCCCTTTGATGGTAATGGTGCGACCTGTTATTGTTTTCAGCCCTAAACGGCTTTCATCACAACACCAGTACCGGACTTGTCGCTCGTCACCTAAATAACGTAGTAACAATTGGATTATGTCTGGCAGTTTTTTTTAAAAGCTTCTTGGACTTCAGGATTTGCTTTGACACTACGCGGTCGAGGGACTTTCAATTTAGCCTTAAGCTTGTAACGGACTATTTTGTGTACTGTTTTGTACGCAACTACAATCTGGCACTCTTGATTGAGCCATTCTTGTATTTGGCTATAACTCTTAAATCCTTGCGGCTGGCTTAGACGTTCGCTCAGTTGCTTCATGACGGGGGCTGGGAGCAAACTTAACTTTCCTGGAGGTCTTTTGATTTCCAGCAAGGCATCAATGCCTTCTTGTTGATAACGTTTTAACCACCGATACACGGTTGAATCGTCTCGTTCGAGTCGTTGTGATAGTTCTTTTCTTGTGCGATCGCGTTGGTTTTTATCCAATAGAGCATCTGTAATCTTTCTTTTGATGCCGCCGTTCCTGCATGACGCAATCTATGTAAAAGTTCTTTACGGCTTTCTTTTACTTCTACTCGAAACTGATTTCCCATATTTTTGCCACCGAGTTTCTACTTCTTTAAATTTAGTGCATCTTCATGGAGAATTGGTATTAGCTGAGACTTTCCTGAAAACTGCGATCGCTTTTCGTAATGATTGATCTCGCTTCACATCAATTTATTTCGCTGTTAGCTTTTAGCCATTCAACCAATTCTTGCATTAATTTATCTTGCGATTCTAGACTTGCTGCCAAATATAAGAAAAAGTTTGCCGCATCAACTTCAGAAGCCACCAGTTCAATTCCATTAACTGCTAAAAAAGTATAAACAGCAATCAACGCAACTCTTTTATTCCCATCAACAAAACAATGGTTTTTCACAAATCCATAGCCATAAGCCGCAGCTAATTCGTACAAAGTTGCTTCGCCATTACTGTAGTAATAAAGATTTTTAGGCTTATTTACGGATGAATCAAGGGAACCCCAATTCAAGATTCCAGAAGTTCCCCCTGACTCGGCAAGAATTTCGCCATGTATAGCACAAATATCATGGATATCCAGCCAACAAGGTTCGGTCATTTAGCTAACTCAATTAAGGCATTGCGATACTTCTTCATACCGCGTCTGGCAATTTCCATTTTCTTCGCAAAGCTAGGATCGTAGGCTGAAATTTCATAGCCAAAAGGAGTTTTGGTTACAAAGAGATTATCTCCATCTTCAACATTCATCTCGGTTGCCATTTCTTTAGGGATGATCGCACTGAGAGAATTACCTCTTTTCTTAACATTTAGAAGCATCTTTGTTTCCTTATTTATTTTTTCTACTCTTCTATGTTACAACATTTGTTGCTACAATCAAGTTATTTTAGGCGTTCCAACAAGCGATCGCCCACCCGCAAAGCATTAGCGATAATAGTAAGGGTAGGATTGACTGCCGTACTAGAACGAAAGAAACTTCCATCCACTACTTGAAGCTCTAAGACCAAGCTTCGCTATGGTCTTAGATGCTGGGACGAGTCACCCCGTTCCCCATTCTTGAATCGTCGAGATCAATCCCAAAGTACTAATTAGTTCTTTTGCCAATAATTTGAAAACCGTTAGTAGCAGGTTAATTCGCAAAGAGTTTCCTGAGCGTTGCGCTCAATTCTATAAAAATCCTGTTTTCTGGAAGATTGGTTATACCAATTTGCGAAAGTAATGAGAGATTTACTTGGGTCAAAAAAAAGGTTAAAAAGTCATGTTAAAGGGAAGTCTGACAATCTTTTCCATGAACCCCTTTCCCCTTTTCCCCGCGAGCGGATCTCTTTCACAACTATTGAAAATTGGTATTATCTTAAAACCAATGCCAGTCTAAAAGAAGAAGACCGCCAGTTGTGCAGCGGTCTGTAGTTAACTTCAGTTGCTTGAGAAAGTCTGCGATCGCAAAACTAAAACTTTTATGAATAAAGTGCGATCGCGGCTACTTCCCCATTGAGAAAATGGTTGAGTTATGTTCGCGGGCCTACCATTGACCGCTTCAATCCGCTATTAAAGATATCTTCCGCGATCGCGATACCAAGCGGCACTCCGCCAACATTTCTTGAGAGATTGGGTTCGCCATTGTTGTCGGTGCTAAAGGCATCAAAAACCCAATGCACGCCAAGATAAACGCGACTCAACCCGTTTTCAATAATCATCTGCCACAATCCGCCATCAAACTTGCGGCGATGTCTCGGTCGTACTGCACCTTTGTTATCTTTATTCTTGCCATTTAATTCCTCGGAGACAAAATCTAGACCGTCGAATAGGTCATCAGATCCGCAATGACTTACATGGTAGAAAAGCCTTGTAATATGCAATGCAGCCGCTCCAAAAGTGGCGTGTCCCGACGGATACGCCGGAAAGGGTGGAGTGAAGTTCTTTGCTCCAGTTGAGTTGGAAGCAGGCGCACCTAATGGCAACCATGACGGATCGCCATCATCTGAAATATTGTTGTTAGTTGCTGTCGCCGCCGGGCCGAATGATTCGTCGTGTTCGCGAATGCCTAGCACGGGTCGCCAAAGATCGTGAATATATTTCTGTTCCCAGGCTAAAATGCCAGCATCGCCCATTGCTGCATTGACCAACGCAAATAAACGTGCATTTTGAGCTTCTGTATTCCCTTTAGCGATTGCTACCCGACGAACAATTTGGTTGTACAGACGCGGTGGTGTCCCCAGTCCAGACGCTCCATCATAGGCCCAAAAAATCCCAATGATAGTTTCGTCTACCGTGCGAGCTTCGATGTCATCTGGTAAGGTTCCCATCAATTCGGGCGCGATACCTTTGCCGCGCACCTGTCTTAACGCCTTCAAATATTCATCGTTATCAAACGGTGACTCTTCTAATACGTGTCGTTTCGTAATTGCAAAGCCTTTCGACCGCGCCCCGTAGAAAGGTGCAGAAAAACCTTGATTGGGATTGTCGGGGTCAACGCGATGTTTGCCACGCTGCGATGAAGGCACGTAACCAGCATCGCTGTCGTTCGGATCGTCTTTTCGCTCGCCAAGAATTTTTTGAGCGACGACCAATCCAAACTCGTGTCCGGCATTGTTAGCGTCTACATCACCTTTTTCTGCTCGTTTGGCATCAAAATCTGCTCGTTTGGAATTAAAAAAAGCTTCTTGGCTGGGAAACAAACTTGACAAGGTGGCATGAGCCGCCGATGTCACTGCTGATGCTGCCGATGCGCCAGGTGCAGGCTGCGGTAATTGGGGCAAATAAGGTGGCAAGGCTGAATTTTTGACGACACCTGCATATGCGTCATACATCGCTAGGTGAATAATAGCTAACGCTCGCGAACTGAGTGTCGGCCCGTTTTGTTCTTTGCTGCCATCAGTATGACTAACGCGGTTGGCTTCAAGCGCGACTGCGTTCCAGAAAAGAATTGAATCTACCATTGGTATATTGTTCTCCTTTCGTACAGAGCATTTCAATTCTGTTTGCCAACTGCAAAATTTAAAATTTTGAGTGGTTAATAATAACTCAAATTTATGTTTGCATTTTACGCGAAGTCTTAAAGGATTGTAATAATCCCTCACAAAATTATTCCGATCGCTAATCAGAAATTAATTATTTTAGTTAATAGCCAATTATGAAAAATATAAAATATGCAGAGACACCAAAAGATTATTATGATAAGCATTAAAGCACGATGGGACAACTATAACTTGTTGCGATCGCATAGATTTAACTGCGCTTGTTCTGCTTATTTTTACTGCGATCGGAATAATTTAATAAATTTGCTCGACGAGCGACAATAATAACGTTTTAATATCTTTCATATTGTCGTTTTATCTTAGCAATGCGCCAGCGATCGCCAGAGATTCAATCCCAGTAAAATACTACTGCTCGCTTTAGTCGAGCGTGAGAGTATGGTTAATGCGATCGCGTTCGGTCCTAATGGCAAACTTGTTGCTTCTGACTTCAAAAATGGGTAACTGGTCACTGGTAACTGTTAATACTCCACCATCCAGAAGGGACGAGAACGCCTTTTAGTTGTTCTACCTTTTTAAGAGTCATAATATAGCTCCAAGCCTCGCCCAAAGGCTCTCCAGCGAGATCGTAGACCAGAATTTTTTGACGTTCGTATTCGTTGTCTTGAGGCGATCGCTGTGGATGATAATCTTCTAATTCATCAAGACTTTCTAAAATCTCTTCATTAGAGAAGGTTAGTAGAAAACCCATGACTTTGCTCTTCCCTGTAGTCATAGCTGGGTAGCCTAGCGGTAAATGATAAAGCTGTCCCCAGGTATAAGCTTTTTTAGTCTCTATGACTTGAGAGGCGCAATAGGGATGATAATTTTTCTCTCCAGGTTTTAGGGTTCCATAGACAAAAACTTTCAAAGTTTTAAGAACGATTATTAACTGAATCTAATGGCTAATTAGAAATTATAAATTATGAATTTTGCTTTATCGTTCATCGTTGGTAATTGATTCAAGATTGTCATAGCGATCGCGTGCAGATTTGATTTCTGAGATATGTAATTGCGACCATTGAGCAAGAGGAGTTAGCGGCTCGATTAAGGTTTCGCCCAAAGATGTGAGAGAATATTCTACTCTCGGCGGAACCGCCGGATAAACTCTTCTTTCTACCAACCCATGCCGTTCTAAATTTCGCAGGCTTTGAGTTAACATTTTCTGAGAGATTCCTTCGATTTGCTTTTGCAATTGATTGTAGCGTTTCGTTCCAAAAGAAAGACAATAGAGAATAATTACGCTCCATTTATTGCAAATAATATCTAACACTTGTTGGATCGGACATTCAAGCGTAAAGATCTCTGGTTCTGGAATATTATTAATTTCTTTGCGCACCATTTGGTATGTAGCTAACTTTTTAGTATCTAATTGCTAGTTTTCTGACTTCCAGACATCATACTCGTAAGTCTAGAAATAAGTAAATTAGTAAAAAGTTTTTCGAGCTTTCAATCTTTTTTGTATCTGTAAAATAAGAGGAAAACCCCCTGACCGAATCGAGTTGTTGCCAATGGCAACCCTACGCTATGTGAGATTGGAACCTTGAACTTAACCTCTTTGCGATCGCGAAGAACCTTCTCAATTATTTAAGCTAAAACGTTCGATTAGTTACCAGAATTCCCGCTCGCGATCGTCATTCCAGAAAAAACGTAATAATAGCAAAGTCCCCGTGTAAAAATTTCATTTGTATAATGATTGACCTCTACACCCTCACTACGCCCAATGGTCGAAAAGTTTCGATCGCGCTCGAAGAAATGGGTCTTCCCTACAATGTTCATAAAATCGACATTACCAAAGGCGAACAATTTACGCCAGAATATATTGCCATCAATCCTAATAGCAAAATCCCCGCTATTATCGATCGCGATGAAGAGATAACGGTCTTTGAATCTGGTGCAATTTCGATCTACTTAGCAGAAAAAACAAATCGTTTTTTTAGTACCGAGCGCAAACAAAAATATCAAAGTCTTGAATGGTTAATGTTCCAGATGGCAAGTGTCGGCCCGATGTTTGGACAATACAATCACTTTAATCGCTTTGCTCTCGAAAAAATTCCCTACGCGATCGCGCCTTGAAACTTGCACTCTAGAACAATTATGAAATTTAGGTGAAACCCTGCTCAATTTTACCTGTTTGGGGATTGAGATAATGGATGCGATCGCAGACAATAGCGGGTAGGAATCTTTTCTCCAATAATCTCCCAAGATCAGATCGGGTTTAAGGCTGAGAATTTTTTCTAGAGAAGGTTGCCCACCATCGCCTACAACTGGAATATCAGCACGAAATTCCCTAACAATATCTGAACTTATACAGATAGAACAGGACAAAACACCCACTGGCTTTATGCCAAATAGCGATAGTGTCTCAATTAAAAAACCCCGATCGTCTAATACAACAATTCGTTGGGGATGAAGTGGGATTTCAACTTGACCAAGCGCATGGTTGATGATTTTTGTTGCTACTGGCTTTTGTGCAAGACTTAATGGAGTAGTCTGCACGATTTTTGAATTAACTTCTCCTTGCTTAACCCATAACGTCTTTTCGCTGCAAGCAGAGATCATAAAGACCATCATGGCTGCTAGGCAGAGAAGGAACAAAGTAATTCTGTAGTTAACGCTTCTTCTCATTGCAAAGAGTGTTTTCTCCTAGCTAGGATTCTAATTACAACTAGCACACAATACAAGTTAAAACTCCCAACTAATCGAGCCAACAATGGTCAGTGGAGTTCCTCGATTAATGAAAAGTGTGCCAAAGTTGGGAGAACTTACATAATCAGTGTTAAAAAGGTTGCGAACATTGATTGCTGCATTAAACCCATTTCGACGATAGTACAGTGCCGCATCAGTTCTCAGGTAACTAGCTAATTGGGCTGAGTTGCCAAAGTTGTCTTGACGCTCCCCAACGTAAAATAATCCCAATCCGAATCCTAGCCCTTGCAAATCTCCTTTCTGGATAGTGTAGGTACTCCACAAACTTGCTTGATGTTTGGGAACTCCTCTAAGGGGTTGACTAACTGTACTCGGTGTAGAGTTATCTGCGGTTACTTCTGCATCTGTGAACGCATAGGAAGCGATAACTTTCCAACCTGGTAAAATTTCACCTGCAACATCTAACTCGACTCCGCGACTCCGTTGTTCCCCAACTTGCACTTGGAAACCTTGTCTCGCTAGTTCAGGATCGGGATCGGGAGTTAAGACATTAGTCTTGGTCAAATTGTATAGTGCTAGGGTTGTAGAAAGTTTACCATTGAGAAAATCTGCCTTGACCCCAACCTCGTATTGAGTCCCTCTAGTCGGTTCAAACGGTCTACTGTCTGGATTTTGCCCGATTGAGGGTCGGAATGATTGACTGTAGCTAGCATAGAGTGAAACATTCTGGTTGGGCTGATAAACTAAACCAATACGAGGACTAAAAGCCCCATCATTTTGAGATGTCCTATCACCATCGATCGGACCATTTTCATCTGTTAACCAATCATAACGACCACCGATCAGCATCTTCAGATTATCGCTGAAGGCAATTTGATCTTGAAGGTAAACTCCATAGGATTGATTGATCCGAAGAGAACCGAATGGAAGGAAGGGAAGCTCTGGCAATGGAACATCATAATTTGGATTACGAATATCTAGAGGAGGTAGATCGAAGGTATTAGAAAAATCACCGTAATAACTCAATTGACGGGTGAGATCAAAGCCAGCTAAAAGTTGATGAGAGATTGAACCAGTTCTAAAATTTCCAACCAGATCGATCTGTCCTGCATATACCTCATCCTTACCAGAGACGGTCAATCCAAAAAAGTCTGTAAGAAAACGATCCTCCAATAGGTTTGTGTACTCAAGCGAAGCAAGTGACGATTTGACAAGGTTTATCGAAAGATTATGTCGAAGCTGCCAACTCTCACTAAATCTGTGATTCAGAGCATAGCCAATGCGATGACTCTCATTATCTTGTGACGAAAAGTATAAAGGGTAGATGTTTCTAGGGATAAGGCTACCATCGCTGAGAAGCGGTTCAGCGCTAGGAGTGAGTCGGTATTTATCATACTCATAGTAGAGATTTAGGCTTGTGCGATCTCCAATATTAAATGTAATGGAGGGTGCGATTGATATACGCTGGTTATTGACAGGAACTTCATCTTTATAATTTCCTCCACCCTGATAGGAGGCGATAAGGCGATAAAGGACACTTTTATCCTGTGTTAAGGGTCCTGATAAATCGATAGTGGGTTGATAAAGTCCATAATTACCTGCTTCAAATCCAATTTTGTAGTTAGGTTCAGGCAGAGGCTGCCGAGTCACGTAATTAACTACCCCACCTGGCTCTACTGCTCCGAATAGAACTGAAGCTGGTCCTTTGAGAACCTCTACTTGCTCAACCGTTCCAATTGGAATAGGGGCAATATAAAAAATACCTTCACTGGCTAAACCATTTCGGAGGCGAGTGTTTGATTGAAACCCTCGTATATTTACGACACCTCCGGCATCGAATAGATTAGCCTGAATGTCAACTACACCACTGACAGTCTCTAAGGCCTCAAGTTCCCTCCGTACACCACGGTCTTCGAGTACCTGTCGCGGTACAACTTGAATTGATTGGGGAATATCTCGAATCGGCGTATCCGTCCGCGTCGCCGTAGTTGCATTTGGCACTCGATATCCATCTTGCTCTCCCGTCACTACCAACTCGATCTCTTCTTCCTGTGCTGTTTGTGTCTCGCTAGTGGCGCTAAAAATTAAACCTTCTTCGCTATCAAAAAACTCAACTATTGGCGGTTTCTCTTCTCCAACAACAGTTACTAATACCGTATTTTCATTTTGATTCGTTACCGTTACTTCGCTCACACCTTCAATGGGGTTTTCGGCTCGAAACGGTTGAGCGTTGGGTAAGTTAATTTGAGCGCCTTGAATCTCAGCGATAAAATTATTTTCCTGTGAAACATTGACAACTCGCAATTGTTGTGCAGTGCCCGTGGGAGTGAGTAAGAGAATTTCAAATCCCGTTTCGGTGGGGTTGAGTTGAACGCGATCGATGGTAACGATTTGACTTCCCTCCGGCTCCCCCCTTGTCAAGGGGGGATTAAGGGGGGTTAACCCTAAAATTAATACTTCTTTGCTATCGAATAGTTCAACTTGCGGCAGTGCTGTTTCTCCAACTACTGTAACTTGAATTGTCTTGTCATCGAGATTGATAATAACGATCTCGCTAATTCCTGCT
The DNA here is from genome assembly GCA_012031035.1 of Candidatus Altimarinota bacterium. Classification (GTDB taxonomy): domain Bacteria; phylum Cyanobacteriota; class Cyanobacteriia; order Cyanobacteriales; family Microcystaceae; genus Hydrococcus. The sequence continues at coordinate 17,314 of JAAUUT010000059.1, read as the reverse complement.
GCGGGATTTAGGGAACGAAATGGCTTACCATCGGGCAATTGTAATTGTGCCCCTTCAATATCGGCGATAAAGTTGTTACCATTGCTGCGATCGCTAACTTCTAGTTTCTCTCCAAAAGGAGTCTGTAAAATTACTTCTACTCCCGATTCGGTAGGATTTACCTGAATTCCTGTAATTGGAATAATTTGAGCTTCAGTATTTTGTTTTGGTTTAAAATAATCAACGCTTTGGAGAAGTTATCTAGCTTGTTGCGATCGCTGTGGATTGGATCTTTCCCCTGCCCATCCAGGTTGCGCCGCTAAACTACTCAAGCATCCTAATAAACTTACTGCTAACCATAAACGAACATTAACACATAGCTGCCAGCTTCTCACCATAGCTTTTTTCGATCGGCTCCTCACCTACCAATCTGCAACAATATGGCTAAACTCTCTCATTTTGAAGTGAAGCTAGTACGATCTATCTGATATGAGATCTTGCACAATTCTCAATCTTACGCCCCTCGATTTAAATCGCTGCCTCATATATAAAGTCGTCTTCATACGACTGGATAAGTATTTCAGTCCATTTTAATGGACTTTATATATAAGACGGGGAATTCATTCCTCGGCGGCTGTTGCAAAGAAGTACAAGATATAATATCTATGCAACTACTTCTACAAAATGAATAAGCAAGCAGTTGTTGCAAAAGATTATTAACTTTAATGGCACTAAGTATAGAGAAGAGTCAGCAGCCGAGTCTATCCGAAAAAGCTTTTAATATCCTGAAACGACTTTTTACCAGTCAGACATTGACTTGGTGTAATGCCAAATCTCCGCTTAAATGCACTGGCAAAGTGTCCTAAATGAGAATAGCCAACCAAGTTAGCGACTTCAGCAACAGTGCTGTTATTTTGTCGTAACAGTTGTTCTGCCCAAATCATGCGTTGGTCGGTGAGATAGCCAAATACAGATGTGCCAAAAAGTGTCTGAAATCCACGTTTGAGAGTGCTTTGACTCAACCCAACCAACTGTGCTAATTCTAATAATGATGGCGGATTTTCTAACTGTAAAAGTAGAATTTCTCTAGCACGATGAATTCGCGCAATAGTAGCAGCTTTTAATCGCGGCGACGATCGCAATCCTGCTTCTTTGGCTAAAAAAGGAGCCAACTGTAAAGTAATCAGTTCCAAGATCTTAGCCTGTAAATACATCCGTTTGGCAATTCCTTGATAGGGACAGTCGATAATCTGCTGCACTACTCCCTGTATTGCAGGAGTTGTTTTAGGGTAAATCAAAGTCTGCCAATCATTTTCTTTGGCTAGAAAGCTCAACTCTGGTGCAATTTCTCCATCACTTCCAGGAAAAAAAATCTTTAACAAATGCGGTGGCATAGTTATATCAATCCCCACCATCCTTTGAGATTTGCGATTAAATACCTCAATTTTACGTTGAACCCCACCGCCTGAAATAACCATATTTTCTCTATTAACCTGTCCATGAGTATCTGAGAACATTCCTAGAGCTAAAATACCAAACTGGAGAGGATGACTATTAATAGGAATTTAGTCAACACGTCATGATAATATTCCTCATCATAAACAGTCAACCAAAGTTCTGGATACACTTCGATCTCGCGACTATATCCTTTACCTAGTTGTTTGGGAGTTTGATAAAAATCTTCAAATGGTTCTAAGCCTAATTTGCATTTATTAATTTGTTGGCTTTCCTCGAACAGTTCGTCATAGTTTTCTTCCGATAAAACGAGCGTCATTGCTAATTTAAAAATTAATGATAATAAATTGCAATAATCTTAACATGAAGTTGAAAGCAAGTCAGGTTTTTGTCAGCATTTGAGGATGTTATAGACGAAGTAGCGCGCTAATTCTGCGTCAATCAAATCGTCGTGTGGGGGAATTATCTAAACAGATGCGATCGCGTAATACTTTATACTTATTTCTCTTCACTCAACACCTTCAAGTAGTCTAATAACTAATTTGCAGAGTAACGGAAGCATTAACCGTTTGTTCTCCACCAACGACAGGCGTTGTTGCAGCATCCATTCTCGCCGCCTCTTTAACCATGAGCGGCATGGGCGGCGGGGTGCTAGATCCGTTAAGCTGAATGCTAACAACTTCTTTGCGCGTGAGATTGAGAACGCCTAAAACTGCATCTGCTTGTTCTTGTGCATCTTCGGTAGCAAGTCGAAGCGCTTGTTTTTGTGCGGTGGATATTGCGCTATCGCTGGCGGTAAAACTCACGCTATCGATGCGCGTAGCTCCAACTTTAACGGCTTCGTCGAGCAAGTTGCCAACTTTATCGGTTGCAAGGCGAAAACTGACGATATTTGAACCAATATATCCGACAAGACGCTGTTGGTTGTTGCTGTAATCGTAAGCGGGTTGTAATTGAATGCCAGTGGTTTGTAATTTCTCGACTTGACGCGATCGCAATAACTCTACTACCGAGGAGGAACGTTTGGCGACTTCTTGTTGTACCTCATTGGCCGTTTGTCCTTTGACTTCTACGCCGAGTTGAACTTGCGTCAAGGTGGTCGCGATCGCAGTTTCACCTTGTCCGGTAACGGTTAAAGTACGTAACATTTTTTCATCCGCAATCGCGGGGTTGGTAAGTGTAAGACTAAAAATACCCAGTGCAACGAGTATCGCTTGAGAGCGTTTTCCAAAAAACCGAGCAGGCAAAGATTCTTGTTTCATTGTTTGATTTCTCCCCATCCCAAAATGATGTATATTAAGCTATCTGCCAAAATAGAAAAAAGGCGATTGCTTTCATTTCTACTGTGCCATTGCCATGCCTCAAAAGTTTCTATTGTTACCGTTTTAGCAACAAAAACTGGAGCGCGATCGCCCTATGAAATACGCTCTCGTTCATGAGTGGTTGACTCCAAAAGCTACAGGCGGTTCTGAGTTAGTCGTGCGCGAAATCTTGCGCTACATCGATGCCGAGCTTTATGCGTTAATCGATTTTGAATCGATTAACCCCCAAAGCTACCTCTACAACCGAAAAATTGGCACGACTTTCTTACAAAATTTTCCTTTTGCTAGCAGTGGCCCTCAAAAATACTTACCGCTACTTCCCCTCGCCATCGAACAGTTCGATTTACGCTCCTACGATGTTATTCTCTCTTCTTCCCACGCAGTTGCTAAAGGCGTACTCACCAGCCCCCAACAATTGCATATTTGCTACTGCCATACGCCTATGCGTTACGCTTGGGACTTGACATTTGATTATCTTAATGCTACTAAAATGGGTCTTGGATTCTCTGGTATTTTAACCCGCTATCTCTTGCATCGATTGCGTCAATGGGATGTAATCTCCGCCAATCGAGTTGACTACTTTATTGCGAACTCTCATCATACTGCCCGACGGATTTGGCGTTGCTATCGCCGAGAAGCGAAAGTGATCTATCCTCCCGTCAATATAGAGCGCTTTCCCTTACAAACCAAGAAAGAAGAGTTTTATCTGACCGTTTCTCGTTTAGTTAGTTACAAAAAAGTATCCCTTATTGTTGAGGCATTTAATCGATTAGGATATCCTCTTATTATTATAGGCGAAGGCGAGGAACTAAATTTAATTCGTCAACTTGCCAAGTCTAATATTCAAGTATTAGGAGCGCAACCCAATGAAGTAGTCGAGCAATATATGGCCAATGCTAAAGCATTTGTCTATGCAGCGTGTGAAGACTTTGGGATAGCCTTAGTCGAAGCACAAGCTTGCGGTACGCCAGTCATTGCTTATGGTGGCGGCGGCGCATTAGAAACGGTTTTGGATATTCGTCAATATCCAGACGCAGGAACGGGGTTACTATTCTCCCCGCAAACGCCGGAAGCTTTGGTTGAGACCGTTGAAACTTTTTCTAAGTTTCAAGGTCAAGTCAATCCAGACAATTGTCGGCTTCAGGCGGCCCAATTTAGCCCAGAAATTTTTAAAACCGCTTATTTAGCTAAAATAGAAGATTGTTGTCAGGACTTCTTCATAAAAAAATCTCAGAAAAATTGCGATTTTTTTAAGTAGATTAGCCATAATTATGGTCTTCTGGCTTTATGATCGGGACAGTGTGGTGTGATGTGAAGGAGTAAGATGACAGCTAATAGCCAATTTATACCCATCAAAGCTTTACTAGCTTTGATGAGACGCGAGCCGCGTTGGCAAAGCCCGTCCAAGGGACGTAGCGCTGACCTAGAAAATCGCTCTCCAGTTTTCATAAAGAAGCGTCAAAAGTCCTTGATGCACTCTTTAGAAGGAGATTTGACCAAACGGGGGTTTGATGTAGTCTTTTCCCTGTTAGTCCTCATTTTTTTATCGCCGCTTTATTTGATCTTGGCATTCTTAATTGCCATCAGTTCGCCCGGACCAATCTTTTACGTCCAGCAGCGAGTAGGCAAAAACTACAAGCGGTTTGGATGTCTTAAATTTAGAACGATGGTTCGCAATGCCGACGAAATGTTAGAGTCGATGATAGCTCAATCGCCTCAGATGCGCGAAGAGTTTGAAAAAGACTTTAAACTGCGCGAAGACCCTCGAATTACCTGGATTGGAAAATTTTTACGCTTGACGAGTCTTGACGAATTTCCTCAATTCTGGAACGTACTGATGGGAGATATGAGCGTAGTTGGGCCCCGTCCCCTAGTTCCAGAAGAATTGTGCAAATATGGAAATCGTATTGACAAAATTCTCACCATCAGACCTGGAATTACGGGATTGTGGCAAGTATCTGGACGCAACGACATTCCCTATCCTCAGCGAGTTCAGATAGATGTTTACTATATTAACTGTCGTAATTGGCTCATGGATCTTTGGATTGTTATCAAAACGATAGGCGTAGTTATCTTTCCTCATAATAATGGTGCGTATTAGCGTTTTGCAATCGCACCGTTAATTAATAGCCGTTAGTTTCTAAACAGCTTGGGACTAACGGTTTTTAACTTCACACAAACTTTAAAGTTTACAGCCAAATTATTAAAATTTCTTTGACCAATCGACAAACTTTTAGGTTAATTTAAGAAAGAATTTATTTAGTGGTTAAAATGAGCGTGCGCGATCGTCTTTTAGACCATGCCACCTATTTTGATGTATATGTAACTTCCAACAAAGTACAGGACAATTAAAAATGACCCAACCCAAACGAGCGCTGATTACCGGAATTACTGGTCAAGATGGTTCTTATTTAAGCGAATTATTGCTAGAAAAAGGTTATGAAGTTCACGGGATTATTCGTCGGACTTCGACATTTAATACAGACCGTATCGATCATATTTATGTCGATTCTCACAACCCAGAAGCAAAACTATTTTTACACTACGGCGACTTAACCGATGGAACGACCCTGCGCCGTATTCTAGAAGATGTTAAACCCGTCGAAATTTATAATTTAGGCGCTCAATCGCACGTTCGCGTCAGTTTCGATTCTCCAGAGTATACCGCAGATGCTGTGGGAATGGGAGCGCTGCGCTTGCTAGAAGCGATTAGAGATTACCAGCAGCGCACGGGAATTGAAGTTCGTTTCTATCAAGCGGGTTCGTCGGAAATGTACGGTAAAGTCCAAGAAATTCCCCAAAAAGAAACGACTCCCTTCTATCCTCGCAGTCCCTATGCCTGTGCTAAAGTTTACGCTCACTGGCAAACCATCAACTATCGAGAATCTTTTGGACTGTTTGCTTGCAACGGCATTTTGTTTAACCACGAATCTCCTCGTCGCGGCGAGACATTTGTCACCCGCAAGATTACCAGAGCCATTGCTCGCATTGTAGCAGGAACTCAGAAACAGATTTATTTAGGCAATTTAGATTCTAAGCGCGACTGGGGCTATGCTAAAGACTACGTAAAAGCCATGTGGCTGATGCTACAACAAGCCGAACCCGACGATTATGTTGTTGCTACTGGAGAAACTTACTCAGTTCGAGAGTTTTTAGACATTGCGTTTAATCATGTCAATCTCAACTGGCAAGATTACGTTGCCTTCGACAATCGCTATTTGCGTCCTGCTGAAGTCGATTTATTGATTGGAGATCCTGCCAAAGCTAAAGTTAAATTGGGATGGGAACCTTCAGTCACCTTTGAAGAATTAGTTAAATTAATGGTGGATGCCGATCTCGCTGCATTAGGAATTACTTCTCCTAACGGTAACAATGGAACATCCTTGCTCGATAATGCTTATATCCGTCAGAATGTAGGGGTAATGGTGGACTAATTCAGTTATCAGTTACTAATAGGGGCGACTGGCAAGAAAGCCCGTACAAATGTAAAGACGCGATCGATCGCGTCTTTACGCCAGTTGTTGAATAATTTAAATAGTTGCGATCGCCGACTAGGATTTAAGGATAAATAATTATGCTAGATTTGAGTAACAAACGCATTGTCGTGACGGGTGGCGCTGGTTTTTTGGGCAAGCAAGTTGTCGAGCAGTTGTATGCAGCAGGAGCCAAGCCAGAAAAGATTGCAACTCCCCGTTCTCGCGATTGCGATTTGCGCGTTTTAGAAAATTGTCAAAAAGCAGTAGACCAACAAGATATCGTCATTCATTTGGCGGCTCACGTAGGCGGAATTGGACTCAATCGAGAAAAGCCAGCCGAACTCTTCTACGATAACTTAATGATGGGCACTCAGCTTATTCATGCTGCCTATCAAGCAGGAGTTGAAAAATTTGTCTGCGTTGGTACAATTTGTGCTATCCCAAATTTACGCCCGTCCCATTTAAAGAAGATGACATCTGGGAAGGCTATCCAGAAGAAACAAACGCACCCTATGGTATTGCCAAGAAAGCTTTGTTAGTACAATTGCAATCTTATAGGCAGCAATATGGGTTTAATGGCATTTATCTACTCCCCGTCAATTTGTACGGCCCTGAAGACAATTTTGACCCCCGCAGTTCTCACGTCATTCCTGCTTTAATCCAAAAAGTTCATGATGCTCAGAAAAGGGGAGATAAACAGTTACCCGTCTGGGGAGATGGCTCTCCTACCCGCGAGTTTCTTTATTCTACCGATGCGGCAAGAGGAATTGTCATGGCGACCCAAAAATATGACGGCGACCAACCCGTCAATTTGGGAACCAATTATGAAATATCTATTCGCGATTTAGTCGAATTGATTTGTGAATTGATGGAATTTGATGGAGAGATTGTCTGGGAGACAGATAAACCCAACGGTCAACCGCGTCGCTGTTTAGATACGAATAGAGCCAGAGAAGCATTTAACTTTACCGCTCAAGTAGAATTTAAGCAAGGGTTGAAGAATACAATCGACTGGTATCGACAACACGCGGCTTAAAAGGGGACTGGGAGACGGGGAGCCTCCTTCGGAGGACAAAGGAGACTTTTGGAGACAAAGGGACAAGAATTTAATTCGTAATTCGTCGATGCTCCATAGAGACGCGATATATCGCGTCTCTACGTTGCGTCCGCGTCGGGAAAGTAATTCGTAATTAAAATCTGTCCTCTACCTTCAAAAACTATTGCCTATTTCTTTTTTCCTTTCCCCATTTACTAATTACTTTTGAGCATCGATAGTTTGTGTTAATCTATCGATCGCGCTTGTAAGTCTTTCTTGCGATTGTATAACGGGATCGAGTGCTGGTGGTTCTTCAGCAGCTATAACTTCTTCCTCTCGCTTGAATTTAGCGAGGGCACGAATTATTAAAAATAAGACAAATGCAATAACGATAAAATTTAGCACCGCAGCTAGAAACGACCCATATTTGATGCCATTGAATGACAATTTGGCTAAATCGTCCACCTGTGCTGCTTGTAAAGCTGGATTGAGAATAGCAGGCGTAACCAAATCTTCAATAAGCGATGTAACTATTTTGCCAAAAGCAGCACCAATAATAACGGCAACTGCTAAATCAACAATATTCCCTTTCAGAGCAAATTCCTGAAAGTCTCTCATGAATCCACTTACTCTTCTTCTTCTTGCCATAATTTTGTTTTTTAATTCATGTTTCAAAAGTTCAAAGTATAAGATAAACAAATCTTGGTGATTTATTCAACCCAATCGTTTAAATATTTAAAAAATTAATCAATAGCAAGGAAAATTGTCTTGCTCTCTTCAAAAAATGCTCGCTCATTTCCTGTCGTGCCTTATGCAGATTGCGATCGCATTCCACGCAGCAACAGAGCCGATCGCACTGATTCATTAATGGAATCGTATTAAATCGAGGCTGAAAACGGAGAGGGAGGGATTCGAACCCTCGGTACGGACTTTCGAACCGTACAACAGATTAGCAATCTGCCGCTTTCGACCACTCAGCCACCTCTCCAATGGTCACAGACTTACAATATAGCAGATTTTATTTGCGATCGCTCATAGAACTATCGAAAAATTTTGTGATGTTATGTTACAGTTTTTTACCAAGCTCCGTGTATAATAAAGTCAAACCATGCTCATCAACGCTTATCTGTCAAGGAGGCAAACTTAAAGATCTCGATAATTTTTGAAAAGATTTGTATCTTTGCATATCAAGAGGAGAATTCTGCTCAAACAAGCAGATTATAGGCTTCTCAAGAAGCGAAAACTCCTATTAAAAGGGATGGAATTTTAAAGTCAAAGCAATTAATTGCCGAAAACTTATCCTAACCCTTGTCCCATTTGAGGTTTTAATAAAGAATGAATAAAAAACAACTTAAGTCCATAGCACTCATTTCCGTTCACGGCGACCCCGCTGTAGAAATTGGTAAAGAAGAAGCGGGTGGACAGAATGTTTACGTGCGCCACGTAGGAGAAGAACTAGCACGACAGGGATGGAGAGTAGATATGTTTACTCGTGCAAGTGGCGCAGAACAGCCCAAAATCGTAGAACACGCCCCTAATTGTCGTACCATTCGTTTAACAGCCGGGCCGGAAGAATTCGTACCGCGCGATGAAATATTTGGCTATCGCCATCAGTTTGTAGAAGCACTGCTGAAGTTTGCAGAAAAAGAAGACATTAATTACTCTCTCATACACACTAACTACTGGATTTCTGGCTGGGTAGGACTCGAACTAAAACGCAGATTGTCGCTACCTGTCGTTCATACTTATCATTCTTTGGGTGCAGTCAAATATAAGTCAGTCTCTACGATTCCCATGATTGCCAGCACCCGCTTAAAGGTAGAAAAAGATTGCCTAGAAAATGACGATTGCATTGTCGCTACTAGTCCGCAAGAACAAGATCATATGCGATCGCTCGTTTCGATAAAAGGTAAAATTTCCATTGTTCCCTGCGGAACCGATATCGATCATTATGGTGCGCTCTCTCGCAAAACGGCAAGAAGGGCGTTAGGCATTGCCCCCGATGCAAAAGTCGTCTTGTACGTGGGACGTTTTGACAAACGCAAGGGGATAGAAACCCTCGTGCGTGCCGTCAATGCTTCGCAGTGGCGCAACGATCCCAATCTAGTCTTACTGATTGGCGGCGGTTCCCGTCCCGGTCAAAGCGACGGCATAGAACGGGAACGAATCGAAGAGATTGTTGACGAACTCGGATTAAAGGAAAAAACTCGCTTCCCCGGACGCATTGGCGAGGAACAATTACCGTTTTATTATGCGGCGGCTGATGTTTGCGTCGTTCCCAGTCACTACGAACCCTTTGGTTTAGTTGCGATCGAAGCGATGGCAAGCGGTACGCCTGTGGTCGCCAGCGATGTCGGCGGGTTGCAATTTACCGTCGTCCCTGAAGAAACGGGACTACTCGCGCCACCGAAAGATGTCGAGTCTTTTGCTAAAGCCATCGATAGAATTCTAAACGATCCCCAATGGCGCGATCGCTTGGGAGAAAATGCGAGAAAGCGCGTTGAGGAAAAGTTTAGCTGGAGTGGGGTAGCATCTCAACTCGGTATTATTTATACTCAACTGATCGAGGAGAAATCGGTTGTTGCTTTAGGTTCGGTCAGCGCCTAAATAATCCTTCTTGGATAAACTAAATAACTCCCAGTTACTCCTTGCTATGTTTTAACTAGCAAGGAGTTTTTGTTAGCGCTTTAAGATTTTACTGAAAAGTTGTTGCTGGCGGTAAAGATTTTGGAGTCTCCCAATTATGAGGACTTCTATTTTGAGGCGATTCAGTTTCTAAAAGAAGATTGCGAAGAAATCTGACAAAAGCTTTTTGGATTAACTTTTCTGCCACTTGTTGTCCCATGTGTTGAGTTTCTGAATTTCTAAGCAGTCGATTGATAACGGGCAATAATCGCAGAGGATCGAAACCAGGTGTTTCTTGTAATATCTTAATGATATTTTTAATGTGTTCTAAACTTTGAGAATTTTCTCTCAATTCTGGAGGCGTTTCTTGAACGGCTAATCCAACTTGTTCGCGCACGACTGTCGATAAATTAAACCAAGTTCTACGACCAAAAATATCGAGTGCATTGACAACTTCATCGACTAATTTTTCACGAATAAATGAGCCGCGATCGCTAAACAGAAAATCAACGCCTTGATTTAACACATTATCAAAATTGTAATCGGGAGAATTTTTGGCATTGCGTAACAAATTTTCCAATCGATTCCAACGAAACTTTTCATCTCTAAATAATAAGTCGCGTAAAGACGATCGCAATTCCGTTGAAGAATCGGTAAGCAAGCGTTTAGCAATATAAGGATATGCTTTATTAAGCACCTTAAAATTAGGATCGATGCCGATCGCAATCCCTTCTAACGTCACCATCGAACGAATGATTAAAGCATAATAAGCAGGGACTCTAAAAGGAAATTCATACATCATTTCCGACATCTGGTCGGTCAGACTTTTGAAGTTTAACTCCGATACGCTAGCACCTAACGCATTGCCAAATACCTGCGCTAGCGCCGGAATAATTGGCGTTAAATCGGTATCGGGAGTCAGAAATTCTAATTTGACATAATCATCTGCCAAAGCCTCAAAATCTCGATTGACTAAATGCACGACAGCTTCTATCAACCCGTAGCGTTGATAGGGTTTAATCTCGCTCATCATGCCAAAGTCTAGATAAGCTAATTTTCCGTCCCTTGTTGCTAATAAATTGCCAGGGTGAGGATCGGCATGAAAAAATCCATGTTCTAAAAGTTGGCGCAAAGAACAATTTACGCCAACTTCTACCAAATGAGTCGCATCGATTCCTTGTGCTTGAATGGCTGGAAGATTGGTTAATTTTGTTCCGTCGATCCATTCCATTGTTAGCACTCGCCGTCCCGTATATTCCCAATAAATCTTAGGAACGTAAACTTCGGGGAGATGTCCGTAAAGTTCGGCAAATTTTTCTGCGTTTTTGCCTTCTTGACAATAATTCATCTCTTCAAAAATCCGACTGGCAAGTTCGTCAGTAATAGCGACTAAATTGGAACGAACTCGCTTGATATTTTTTTGCACCCAGCCGGCCAGGGAACGCATGATATAAATATCTAAGGTAATGCGTCGCGTTAGATCGGGACGTTGAACTTTGACGGCGACTTTTTCACCTGTTTTGAGACGACCTTGATAGACTTGTCCTAAAGAAGCGGCTGCGATCGGTTTTTCGGAGAGTTCTGCATAAATTTCTGTGGGGGTTGCGCCTAATTCTTCTTCGATAAAACGATAAGCAACTTCGTTAGGAAATGAGGGAAGTTGGTCTTGCAGTGCTGTTAACTCGTTGAGATAAGAGGGCGGTACTAAATCGGGTCGCGTCGATAGTGCTTGTCCTACTTTAATATAAGTCGGGCCCAAGCTCGTTAACATCTCTCTAAGCTGTATGGCTCGTTTTGGCAAGTTGCGATCGCTATTTCCGTTAATTTTATCCATCCACGACCGGAAAAAAAACCAAAACAGTGGTAAACCAATTTCCAACAACCGCCAGATTACTCGTAGGGGACGATAGCGGTAGTACGCATTAATTTTGTCTGGATTGTATCGCCAACTCTCAGGCGCAGTATCGCTTACTGGACCTAAGTTTTCTCGATGTTTTTCTGGAATGTGTCGTGGCTGAGATTCAATCGTTACAATCTCTTGAGTGGGTAACTCTGGCGGTAGGATAGTTTGAGACATGGGTTTGAATCCAGACGTTAAAATTGCTTTTAATTTAGGGTTAGGATGGAATTTATATTTTAGCTTTGTAAACTATTGTAACAACTTCTTTCTCAAGTCAGATTACTAAATTGAGTAGGATATAAATCTTCAACCGTTCTTGAATTGTATTCTTGAGGCGGCTTGTTATTCAGGATTCATTATTCAGAATTCATAATCAGACTAATTAATTCAGAATGCTCTGTTTGTTGAGAATTGAAAATTTTGCTTTGATCGACCAGTTGGAACTGGAGTTCGTGCGCGGATTGACCGTACTGACGGGGGAAACGGGTGCGGGAAAGTCGATTATTTTAGATGCAATTGATATTGTATTGGGAGGAAAAGTTAATCATCGCGTCATTCGCCAAGGTGCAAAACAGGCGACTATTGAAGCGACGTTTCAAGTCACAGCCGAGGTGCAAAAGTGGCTGCAAGAACAAGAAATCGATTTGTTAGAAGATGGAAGCTTAGTTTGCAGTCGGGAATTGTCTATTGCGAAAGAGTCTTTGCGATCGCGTTCTAGAATTAATGGCATATTAGCTAACCGTCAGTTGATGGCGCAACTGCGCGATCGCTTGGTGGAAATTACCGCCCAAGGACAAACCATACAACTAATGGATTCTAGCATCCAACGAGAATTAATCGATCTCTACGGTGGCGATTCTCTTCTGCAACAAGGAAAAGTTGTCGCCTCTGCCTATGAAACGGCTCAAGCGGCATCAAAAGCTTTACAAAAGCGTCGTCAATCGGAGCAAACAAGATTGCAACGCTTAGATTTACTCCAATATCAAGTTAAAGAATTAGAATCTGCTAACTTAAGCGATCCCAACGAACTCGAACAACTCGAACAAGAACGCGATCGCCTCTCTCACATCGTCGATTTACAACAGTTGAGCTATCAAGCCTATCAAATACTCTATCAAAATGATAGCGAACAGCCAGCCGTTGCCGATCTCTTAGCACGAGTCGAATCGATTTTAATCGATATGACCAAATTTGATGAAGGGATCGAGCCGATTTTAGACATCATTAAAACGGCATTGACAGAAGTTATAGAAGCGGGAAATCAAATCAATGCTTATGGCGATGGATTAGAAGCAGATCCCGAACGACTTTCAGAAGTAGAAGAGAGAATCGTGTTATTAAAACGAATTTGCCGCAAATATGGCTCCAATTTAGACGAAGTTATTTCTTTTTATCAAAAATTGCAACAAGAACTCCAAGAATTAAATGATAGCGGTCAATCTATCGAAAAATTAGAACAAGAAGAGCAAATTGCTAAAGATATTCTTCATAAAACCTGTCAAGAACTGACGCAATTGCGACAACAAACTGCAAAAAAACTCGAACAACAATTAGTTAAAGAATTAAAACCGTTAGCAATGGACAAGGTAGTTTTTGCCTGTCAAATCGATCCTTGTCCTCCTAATGCAACGGGAAGCGATCGCGTTGTTTTTTATTTTAGTCCCAATGCCGGAGAAAAAATTCAACCCCTGGCCAGCACTGCTTCTGGTGGGGAAATGAGCCGTTTTTTACTCGCCTTAAAAGCTTGTTTTCTGACTCAGAAAATAAATCGGGAACGCTGATTTTTGATGAAATTGATGCAGGCGTATCGGGAAAAGTCGCCCAAGCGATCGCCGAAAAACTCCATCATTTAAGTCAAAAACATCAGGTGTTGTGCGTCACTCATCAACCGTTAGTTGCAGCAATGGCAGACGCTCATCTTCGAGTGGAAAAGCATATTATTGAACAATTGTCAATAGCCAATTCCGAAATCAACGGTCAGATCGACCTACCAGAAATTAGGACAGTCGTGCGAGTGACTCCCCTAAAAAATCATCAAACGAGGCGCGAAGAATTAGCACAGCTTACGGGAGGACATTCAGCCAAAGATGCGATCGCCTTTGCAGAATCCCTTCTAACTAAAGCAGAAGCCTATCGTTCGCGCAATAAATAATAGGAAGTGAATTAATATCTAAATGCTTTTGCTGTCTCGAAGAAGCAGCGCACGTTATCTTCTGGGGTTCCTACTAAAACCCCATGACCGAGGTTGAGGATATGACCTGTATTACCTGCTTTGCGAATGGTATCGTAAATGCGATCTTTGATAACTTCTTGCGAACCAAATAAAACGCCTGGATCGAGATTACCTTGAACTTTTATATTATTTCCAAGTCGCTGTCTTGCTTCTGCCATATCTACCGTCCAATCCACGCTGACGATATCGACTCCCGATTTACCCATTCTTTCTAAAACGCCTGCACTACCGCTAATGTAAAGAATGAGAGGGGTATCGGGGTGAGTTTCCTTCACCTGACGAACGACTTGTTGATGATAGGGTAAGGCAAAAATTTCGTAATCTTGGGGAGAGAGTTCGCCTGCCCAGGAATCAAACATTTGTACTATCTGAGCGCCACAATCGATTTGATAGCGGACGTAAACTGCGATCGCGTCGGCGAGTTTGCTTAAGAACTGATGCAAAATCGCAGGTTCGGAAAATGCCATACTTTTGATTTTGGCATAATCTTTAGAGCTTTTCCCTTCAATGGCATAAGCCGCTAGCGTCCAAGGTGCGCCGACAAAACCCAATACAGTCGATTGATTGCCCACTTCAGCGCGTAGCGTTTTGAGGATAGTTTTAATGAAGGGAAGAGATTCTTCGGGGTTGAGGGGATGAAGTTTATCGATCTGTTCTTTGGTGCGAATAGGCGGATCGATAATTGGGCCTTTGCTTTCAATAATATCAAACGGAATGCCGATACCTGGGAGGGGAGTTAAAATATCAGAAAACATAATTACCCCATCCGGTTGAAAGGCGTACCAGGGTTGTAATGATATTTCGATTGCCAGGTCGGGATTTTCCGATCTTTCGCGAAAACTAGGGTATTTGTCGCGTAAATCTCGATAAACTTTCATATAACGCCCTGCTTGGCGCATCATCCATACCGGAGGACGATCTAAAGTTTCCCCACGCGCTACTCTTAAAAGATGCGGTATCTCCGTTGACCCAACCATAATATCTCCAAATGTTAAGTTAAACCAAATTTAGTTATAGGCACATTTGTTTAGCTTATCATCGTGTGAACTACCAACGGAGAGGCTTATAAATTTGATATTGAGGCTCGCTAGTCGATTTTAACCGCTCGCTAATGACATTCCCTGCGATCGCTTCTGAATTAGGCAGTTCTATTTCCACTCCCTTGGCTTTCAAAAGACGATTCCAATCGGCTAGAATTTGAGCATTGTTAGGCTGAGCTAGGCGACGATTAGCAAGCTCGTCGATGGCATCGTACCAAACCCGATCTGCTGTAGAAATTATATTTTTGTACATCTGTTCTTTGAGTTCGGAAGTTAGAGAAATTCGCTGCACCCAACCCTGAGTAAAAATTGGACTAGACGATTTTTGGCGATCGCAATAAAGTTTGAAGTACCAACGATACCATTTCTCGATTTCTAGGGGCGATCGATCGTCGGAAAGCGTCACGCTAACTAATCCCGGCGTTTGTGGCAAAATAAACGGAATTCGAGCGAAATCGTTTCTTTCTATATCCTGCAAAACAAATTCTCCCAGAGGTGCTTCTTGAGGAGAATAGGGAACGTAAAACCAGAATGTCGGTCGTTCTCGCGTCGTTTTTCCCCAGTTTGAAGTCGGCATCAAAGCAGTCAGCGGTAGCGTAGTCGTCGGACAGTTGCCGCGACTTTCCCCCGATGTCTGTCTGCCCGGTCTACCGGTACTTGAAAAATCTGGCTCATCTTGGGAAGCTACTATTAGCGAGGGAAATTCGGATCGTGCTGTCTGCATCCATCCTTGGGAAAAAACGAGCAAAAAAGTTACAAAAGCACATAAAATCGTTTTTTTTCTAAGTAATTTACCAATATTCATAATCGGTAGCCGTCTTATTCTGACGATCTAATAGTTTGTCTTTTAAGTAGGTAGATAAAAATTAAAGTTACAAGTTTTTTAAGGTAGACAATGCCCATAATATAACGATGTATAAAGGTTATAAAATTTTTTGTATCGCCCACAAATTAATATTTAATTCTGTCTACCTAGCGATCGGATTTGAGATAAGTCGTTACGCCTGCTCCCGTTACAATTAATCCTAACGCCGAGGGAACTAAGGGAATCCAAAAGCCTGCAAGTAATAAGATATAGCAAGAACCTACTAAAACGACCAGAGCAATGCCGATCGCAAATCCTCGATAAAAGAGCGATCGCCGCCATAAAACCAAAATTCCTCCAACAAAAGACCAACTTCCCATCCAAACAATTTCTGCCCAACGATCCCACCACCGCAGGAGCGATCGCTCGTCTTTCACGGCGCTAATAATCTGACTGACCATCTGAGCGTGAACGATAACGCCTGGAATTTGGCGATTATTGATACTGTAAGGCGTTAAGTGAAGATCTTGTTTCTCGCCAGCAACGCCGATGAGGATAATGCGATCTTTAACTAAATTTTTAAGCGATCGCTTGCAGACTCGTTGAGAATCTCTCTCAGCGAGATTTGTTGAGGTAGAGAGGAACGATAATTGATGAGAATTTGAACACCGAGTGCATCCTTGGGAGACAATTGATATCCGCCTGCATCGTAATCCAACTCTCGAAACAAAACTCGATCGATTCGCAAACCGTCAGAACTAAGATTGAGCGAGGGATTGCCCAGATAGCGAAGGGCAACCTGCAAGCTAAAAGCGCGATCGCTTTGACAAACATCATCGCTTGCCATGCCTAAAATCTGGCGGCGAATCACGTTATCGGGATCGAGAGCAAAATTAGTAAATCCCAACTGTTGAACGGGAAGATCGGGCGGCCCAGAAATACTGACCAAATTGCTTTGGGGGCTATTGATTCGGCAGATTGCAACAAATTGCGGCGTTTGTTTTATAAGGTCAGCTAAATCGCTTTCGTAGGGAAAATCGTGAATAATATCAGAAGCGATCGCTTTGGGTTGATAGGGAGCTAATTTGCGCAATAATTGGGCAAGCGCTTCATCGGAGAGCGATCCTCGCAATGTCATGTTGTTTTTAGTCTGATATTGAATATCAGCTTCTTCGATAGTAACGACCAGAATGCGTCGATCGCTCGGTTCGGTCGGTCGCAGTTGCATGAGGCGATCGAAAGCTTGTAGTTCCCAAGTTTGTAAGATTCCTAGCGATCGCATTCCTAATAATAAACAAGTCCCCAGCAAGCTGATAATGAAAGCAACTTTCAGTTCGCGCCAAACACTTGGGAAGTCGGAAGTAAGTATTCTTCCTTGTCCTCCTTGTCCTCCTTGTCCTCCTTGTCTTCCTTGTCCTCCTGTCTCCTTGCCTCCTTGTCCAC
>JAAUUT010000184.1 GCA_012031035.1 Candidatus Altimarinota bacterium | reverse complement strand
CAACTCTAAACATTTCGACCTTCTGTTTACTGTTGTTATCATAACATAAGATGTACGAATAAGGTGTGCTACGCACGTCAATTTTACTGGTTGCAATTCATGAGGGGCTGTCGCCTGTGGTTTCCCAAGCGTTTAAAAGCCCCGTCCCGTCACCACAGCGTAGCTTGGTGACGGGATGAATTGCAACATTTAGTTAAAAATCGATCCCTAATTTTTGAGAAGTAAATAGTAAAGTTCTCCTGGACTGGTCATTAAACCAGCGCGATCGCCTGCCATCTTACCAGTTCCCATAAAAATATCTACTCTTCCTGCACCTTTTATAGCACTTCCGGTATCTTGATCCAAGACGTAACGACTCACCAAAGCCATCTCTAACGCGCCAGAACGATTGGGATAGGGAATTTTCGTCTGAATCAAGGCTAAGGCTCCTGGGGGCATCAGAGACTTATCTGTAGCAATAGAGCGCTCGGCGGTGACGGGAATTTCGAGACTGCCTTGAGCGGGTGCGCCGTGGGTTTCTTTAAAGAAGATAAAGCGCTCGTTACGAGGCACGTATTTATCGAGATCTTGAGGATGTTTTTTGAGATAATCGATTAATATCGGTAAAGTTAATTCTTCTGGCTTAAAAATCCCTTCCTTGATCAATTCTTTGCCTATACTAGTGTAGGGATAATCGGTACTGCTGTCGTATCCAACGCTCATCATGCGACCGTCTGTGAGTTGAAGTTGCGCCGAACCTTGAACTTGAATGAGAAACGCTTCCAAGCGATCGCGCATCCAAACTAGTTCGTATCCCGCGAGAGGACTTTTATTGCCTAATAAACCATTCGTTCCTTCCAACTCAACGCGAGTCGGATGGGGTTTAGACCAACTTGCAAAATCAGAAGGTTCTCTATAAAGAGGATAGCGATATTCGGCAGTCCGAACCTTACTCGCCCTAAAAACAGGAACGAAATAGCCCGTAAACTTAACCGTCCCGCGATTATCATTGCCTACCGAGCGATACCAAACAAATTCTCGCTTAACCGCAGCTTGCAACTCTTCTGGAGTACGCGACTTCAATAACAACTCGCGAAAACGCACTAAAGAACGACGAACGCGATCGCGAGTGATTTCGGGGACTGCATAATTTTGATAATCTGCGATCGCATCTTGGGTATTAAGATAGCGCAAACTACGATCGATTGCCTGTAGCATTGCTCGCCAATCTCCCTTTTTTCCAGGACTATCCCAAAGTTGTTCGTCAAATCCTAGCAATTCATCGAACTGCGATCGCTCGATTGGTTGTAGCGAAACTTTTTTCTTTGCCAAAAGCAATTCAGGAGTTGAGAAAATAAGTCCTAAACCTAGAGCGAGTAAGGCAATGCGTTTTCTCATCTTGGTCTTTCCGATTGTTCAGGGGTTTCACAGGCAATTGCCACTATTTGGACGACTTGTTCGACACTAAAAGATTTTCTTGGAATCAACCGTTTTTCGGATAGTTAGAAAAATAGAAGAAATTTTAATTAAGGCAAAAGAATTTAGGTTGCCTGGAAAAAACCGTTACTAAAACTCGAAGAACATCGAGAAATTCTCGTCGTTGATGTAACCGAAACTCCAAGAGAAAGACCCCAAAAAAACAGAAAGCTTCCTACAGTAGCAAGAAGAGAAAACATACATTAAAAGCTCAGATAATTGTAGAGCAAAAAACTAAATTAATTATCTGTACAGCATATGGTAAAGGAAAAGAACACGATTTCAAGCTCTATAAAAAAAGTAAGATTAATCTCTCGACAGAAATAAATCTTTTGGGAGATAAAGGCTATCAAGGAATTAATAAGCTTCATAAAAATAGTCAAATTCCTCAGAAAAAACCAAGAGGTAAAAAATTAACCAAAGAACAGAAAAAACAAAATCGTGAGCTAGCCGTTCAGAGAATTGTTGTCGAAAATATCTACAGAAGCCTAAAAATATTCAGAATTTTATCAGAACGGTATCGAAATCGAGGTAAAAGATTTTCTTGACGATTTAACCGGATTGCCGCTATTCATAACTATGAACTTTGTTTGAGCTAAAATTACTGTTGCTTACTATTTTTGCAAGAGGTCTATTACTTGACAAGTATTATAACTTATTTTTTCTTGCTAGATTGTTTAAGTCCCGCTAATAAGACTCTACTAAATTTATAAACCTTATCGGGAAAAGTTTTCTAATAATTTGACCTTAGCCTTCCAAGCTAATGATGCGAGTTCGATTCTCGCCGCCCGCTTAACCAATTTAAGGCTTTCTGGTGACGGTCGCGAGCAGATTTAAGTATTATTGCTTAGCTCAAATGGATATCAAGATATCCATTTAGACGCAAAAAAGCGCCTTATATTAGGATAGTTGTACGGTAGAGACGCGATATATCGCGTCTCTAATCTTGGCGGTTGCATTAACGCTCGGATGAGCAGATCCGAAAATCTTTCAAACCTCGCTTGAAGCGAGCGAAAAAACGCTAAGCGATGATGAAATCAGAAATAGAAAGAGACAAGCGATCGCTTAGGGTAGTTATAACTGCTTCTCCCAATACTACAGTCCCATTGGCATTGTAGAATAGGTTGCCAGTTTCGCTACTATAAACAATTCTGGCAGAACTGCTTTTGGCAGAAGCATCTGTAGTAACAGAAGCAAACTCGCTGGTATCAAGAGTAGGCCCTAGAACAAAAGTAGTTGCACCCAGGACAATTTTATCTTGCCCTCTCGTGAAATCGTCAATACGATCCGAACCGAGATCGGCTCCTGAGTAAGCACGTCCGGTATTGTAATCAAAGCGGTCGTTACCCGCCCCACCTGTCAAGGTATCATTACTAACTTGACCAACCAAGATATCATTGCCAGCACCACCGATGAGAATATCATCGCCAATACTTCCTCTTAAGATATTATTTCCACTATTACCTGTGATAACGTTATCTAAAGTGTTTCCAGTTCCGGTAAGATCGGCTGTACCGAGTAGAACTAAGTTATCTACGTTAAGTGCAAGGGTATAGCTGATAGAAGATTGAGCAGTATCAATTCCAGCACCAACAGCCTCAGTTGCAAGATCGCCGATATTATCAATAATGTAAGTATCGTTACCAACACTTCCCACTAAAGTATCTCGACCAACTCCACCATTAAGGGTATCGTTACCAATCCCACCATTAAGGAAGTTGTTACCAACATTACCAATTAAGATATTGTTGAGAGTATTACCAGTGCCGACGAGGGGAGCTATTCCGGTTAGTGTGAGATTCTCAACATTAGCTGTCAAGGTATAGTTAATTGAGGAAAAGACGGTATCAATTTCTAGAGTAGTAACAGAGACATTTTCGATGACGCGATCGCCTATCACTATTCTACGATATAAGTATCGTATCCCGCACCGCCTGTCATTGTGTCATTGCCCAAACCTCCGTCAATGACGTTATCTCCGCTACTGTTAGTAATTTGGTTGTTGAGGGCGTTACCAGTCCCATTAATATCTCCACCAACTAAGGTTAAATCCTCAATATTAGCGCTAATGGTATAAGTTGTAGCAGTAGAGAAAACTGTCTCGATACCTTGACCTACTTCTTCGATAATGACATCTTCAGGAAGACCAACTAAATAAATATCATTTCCGAACCCGCCGATGAGCGTATCAATTCCTCCCGTGCTACCATCGAGTTCGTCATTGCCAAATCCGCCAATAATTAGATCGTTATCGCTGCCGCCATCGAGACTATCATTACCAACGCCGCCATCGAGTATATTCAATCCGCTGTTGCCGATAATGTTATTGTTAAGACTATTACCCGTACCATTGAGGTCGCCAGAACCAGTTAATTCTAAATTTTCTTGATTGGCTCCCAAGAAGTAAGTAACTGAAGATTCAATGAGATCGATACCTGCGTTAAGAGCTTCTGAAACAACATCTCTAAAGTTATCGACGATATAAACATCATTCCCAGCACCACCTATTAATGTATCTCTCCCAAGACCGCCATCTAGCGTATCTTCGCCTATATTTCCACTCAAAAGGTTGTTACCATCATTGCCAGTTATTTTGTTATTGCTGCTGTTACCCGTCCCATTAATATTACTTTCTCCGGTGAGCATCAATTCCTCAACAAAGGCGCTCAACGTGTAAGAAACTGATGCTTCTACACTATCGATCTCATCATTAAAAGTAGAACTGGGCGCAGCTTCTTCAACAACATCAGCAACGTTGTCTACAATATAGCGATCTCTTCCAACTCCACCTCTGAGGGTATCTATACCAACCCCGCCATCAAGAGTGTCGTTACCAAAATCGCCTGTGAGAATGTTACGGAGATTGTTACCGATAATAACATTGTTTAAAGTGTTGCCCGTACCCGTAACAGCAACATTTCCAGTTAAGGTTAAATTCTCGACGTTCGCTCTGAGAGTGTAATTAACAGAGGATTCAACACTATCCGTACCACGACCACTTTCAGTGACTATATCGCCGATATTATCAACAATATAGGTATCGTTACCATCGCCGCCAGCCATAACATCTACACCAGTTAGACCATCAAGGACATTATCGCCATCGTTTCCAATGATTGTATTAGCAAGGGTATTACCAACGCCTTCAATATCATCGCTTCCATCTAAAACTAATCGTTCGACGTTAGCACCCAGAATATAGCCAAAAGTCGTCTGAACTGTATCAGTTCCTCCACTAGTTGCCTCACCAACAAAATCAACTCTATCTCCAAAATTATCAACAATGTAGGTATCGTCTCCTGCACCGCCAATCAGCGTGTCGATTCCAGCATTACCGTCGATAACATCGTTTCCTGTACCGCCAGTGAGGATGTTACTATTAATGTTTCCAATGATAATGTTATTGCGACTGTCGCCAGTAGCATTAATTCTTCCCGTCCCAGAAAGAGTAATGTTTGCTACGTTGGGATTAATCAAAGTGTAGGTGAATCCTACTTCAACAGTGTTGATGCCAGCACTGTCAACAATAATATCTATACCATCAACAACATAAGTATCATTTCCGGCTCCACCGTTTAAGGTATCTCTCCCAAGTCCTCCATCGAGAGTATCGTTACCCGTTCCCCCAATTAAGTTATTAGCGAGATTGTTTCCAGTGAGGAAGTTATCAAGGGTGTTACCCGAACCCGTAACAGCAACAGCGCCAATTAGGGTTAAATTCTCAAGGTTCGCTCCTAGAGTGTAGTTATTAAAACCTACTTGAACGATATCGATTCCAGAATTACTATTTTCAGTGACAACATCGAGGGCATCGATAATAAAAGTATCGTTACCCGAACCGCCTTTAAGGGTATCTGCACCCGCTCCCCCAACGAGCGTATCGTTACCAGAAAGACCGTCAAGACTGTTTCTACCAGCATTACCCGTTAGAGTATTACTAGCGTTGTTGCCCGTTCCGTTAATAGGTGCAACGCCAAGGAGCGTTAAGTTTTCAATAGTGCTTGATAGTGTCGTGGTGGTAGTAGCAACTAAAGTATCGACAATCGTTCCAATGCCTGTAGCGGCTAAAACGTCTGCGCTACTAGGATTGGCGGTAGTGTTTCTGGGAAAGAAGACATTAACTAAGAAGTTTTCATCAAATTCGCTAATATCATCATTGGAGATAGTAATTTCAATCGTTTTAACCGTTTCTCCAGGTTGAAAGGTCAATACGCCATTGCTAACGCCTGTAAAGTCTCTTCCACTAACGGCTGTACTATTTTCTGTTACGTATTTTAGGTTAAGCGATTCGGTGAGGGGTGCTGAAAGGGAAACTGTGAAAAGAAGCTTATTGTTTGTGTCGCCTTCTAGAAGCGTCGTGCCGACGATACTAACGATAGGTTGAGCCACGATTTATCTCCGAATTTTCTTTGCATTGTTTTTTTAGCAAAAATCGTCGGCAAAAAGGAATCGTAATTTCACTGATTTTATAAAACTGTCAGAAAATTTATTCCGAGATTATACTGATTTAAAAATTGTAGAATTCTGCTAAGATGGCACGTTTGCTGTTAATAAATTTCTTCGATTTAAAAGAAAAAATTAAGTTTTAATAAGATTAAAAAAACATTAAAAGCGATATGGATTTGATTTTTAAATTGTGAAAATAAAAATTGTTAAGCAAAAATTTGATTTTGCCTATACAATATCTCGTCATAACTCGTATTAAATTTTAGCGATCTTATATGAGTCTTGAAAATAAAGGATTTCAGACCGATATCGAGCGTTTAAACTTCAGCGATCGCGATTTTCCTATCTCCAAAAATGCTCCTGTCTACACCTATGGAGAAATCGCCACCAACTCAGACATATTCCCTCAAAGCAATGGCGCGAGTCCTCTAATTAACCTCAAGTCCTTCCGCAACGATAAGCGTTTTGCGGACATTAAAGGACAGAATTTTGCGACAGTCATCCTCGATACAGGTATCGATCGCAACCATCCTTTTTCGGGCCCGACCGCAATAAAAATGGCGTTAGCGATCGCATTGTCTATCAATACGACTTTGCAGATAACGATAGCAATGCCAGCGACAAAAACGGACATGGAAGTCATGTATCGAGCATTATAGGGTCTTCAGATAACAAGTATCCTGGCATAGCCCCAAAAGTCAACATCATTCATCTCAAAGTCTTTGGAGACGATGGAGGCGGTAGCTTTAGCGATGTTGAAGACGCATTGCAATGGGTAGTTGCTAACGCCAAAAAATACAATATCGCCAGCGTCAATATGTCGTTTGGCGATGGTAGCAATTACAACAAATCGACAAAGCGATATGGAATCAGCGACGAACTCGCAAAATTAGCCCAAAAAAAAGTCGCTGTAGTTGCTGCCGCAGGAAATGAGTTTTATTCCTATAACAGTGCCCAAGGTGTAGCCTCTCCTGCTGCCGATCCCAATGTTATTGGAGTTGGTGCAGTGTATAGCTCAAATATGGGCAGTCGCTCCTATGGAAGCGGTGCTAAAGCCTATTCTACTGGAGCCGATCGCATTGCGCCCTTTTCTCAACGTCACAAAACCTTGACCCCAATTTTTGCCCCAGGCGCTCCCATTACTGCGGCAAACCACAAAGGGGGTACGATGACGCTGCAAGGAACCAGTCAAGCGGCTCCTCACGTTGCAGGCGCGATCGTATTGGCTCAACAGCTAGCTGTGCGAAAATTAGGACGGCGACTGAGTATCGGTGAGTTAAAGAGTCTGCTAGTTTCTTCGGGTAAAAAGATTAACGATGGCGACAACGAAAAAGACAATGTAAAAAATACGGGACTAACATTTAAACGCCTCGATATATTGGCGCTAAGCGAAGCAATTTTAAAAAAAGCGAGCAACAACAAGGTTAATTCAAGCCCAGATAGCAACAATGTCTCTTTAGCAAACGCGATCGGAGAATTCGATCGCGTTACTGCCAATAGCAACCTACAAACCATTCGTTTCGATCGCACCTATAACAATCCTGTCATTTTTGTTAGTCCGCTTTCCTCTAACGAAAGCGATCCTGCTATTGTACGAATTACTGATGTCAAGAGCGATCGCTTTTCTGTCTTCGTTCAAGAACCTTATTACAAAGATGGTAAACATGGCAATGAAAGATTTAGTTATGTCGTCTTAGAAACAGGAAGTTGGCAATTAAATAATGGCGCTCGGCTTGAAGTTGGTAAGATAAACACGAATGCCATGACGAATGCTAATTGGGCAAGTGTCAACTTTCAAAACGACTTCTCCAATGCCCCAGTTACTTTTAGTCAAGTCCAGACCGATAACGAAACCGATTTTGTTTACACGCGCCAAAAAAATGTCAGCGCTAGGGGTTTCCAGTTATCCATGCAGGAAGAAGAAGCGCGGATGAATAGCAGACACGCTAAGGAAACCATTGGCTGGATGGCGATCTCAGGCGGTTCTGGCAATTGGAGCGGCTATAATTATCAAGCAGGGAAAACGAGCGATCGCGTTACTGATGATTGGTACGAGCTTGATTTTAGGCAAAATTTTGCTAAAAATCCTCAAATTATTGCAAATATCGGCACTTTCAACGGGTCAGATTCGGCTGGTTTGCGACACCAAAACCTTTCAACCAAACAAGTTGAAATTAGCATACAAGAAGAAAAGAGTCGCGACGCAGAAATTAACCACACTGATGAAAGCATTAACTTCCTTGCGATGGAAGGAAGCGGTATTTTGAGGGCGAAAGCTTACGATTCTTTAACGGGTAGTAGTACGGGTAAACTAACAGGAACTTCGGCAAGCGATACGTTTATCTTAGGCACGGCGAGTGCATCTTACTATGATGAGTCTGGAAGAGATGATTATGTGTTAATAGAAGATTTTCGGCAAAATAGCGATGTCATTCAACTTCATGGCAACAAAACTGACTATCGTTTAGTTGATTATGATGATGGTTTAGCTGCTGGTACGGCAATTTTTCGCGATCGCGATGATGTAGATGAATTGATTGGGATTGTTAAAGGAGTAGATTCTCTGAGTCTTTAACAGTTTCTGCGTTTTAATTTTGTTTGAGATGGAGCTAACCTAAAATTTAGACTTGCGATCGCAATAGGCGGAATA
>JAAUUT010000009.1 GCA_012031035.1 Candidatus Altimarinota bacterium | reverse complement strand
GTCCCCCTTGTCCTCCTTGTCCTCCTTGTCTCCCTTGTCCCCCTTGTCTCCCTTGTCTCCCTTGTCCCCCTTGTCCCCCTGTCCTCCGAAGGACGCTCGCTCCACCAAGGCGTTTCCCAAAACGGTCTTCCTACAACATCTTCTAATTTGAGTCCGGCAAAATCTAACGAAGTTTGATTGCATTCAATCACCGTGCCATCTACTTCGAGCAAGCCAATAAATTGAAAAGTGCGATCGAATATCGCGCGAAATTTTTGCTCGCTTTGCTGCAATTTCTGTTCCACTTGGCGAATTCTCAGCAAAGCTTTCACATTGGCAACTAACTCTAGGGGGTTGACAGGATGTACTAAATACCCATCTGCTCCATTATCTAATCCTTGAATTTTGTCAAAAGAAGTTGTTTGTTGTGCCGAAAGATGCAATACAGGAATTAAGCGAGTTATTGGGTCTGCTTTGAGTTGCCGACCAACTTCAAGCCCGCTAATATCGGGCAAGTTAATCTCTAAAATAATCAAATCGGGTTGTTCGGCAGCTAATTCTAAAGCTTCTGCCCCTGTGGTGGCTTCCTTGACTTGATAGTCTGCTTGACTCAAAAGATGCGAAACTACAGAGCGATTAGTATCATCATTATCTACAACTAAAATAATGCGATCGCTTTCACTACCGCTAACTTTGGAACCCGCTTTTTGAGTTTTCATAATTATAGTTGCTACTACTTCTTAATTTCTGAGTTTCAAACAAAGGCAAATTTGATTAAATAATTCAGAATTTAGATTTATACGCAATTTCCATCGAAAATAATTCAGCATTCAGAATTTAATTAGCTTTTTTCCCCAAAAATACCTAAATTATCTTGCCTTTACCAAAGCTTATTTGACAAATGCGCTCCCTTGCTGGCAACAGACATGGTATTTAGAAAGAATGACAGTAGTTAAGATTGCTAATCATTTTTATTATGAAGCTTCTAATTTCATTGATGAGATTATGATAACTGGAATATCTTTTATATTGAGATCTAATTTTAGTTTTTCTATTACTTTAAATCCAGTTAAATTTGAAATCGAAAATTTCAACAAAATCGCCTGTTTTTTAGCTATAACGCTTTCTAATCGCTTGCGATCGCTTAAAGTTAAGACGATTGTAATTATCCCTAATTTTTAATTGTTGAGATACTAAATTACATTTTTCTGAAAGCTTAATTCAATCGAGAAAGTCTATTATTATCTCTTAAGCAGTATTTTAAATGTAAAGTAAATGCCCTTAAAGCGATTTTTTCTACTCTTGCTCGGTTTGACCTTAGTTGCTTGTATTGTCGTCAACCAACCCGTAGCTAGCATCGGTCAGACTGAAATTCTTTGGGATAAGTGGGGCGTACCTCACATTTACGGAAAAAATAGCGAGGAACTTTTCAAAGCTTTTGGTTGGGCACAAACGCAAAGCCACGGAAATTTAATTTTGCGATTGTACGGACAGGCAAGAGGGCGCGCAGCCGAGTATTGGGGAGCTTCTTACCTGTCTAGCGATCGCTATGTTAGAATGATGGGCATCCCAGCCAGAGCGCAACAATGGTACGATGGGCAAGATAAGCAAATACAGGGCTATTTAAACGCTTTTGCCGCAGGAATTAACGATTACGCTCAAAAACACCCCTCCGAAATTGACGATCCCTTAAAAGCCGTTCTACCCATTACTGGGGTCGATATTCTCGCCCACGTCCAACGAGTCATTCATTTTCATTTTCTGAGCGATCCAAGACAAATCGCTTCGCTAAAAACCTCCCCCACCCAAGGCGGATCTAATGCTTGGGCGATCGCACCCACACATTCTGCTAGCAGTAACGCAATGTTACTCGCAAATCCTCACCTTCCTTGGACGGATTTGTTTCTATGGTACGAAGCGCAACTATCCGCACCGAATATCGATGCTTATGGCGCTACATTAGTAGGGATGCCCGTTTTAGCGATCGCATTTAATAACGATCTCGGTTGGACGGTAACGGTCAATCCTATCGATGGGGCAGATATTTATCAACTAACGTTAAAAGATGATGGCTATCTTTTGGATGGCGAAGTACGGCCTTTTGAACGCGAAAGCCAAACCATTAAGATAAGACAAAGTAATGGCAAATTTATTGAAGAACAATTTCAGATCGAGCGATCGATTCAGGGAACCGTTATTACCAAACAAAACGATAAAGCCTTTGCCCTACGAGTTGCGGGATTGGATCGCCCCAATGGAGTAAAGCAACTTTGGCAAATGGCAACCGCTAAAAATCTGCAAGAATTTGAAGCAGCAGTGCAACCCTTGCAGATTCCTTTATTTAATATTATTTATGGCGATCGCCGAGGACACATTCTCTACGTCTTCAACGGTCAAGTTCCCGTCAGAAATACAGGCGATTGGAACTATTGGCAAGGCATTATCCCTGGCGATACGTCTAAAACTCTATGGACGAAATATCTCGATTATAAAGATTTGCCGCGCCTACTCGATCCAGCAAATGGTTGGCTGCAAAATACCAACGATCCACCTTGGACGAGTACCTTCCCTAGCTTACTCGATCCCAAAAAATATCCTGCTTATCTTGCGCCTGCATCCTTGGGCGAAGCAAGCGATATTTTTCGTTCTCAGCGATCCATTCAACTATTGCAAGAATCAGAGAAACTTAGTTTCGAGCAAATGTGCGATCGCAAGTTTTCTTCTCGCTTAGAACTCGCCGATCGCATTCTAGAATATCTCATTCCTGCCGCACGCTTGCTCTCCAATCCTATTGGACTCGAAGCCGCACAAGTGCTAAAAGATTGGGATCGTCAAACCAATGCCGATAGTAAAGGAGCGGTTTTATTTACCTTGTGGGCGAAAACGATACAAACTTCCAAACTATTCTCTAGACCTTGGAACGATAAAGAAGCTTTAAGCACTCCCACAGGATTGGCCGACGTTAATAATGCTTTAGCTATTTTAGAAGGAGTTGCCGCTCAAGTCAAACTGCTTTATGGCTCTCTCGATGTCTCTTGGGGCGAAGTAGTAAGGTTGCGCTATGGCAAGCAAGATTTGCCGGCTAGCGGCGCTCCTGGCTCTTTGGGAAGCTTTCGAGTCCTCGATCTTGTCAGTACTAAGGACGAACGCTTTCAAGTCGTTTCGGGAGATAGTTATATTGCTGCAATAGAATTTTCCAATCCGATTAAAGCGAAAGCCTTAACCGTTTACGGCAATGCAACCCAACCCAACTCTTCTCACGTTGGCGATCAGCTTCCTTTATATTCTCGCGGGGAATTGCGTCCCGTTTGGCGCGATCGCCAGGAAATTGAAGCGCATTTAGAATCCCGTCAGGTTTTTAATTAATACAAATCTAACCTAACCAGATTGCGATCGCGCTCATACTGCTTTCCTTTAGTTTCTCGATAGTTTTAAGCCTTAAAATTAAAGATATGAAAGCAACTATTCTCGAAACCATTACTTATCCTATTGTTGAAACCTTTCACTCAGTCCAGGGAGAAGGCGCTTGGGCGGGGGTCAGTGCCTTTTTTATTCGCTTGGGGGGATGCGACGTTTATTGTCCTTGGTGCGACCAAAAAGAGTCTTGGAATGCTAAACGCCATCCTATGCGATCGCCCCTTTCCATAGCACAAGAAGTAAAAATTGTCAATCTTGCGATCGTGGTTATCACTGGGGGAGAACCGTTAATGCACGATCTCAACCCATTAACGCAACATCTGCGGGAGTTGGGATTGAGAGTACATTTAGAAACCTCTGGCGCGCATCCGTTTAGCGGGGAGTTTGACTGGGTAACATTTTCGCCGAAACGATATAAATTACCTCATCAAAGTATTCGCGATCGCGTCAACGAACTCAAGGTTGTAGTCGCCAATACAGAAGATTTACAATGGGCAGAACAACAAGCGAGTACAATTCCTCCAGAAGCCGTAAAATATTTGCAACCGGAATGGAATACGCCTGAAAGTCAGCAATTAATCTTTGATTACGTCTTGCAGCATCCCCAATGGAGAATTAGCTTGCAAACGCATAAATTTTTAGGAGTTAGATAATGCTAACCAGTCCTGTTAATTTCACCATCACTTGGGAAAAGTTACCCGATAAATATGTCTTAGACAACGAACCAGTAGAGAATATCGCTCAACCTGTCCTAGCGTTGGCATTAACGGATAGCTTAGAGAGTGCAAACAAATTACTAGTTAATGCCTTAATTGCTACTAACTATGGCATCTGTGCCACCGTAGACGGCAAGATAGTAGTAAAAGCGCCAGATTGGGCTTATGTGCCATCTATTAGTGTTTCGCGAGAAGAAGTCAAGCGCAGTTATACGCCGCGCACCCAAGGCGATATTCCTACAATTGTGATGGAATTCCTCTCGGATACCGACGGTAGCGAATACTCGATAAAACCTACCTATCCGCCTGGGAAATGGTTCTTTTACGAGCAAATCTTGCAAGTTCCCAACTATGTTATTTTCGATCCAGATACAGGCGCGTTAGAAGTTTATCGGTTAAATGATTCAGGACGCTACCAATTGCAACAATCCGATGCCAATAATCGCTACCGAATTGATGAAATCGGTTTGTTTTTAGGCGTATGGGAAGGGACAAAAGAAAATCGGACGGGTAACTGGTTGCGTTGGTGGAACGAGCAAGGAGAATTGTTACTATGGGGGTTAGAATTAGCTGTAAGGGAGAGGCAACGCGCTGAACGACTAGCAGCACAGTTACGCGCCGCAGGAATCGAACCGGAGGTATGATTATTTGGTTGAATGGTGCTTTTGGTGCTGGCAAAACACAAACAGCTTTTGAATTACACAGTCGTATTCCTGATAGTCTTGTGTTCGATCCCGAACAAATTGGCTTTTTTCTTGGCAAGGTTGTACCACCAGAAGTACGGAAATCGGACTTTCAAGACCATCGATTGTGGCGCAAGTTAACCTATGAAGGATTGCGATACGTTGCCGAAAATTATACAAGTACGATCGTCGTACCAATGACCATTGTAAATCCTGAGTATTACGACCAAACTGTAGGCGCATTGCGTAAAACAGGCTTACACGTGCATCATTTTACCTTACTTGCTTCTCGCGAAACCATTCTGCGTCGGTTGCGTAAGCGGGGCGATGGAACAAATTCTTGGGGTGCGCGTCAGCTAGATCGTTGTCTAGCGTCTTTATCGGATGAAAAATTTAAATTTCATCTCGATACGGAAGGGAAAAGTATCGAGTTGGTTGCAGAAGAAATTGCACGCCATATTGATTTAAAGCTTAAACCTCCAACGTGGCATCCAATTTTACGCCCTCTAAAACGCGCGATGGTACAAATGCGTCACGTTCGTTTTTTACAATAGAAAAGACAATCGCGCTCTTTTTCAGCGATCGGAAAAATTTTTAGGATCGTTGTATAGATTTTATAATTAAGCTTCTCCTGATGAAGCGAACAGAGGTTTTGTGTTGAGTTCAAAAGCAGTAGTATTATTATCTGGAGGAGTAGACTCCGCCACAACAGCAGCGATCGCGATCGCAGACGGATACGAAGTAATCGCTTTATCGTTTCGTTACGGTCAGCGCCACGAAAAAGAATTGCAAGCCGCCACAAAAATTGCCAAGACTTTAGGCATTAAAGAACACTATACCGTTGATGTTAATTTATCGCAGTGGGGCGGTTCGGCTTTAACCGACGAATCAATTGCTTTGCCCCAAGATGGAGTCAAACCCGATATCATCCCTACTACATACGTTCCTGGAAGAAATACTGTATTTATTGCGATCGCGCTTTCTCTAGCTGAAGCCAAAGAAGCTACAGCGATTTATTTAGGCATTAATGCGGTAGACTATTCTGGTTATCCCGACTGTCGTCCAGAATATCTAGAAGCTTACCAACACCTCGCCAATCTTTCTTCCAAAGTTGGCATAGAAGGGAAAGCACCTCGATTAGTTGCTCCGTTGGTAAAAGATTCAAAAGTCGAGATTGTGCTTCGCGCTTTGCGTTTGGGCGTTCCCATCCAAGATACCTGGTCGTGTTATCTAGGAGAAGAGAAACCCTGCGGATTGTGCGATTCTTGTCGAATTCGCGATCGCGCTTTAATCGAAGCTGGCGTTTCCGAACTAGCAACACCTAAAGGACGAGAACTTTGGAATTATGAATTATGAATGATGAATTATGAAAATTTGAGGCAAGCTTTAGTCTCTCCTACACCCCTACACCCCCACTTCAATGACTAACGACATCATCATTACCGTTCCTGCGACAACTGCCAATCTTGGGCCTGGTTTTGACTCTATTGGTGCAGCTTTAACGCTTTATAACCAATTTCAATTTACTGTGCTCTCAGATACAGATGAAGATGTTAAGATTACCGTTCGGGGGACAGAAGCAGATCGAGTTAGCACCGATCGCAATAACCTTCTCTACCAATCTTTCGTCAAGTTGTATCAGTATTTGGGAAAAACACCCCCAAAGGTTGCTATTGAGATTCAATTAGGCGTACCCTTGGCAAGGGGGTTAGGGAGTTCGGCGACGGCAATTGTAGGCGGTTTAGTAGGGGCAAATCAGCTTACAGGAACGCCTTTAGACACTAAGGAAGTAATGGAACTCGCGATCGCAATGGAAGGACATCCCGATAATGTGGTTCCTGCATTGCTGGGTAACTGTCGATTATCTACGGGTGAGGCTGGTAATTGGCAAGTTTGCGAAATCCCTTGGCATGATGAAATCGTCCCCGTGGTAGCGATTCCTGATTTTGAACTGTCTACTGAAGAGGCGCGATCGGTTCTTCCCGCGCAAATTAGCCGCAGCGATGCGATTTTTAATATCGCGCGTCTGGGATTGCTTTTGAGGGGTTTAGAAACGGGACGAGAAGATTGGTTGCGCGTGGCGATGGAAGACAAGCTACATCAACCCTACCGTCAAGGATTAATTCGCGGTTACGAAACGGTTAAAGCGGCGGCTTTATCTGCGGGTGCGTTTGGAATGGTTATTAGCGGTGCTGGCCCGACGTTACTGGCATTAACAGATCGCGATCGCTCTTTCTCGGTTGCTTCAGCTATGCAAGAAGCATGGAAAAATGAAGGTATCGTTGCAGACGTTCAGATTCTAGCTTTAGAATCTCAAGGAGCAAGAGTTGGTTAATTATGAATGATGAATGATGAACCCGCCTCTTCGATAGCGAAGCGAGGAGGACGGATGAAAATTAGGAGTTCGGTAGTTCAGGAGTTTGGAGTTTAGTAGTAAATGTTCTCCCCTACTCCCAATCACACGACAGAGCAATATTTTTTCAGGGCTGCGATCGCGTGTAATCTAACAATCTTATCTTCATCTTCTGCAAGTTTTTGTAAGAGTTCGATCGCTTCTGGCTGTCCGAGTTCTCCTAAAGACATTACTAAAGCTTGTTTTATTGGAGTTTGTCGAACTATTGTTGATTCGGATGAGAAAAATTTAATTAAAATTTGAGTGGCTTTTTTCCTCAATCCCGATGTTTCTATGCGTCCTAAAACGGTAACAATTTCTTGACAAACTTCCCCTTCTTGTGATTCTAATCCTTCTTGTAAATAATTTAAAGAGGGTGCGGTTTCCATCCAACTCAGCGATCGCACGAGCGTCAATTTTAGGATAACAGGTGTAAGAGGCGATTGAAGTACCTTAAACAGTTCGTCAGCCGATGTATCGGTTCCCATTCTTCCCAACGCGATCGCGGCTTGTTGGCAGACTTCGATATTTAGATCGTATAGTAAGGGTTTGAGTTGTTCTACAAGTTTAAATTGCGAAGTTCTCAATCCGATCGCGATCGCGGCTTCTTTTCTTACTGAGGGAGCAGTATCTTTTAAAGCAGCAACTAAAACTGATAAAATTTGCTCGTCATGAAAGCTTCCGAGTGCTTCAATGGCAATCGTGCGGATTTCAGGAGAAGGATCGTTGACAACTTCTAGTAATGGCTCGACAATTTCAAAGCGTCGAATTTGAGAGAGTGCTTGTACTACCAATAATCGAGATTCTTCTACTTGTAGCAACTCTCGCAACGCTTCAATAGCAGCAGTCCCAAGATTAGCGAGTGCTTGGGATGCCATCATCGATAATTCTTCATCTTCTGCGTTACGCAGTAAATTAGCAAGGGCGATCGCGCAAGTTGGATGGTTCAATTCGCTCAAAATCCGACAAACAAACCAACGAGTTTCTAACTCGGCTTCTTCGCTTTCTAATAGTTCGATTAATGGCGCGATCGCAGTTTTCCAAGTTTGGGAAAAACTTTAGCAATTTCCCATTTTTGCTGAAAGTCTCCATCAATCAAAACTTTTAGGGTTAATTCAATAGCTGTTTGCTTTTCTTCTTTATTTAATTGAATTTGGCTATCCGAGACAAGGTTTTGTAGATAGTAAGCAACTTGCGACCAATTATTTTCAACGCTTGCGGAAACGGCGTTTTTTAATGAGTTGTGCATATTTGATGAGGTTGTAACTTGCGTTCAGCTACCAAAAACCACCAGCGATCGCTAACAGCTTTTTCTACTCGAACATTACTTACCTCAATTTTGAAGAATTAAGACGAGAATTACCAATCAATTATGTATTAATTGCATAATAATCGTTAAATTTATTCATTAAAACTTTTGCACAGATCGCAAAATATGCTTCTTAGGTGAGTGGTGAAAACTTTTATCTCTCTTTTCCCTTTCCCCCATTATCGAACCTGTACTTGCTTGAGACAAGATACATCCGCTTTACCAAAATGAACGCTAAACGCTACATGAAGGCTTTCTAGGGTTTTGACTAACCAAGGAACGCCATCTTTAGTAAAAGATTCATAATGGTTAAATAGAATTGAGAATCGTTTTTCTAGATAAGGTTTAACTTTTCCAGACATGAGCGCAACTTTGAGTAATAACCCAACAGTCCGAGTCACTCCCATGTTAGTAATAAGATCGATAAAAACATAATGATCGGGTTTGTGGGCGCTGTCTACTACCAGGAAATTAAACAACTGGCTCGAAGTACGCATAATCAGAAACTCATTAGGTTTCTGGGTATCGAATTGCGGTAGGGTATTTTGTAAGTGTTGATAAAGTTTTTTGTTAAATTGGCCTTTTCCGTATTTAGGCTCCACAGAACTAAGAATATATTCGTATAGTTCGTCTTTAAAAGATTTATACGTAGGTGCATAACTGCTGTGGTTGAGGAAGCTATGAGAGATATCTTTGTAAGTAGAGCCACCTTCAACCGGGCCGATATAATGAGATAGTGCCCGATTTAATTCGCGATCGCTTAACAAAGTCGGATTATCAACCGGACGAATTATCGTTGATAAATTGGAATTACGAGCCGTTTGCGCGAGTCTTACTTGATAGGTTACATATTTCGATAGATTAATCTCAAAACCATGTTCTAGCTGAGTTTTAATGCGCTGAATGGTTTTTGATCTTCCGAAGAACTATTGTCCCCTAACAAACAGTGATCGTAGAGATAGGGATAGCGATGTATTAAATTCCCAACCGAACTAGCACTGTTTGGTTTGCCAATCATCACTCGTCCGAGACGCTGCAACTTTAAATATTGCTCGTCCTTGGTGAAATTGATTACCAACTGTCGCAAAACATTAGCCGTAGTAGGATAACCGTTAAATCCTGGCGAGAGATTCTCGAACAGCCTTATCATTTCGGGAATTAATAATTGAGAGTTAGGCTGCATCTGCCAGCGATTGATGATGATATAGCAGCAGCGATTGAAGAAAAAGTTAAAATGTTCTTGCGTACCTCTAGATTTGACGATCTTTTCTAAGGCAAAATATACAGGAGCTTCTCCGGTGCTTCTCCCTTCAATAAACAGACGGCGAAAAATATCTAAGACTTGCTCTGGGGATTGTCTTTGAACGGATTCGAGCAAGTAATCGTATATCGTTTGTTCGGCTTGTTGTATTTGTTGGCGGTCAACAGGTTTTCTTGATAATCCGTTCATGGCGCTCGGTTTTTCCTTTCTACTTTATAAGAGCCGTAGAAATATTAGTTAGTGTAATTTAGTAAATTGATTAGCTTACAGCTTGTCCAGACTTCAGCTAAAGAAATCTAAAAATATCCTTTTTGATAGATAATGAAAGGTCGTCTGACGACTGGATTGAGGTCTAATCGCGCTAACCAACACTTTCTCTATTTCTAACAATAAAGATAAAGAAACAATTTGGATGCGATCGCGATCGCTATATTCATACGATCTCTATCGCTTCTATTAAAAAATAATCTGATAAGAAAAACAATCCCAGAAATCAAGTAAATATTTTCTCGTATGACTTTACAAATTCCTCTTACTCAAATCCGTGAAATTATCGATGCCAAAACCCAAAATATAGTAGATAATTACCAGGGAATAAATGTCACTGGAATTACTACTGATAGTCGCCGGGTTGCTGAAGGAGAAATATTTTTAGCATTAGCAGGAGAGAATTTTGACGGTCATAATTTTGTTAAAACTGCTATAGAAAAAGGTGCGATCGCTGCGATCGTTCAAAAGCAGATTTTAACTAACTCATCTAAACAAATCCCTCAATTTCAAGTTAAAAATTCCCTAGAAGCCTATCAAAAACTTGCTCGTTGGTGGCGCGATCGCTTTAACATTCCCGTCATTGCCGTTACGGGATCTGTAGGAAAAACCACGACTAAAGAGCTAATTTCTAGTGTTTTATCCATCCAAGGCAACGTTCACAAAACTCAGGCAAATTACAACAACGAAATTGGCGTTCCAAAAACATTACTCCAACTCGAAAGCAGTCATGATTTTGCCGTCATCGAAATGGCAATGCGAGCGAGTGGAGAAATTGCATTACTCGCACAAATTACTTGTCCGACCGTAGGTATGATTACGAATGTGGGAACGGCACACATCGGACGACTGGGATCGGAAGAAGCGATCGCCCAGGCAAAATGCGAGTTACTGGCAGAAATGCCTAACACGAGCATCGCCATCTTAAATCACGACAACCCACTTCTACAAAAGACGGCTGCAAAGGTATGGAGAGGAGAAACAATTACTTATGGGTTGGAAGGAGGCGATTTAAAAGGAGAATTAATCGATTCTCAAACCTTAAGAGTAGAAGGCAAAGATTTTCCTTTACCTTTATCCGGTCGTCACAACGCTTTAAATTACTTAGGTGCTTTAGCGGTAGCGAAAGTCCTTAACGTCGATTGGACTTCCTTGATGCAAGGATTGACCGTAAATTTACCGGGCGGGCGATCGCGACGTTACGATATGCCCCATGATATTTCTATTTTAGATGAAACTTACAATGCAGGTTTGGAATCGATGCTAGCCGCCCTACACCTGCTTAAAGAAACGCCTGGAAAGCGCCATATTGCCGTGTTAGGCACGATGAAAGAACTTGGAGAGCGATCGCCCCAATTTCATCGTCAAGTGGGCGAGAAGGTCAAAGAATTGGGAATCGAGCAATTATTTGTTTTAGTTGACGACCCAGAAACTGAAGCCATCGCAGAAGGCGCATTGGGGATATCTAGCGAGTGTTTTCAAGACCGCGACGAATTAGTAAAACGGTTGATAGAAATAGCGCAATCGGGCGATCGCATTTTATTTAAAGCTTCCAATTCAGTCGGATTGAATCGCGTTGTCGAGGAGTTTCGCGATCGTTTAGCAATGGCGAGCATGTAATAAAAGATTTATGTTTTTGGGTGCATCTCCAAAAAGTTTCAGCCTAATAAATAGTTAGATTAATGGATTACATGAATGTCTTTTTGGTTTGGGAGAAAATTTTCCTCTTGGATGGAAGCTTGCCTCTACTTTGCTTTTAGTTTCTTATTTTTCTTAATACTTTGATCGATATGCAAATTTTCAAAAGCCTTATTATTTTTTTTATTGTTGGTAGTGGTTTTTCCCACTTGATAATGCAACCACTCAGAGCATCAAATTGGAACAAGGTTAACTCGATTTCTTGCGTGCGATCGATTAATCGCGAAGTTATTTGTCAACATAAACAATCAGCTTTTTTGGGATTAGGCTCTGAAAATTCAGAATTTAAGTTACTGGCCGTAAATATCCGAAAATCTGAGGGAGGAAGCGAATATCCCGACGAATATAGGCTCGATTTCAAAACCGATAGTCAAGTGATTGAGGTGAATGATTATATTGGCGATCGCGATCGCGCCTATCGAAGTAAAGAGCTATTTACAATGCTATTACGTGGAGATGGGGCATCTACGGTTACTCTGTATTACGGGGATGGATTTACAAAAACTTCAATAATTTGGATAGCAGCCTCATTCACTATCATTATCTCAATATTGTTGCTTGGTAGGCTAGATTCGTCGTTAATTGAGAATCCAGAAAATAGACATTATAAATTTTCAAGAAACAATAACCTCAATCTTTGATGGACTTAATTAAGTTTTTATTACCAAAAACATTCCAACGGCAATCATGACACAGCCAGCGGTAATATTGATTCCTTTTCTTGTTTTAGAACCAATAAGCGCTCTAGCTCTATCCCCCATAAACGCATAAACAAGTTTTACACCGCCTACCGCTACTATAGTAATCACGATAACAACGATCGTATCCAGATAAGATATCTTAGAAAGATCGAGAAAAGCTGGGAAAAAACCCAAATAAAATAAGGTCGCTTTTTGATCGCCCAATGTAATCGATAATCCAGTTAGAAAACTCGACATTAAAGAGAATTTAACAACCTCTCCCGTTTCTACATTCTTTGATTTTGACCTACATAATCTTATTCCTAGCCAGATCAGATAAGCGCCACCAAAATATTTTATTAAAAAGAATAGACTTCCCATCGTTTGGGCAAGAAACGATAATCCCCAAATGGCTAAGATTATGAAAATAATATCGCCAACCACTATCCCTAGGGTTGTGAAAACACCATGAATAAATCCAGATGTAGCCGATCTGGTAGAGACAGTCAATACGCTAATACTGGGAATAGAAGCCAGGATAACCATCGCACTGAATAACCCAACAATACTGCTCAATGTCATACTGCTTTGCATAGGTCGAATCGATTATTTAAGTAGCGGGCTATCTATTTCTACCTCTTTTTATCCGATCTTGACCTTTTTCTTTTTCATGTCAATACTTAATTTTTAGTATCTAGAACTGGTTTAGCGATCGCCAATCAATTCGAGTGCAAACATATCTCTGTATAAAATTCTTGGTAATGTTATGCTAGAAACATTATGAGCGATCGAAACGACAAAATTAAGATTGTCAGCGATAACCGCCAAGCTCGTCATCTCTATGAGATTCTAGAAACTTATGAGGCGGGAATTCAGCTAGTAGGAACTGAGGTTAAAGCTATTCGTGCTGGAAAGGTTAACCTGCGGGATGGTTATGCTTTGATCCGCAATGGAGAAGCGTTATTGCTCAACGTTCATATCTCTCCTTACGAAGCTAGCGGACAGTATTTTAACCACGACCCTCGTCGCACTCGCAAACTACTACTAAACCGTAAAGAAATTAGTAAGTTAATCGGGCAAGTAGAACAGAAAGGATTGACGTTAGTTCCGTTGAAAATGTATTTCAAAGGTAGTTGGGTCAAAATTAGTATAGGACTCGGACGAGGTAAGAAGTTACACGATAAGCGCGAAACTCTCAAACGTCGTCAAGACGAGCGAGATATGGCACGAATGCTAAAACGATGATGAGAAATTATCTATAAATTTAGTTTACAACAGGCAGAATTATGCTAATCTAGAAAAGGTTGAATTTTAAAACCTTCTTTGCGGGCGTAGTTTAGTGGTAAAACCTTAGCCTTCCAAGCTAATGATGCGAGTTCGATTCTCGCCGCCCGCTTAACAGATTTAAGGCTTTCTGGTTACGGTCGCGACCAGATTTAAGTATTATTGCTTAGCTCAAATGGATATCAAGATATCCATTTAGACGCAAAAAAGCGCCCTATATAGAATAATACTGTAGAGACGCGATATATCGCGTCTCTATCTTGGCTGGTTGCTCCCTTGAAAAAGCCTAAAACGGAGAATTAACTGAGCTACAAAAAGAAGCAATAAAAATTTATCATCCAATCGTATTTTTGTGGAGCATTTGATTAGAGTTGTCAAAATATTTAAAATTGTTCAAGAAAGATTGTTTCTGACTGGCTTTTTCGCCCATGCGTCACGTACCTTGTCCGAGAATGGGGATTTCTTTTCCTGATGGTAGCTGTAGTGTTTGCATTAGTTTATTGAGATAGTCATCTTATTTTTGATTATGACCTAACTCAAAATTACCCTGTATAAAGTTCTATCGTTGCATCAATAAAATTTTGCCAGACTTCGTTAGGTTGCCAGATTTGTTCGAGATAGCGACGAGAAGTTTCTTCGGTGTAGTTTTTACGAAGTCGATGATAGAGATAAATCATCGCGGAGACACGCATATTTTTGGCACAATGTACCCAAGTCTTGCGTTCTGAATTTTCATCTAGTAAATCCGCAAGGTTTTCAAAGTCGCTTAGCGTAGGATATTCCCAATCGATAGGAATACTAACATATTTCATTCCCAAGCTTTGCGCGATCGCATTTTCATCTCGATTCCAGTTACTTGAAGCGGGAGTGGCAAGATTGATAACTAGACTGTAACCTGCCGATGCAATATCTGCAAACTGTTCGGTAGTCGGTTGTCCAGAAGTAGCAAGGGTCGGAGAAATCGGGAGAAAAGCTTCGATGTTGTGTAAGGAGGAGTTCATATCAATCCTGAGTGAGACGATTATTTTTTTATTTGATTTTAAAAATTAAAAGTTAAGGACTCAGCCACGTTAGTCAATTGTTAGACTTCGATAACAATTCATTCGCATTACAAAAGGTCTAGTTATTAGCATTTAGGAGTTCAAGAGTATAGGAGGAGAAAAAACTAATAACTGATAACTGATAATTGGTCACTGGTCACTGGTCACTGATATCATAAGGCACAAATGCGTCTACATTTAGAGCGGGCATATGCAAACATCCCCAGTAACTTGCCTTAATTATATTAACGGTCAATGGCTCCCCTCAAATACGAGAGATACCGCAGAAAGCCGCAATCCTGCCGATTGGCGCGAACTCGTCGCCACCTTTCCTCGTTCTACAACTAGCGATGTTGATGCTGCGGTTGAGGCTGCACGTCAAGCCTATCATAGCTGGCGATTAGTTCCCGCGCCAGCCAGAGCAGAATTAATCTTTCGAGTAAGCGAATTATTATTGCTCAAAAAAGAAGAATTCGCTTATTTGATGTCTCGCGAGATGGGAAAACCTTTGACAGAAGCAAGAGGCGACGTACAAGAGGGAATTGATTGTGCTTTTTACTATGCCGGAGAAGGTCGTCGTTTATTTGGGGTAACAACGCCATCGGAACTCGCTGACAAGTTTGCGATGACGGTGCGGATGCCTGTCGGCGTGTGTGCTTTGATTACACCTTGGAATTTTCCGCTGGCGATTCCCTGTTGGAAAGCTATGCCTGCGCTGGTTTGCGGCAACACTATTATCCTCAAACCAGCCAAGGATACTCCTGCTTGCGCTACGCTATTAATTCAAACCTTCCACGAAGCTGGGTTTCCGCCGGGAGTTGTAAATTTAATACACGGTTCTGGCGGGGAAATTGGGAGAGAGTTGGTCGCGCATCCAGGAATTGACTTGGTTTCTTTTACGGGGTCGTCTAAAACGGGTGCAGAAGTTGGAGAAATTGCCGGACGTACTTACAAGCGCGTTTGTCTGGAAATGGGGGGAAAAAATGCTCAAGTCGTGATGGAAGATGCTGACTTAGATTTAGCATTAGAAGGGGCACTTTGGGGCGCTTTTGGTACGACCGGACAGCGGTGTACTGCGACTAGCCGTTTGATTTTGCATCGCGATATCAAAGCAGCGTTTACAGAAAAATTGTTAGAAAAAACGGCTCAGTTGAAATTAGGGGCTGGTATTGACTCAGAAACGGATGTGGGGCCGTTAATTAATTCGTCGCAACGAGAAAGAGTCAGGCGATATGTAGGAGTTGCCCGCGATGAAGGAGCAAAAATCTTAATTGGGGGAGACATTGCGCGCGATGAAGACTTACAATATGGTTATTTTTTCCAGCCTACTATATTCGATGCGGTAAAACCTCAGATGCGAGTGGCTCGCGAAGAAATTTTTGGCCCGGTGGTATCGTTGCTGGAAGTGGATTCGTTTGAGGATGCGATCGCAATTCTTAACGATACGCCTTACGGTCTTTCTTCTTCTATATATACTCGCGATGTCAACCGCGCTTTTCAAGCGATGCGAGATGTCGAAGCGGGAATTACTTATATCAACGGCCCGACTATCGGTGCAGAGGTGCATCTTCCTTTTGGGGGAGTCAAACAAACGGGAAACGGTCATCGAGAAGCAGGAAGTGCAGCGTTAGATGTTTTTAGCGAGTGGAAGACGGTTTATGTCGATTTTTCCGGTCGTTTACAACGCGCTCAAATCGATAATCGGTAGGTTAGTGGGGACTGGAATATCGGGATATTGAAACAATTAATGAGGTTTTGTAAATAATCCAAATCACCAATCTCCGATCGCCATCAATGATAAATTTCAAGATGCAAGATGTAGTGACCTAACTGAACTTTTTCCGACCACAATTCATATTCGACTCGTAAATTGGTCGGTAGGGGAAAACCTTCTAGTTGCAAACTTCTTGTATAGTTCCGCAAGCGGAGAGAGTCACTTGCTTGAGATTCCTTACAATTAAGCCAATAACGGCTCATTCCGTAAATGCCTTTCTCCCAAAAATGTCGATAAGCTAACTTTTCTTTGCCCTGCATGGTCATAATTGCTCGATAGGGCGAGATTTCTAACCATAACAGGTTTTCGTTGGTTTTTGCGGGGTTTTTTGGAAGTTGACTGTCTTGCTGACTGTTTTCTGACTGATAAAAGAGTAGATGAAATCTCTGTCTATCCTTTTGATATAACGTTGCTGCGGTTTCAATCGTCGAACAAATGGGGAGATCGGTTGAAATGAGGGATAAACAGATTGGTCGGCGATGATGGGTCAGCATAAGGAGTTAATTCAAGACGGCTATCTCTAAGCATAGACGGCAAAAGCGATCGCGTGGCTGCTTGGTTTTTAAAAAACTATTAAGTCAAAAGTTTTCTGACGTAGGATGAGTGGGTAGAACTCGGTCGAGTTAGCGACTAACGGTTAATTTCCATCGACTTGACCAACCCGACGCAGATCGAGAACATCGCTCATATTTTTGATCTGATTAATGATGCGATCGAGTTGTTGGCAATCTTGAATGTCTATACTCAAAGAAATAAACGCGGTTCCATTAGCTGTTTTAACACCTGCATTGCGAACGTTAATGTTTTGATCGCTTAAGCGAGATAGGATATCTTTGAGGACTCCTACGCGATCGAGGACTTCGATAAGAATATCGACTGGATAAGTTTGGGGTCTTCCGTTTGCATCTGTGGGATTCCACTTAACGGGGATCAGTCGTTCTCCAGGGGTATTCTCGGAATTGGGACATCCTTGACGATGAATCGAAATTCCTTTAGAACTGCGCGTCACTACGCCGATAATCGGTTCGCCTGGAATGGGATTACAGCATTTGGCAATGTAATATAGCAGTCCTTCAACACCAGCGATGGGCGATTTACTCGTTGGAGGGCTAGTTACGTGACGAGATTGCGTTTGGGCGAGTAACTCGGCAGGTTCGTTCGCAACTATCTCTGGCTGTTGCGTTTTAATAGTGATTTCTCGCAGTCGGTTAACGACTTGATTTAAGGTGATTTCTCCATAACCCAATGCTGCTAACAAATCGTCAACGGTTTGATAGTTACATCGTTCGGCTACTGCGTGCATGGGTTCGGATTTGAGCAAGGCTTCTAAACCGCTTTTGCCGAGTTCTTTTTCCATTAATTCGCGTCCGCGTGCGAGGTTTTCTTCTCGGCGCGATCGCTTGTACCATTGACGTATGCGGTTGCGAGCGCTTGGCGTAACGACGAAGTTAAGCCAATCTAAGCTAGGGCGAGCGTTTTTCTGAGTGACAATCTCTACAATGTCGCCATTTTGTAAAGGGATATCCAGTACCGACCAACGTCCGTTAATCCGCGCCCCTTTCATGTGATGTCCGACTTCTGTATGGATGTGATAGGCAA
The DNA here is from genome assembly GCA_012031035.1 of Candidatus Altimarinota bacterium. Taxonomy (GTDB): domain Bacteria; phylum Cyanobacteriota; class Cyanobacteriia; order Cyanobacteriales; family Microcystaceae; genus Hydrococcus. The sequence continues at coordinate 67,679 of JAAUUT010000009.1, read as the reverse complement.
AATCAACTGGCGTTGCTCCATGCGCTAAAGCGACGACATCTCCTTTGGGCGTAAAAACGTAAACGTCATCGTCAAACAAATTATCTTTGAGATTATCGACGTATTCTTGTGCGTCTTTGAGATCGTTTTGCCACTCTAGTAGCTGACGCAACCAAGTAAATTTATCGTCTTCTTGGGATAATTGGGAGAGATTAGAGCCTCCCGTTTCTTTATACTTCCAATGGGCAGCAATCCCGTATTCGGCGATGTGGTGCATTTCCTGCGTCCGTATCTGCACTTCCATCGGGCGACCGTTTAAACCGACTACTGTGGTATGTAAGGATTGATAGCGGTTGGGTTTGGGGAGTCCGATATAATCTTTAAAGCGACCTGGTATGGGTTTGAAGGCATCGTGAATGACGGCCAGAGAGCGATAGCATTCATCTTTTGTATCTACGATAATTCTTACGGCTGCGAGATCGTAAATTTCTTGAAATTCTTTGTGCTGCCGTTGCATCTTCTGGTAAATGCCGTAGAGGTGTTTGGGTCGTCCTTTGATTTCCAAAAGATGAATGCCTAATTTTTTAAAGCGATCGCGCAATTTTTGCGATACTGTTTCTATTCTCGCCTCGCGATCGTCCCTTTTTTCAGCCACAAAAGCTTGAATTTCTCGATAGGCTTCCTGTTCTAAGTATTTAAAGGCTAAATCCTCTAATTCCCACTTCAAACGCCCGATCCCCAAGCGATTAGCTAAAGGTGCAAAGATTTCTCGCGTTTCTAATGCAATACTGCGCTGCTTGTCTTGTTTGAGATGCTCTAAAGTGCGCATATTATGCAGTCTATCTGCAAGTTTGACCACAATAACGCGAATATCCTGCGCCATCGCCAAAAACATGCGGCGAAAGTTCTCTGCTTGGCGTTCGGTTGTACTAGAAAAGTTGAATTTGGAAAGTTTTGTGACTCCTTCGACGAGATGGCGTACTTCCGCCCCAAACCTTTCTTCTATCTCTTCGATAGTCACATCTGTATCTTCGACAACATCGTGTAAAAATCCCGCTGCTATCATTGCTTTATCTCCTCCCAGATCCCGCAGCAAACTGGCTACAGCAATGGGATGAGCGATATAAGGTTCTCCCGATTTTCGGTATTGACCTTCGTGCAACTGATAGGCAAAATTAAATGCCCTGCAAATTAGATCGACTTCTTCCGCAGGTTCGTCCTCTGAGTTGGTCTGATAAGCAATTAAACATTCTTGCAGCCAATTGGGAAGCCTTAGCTCGTTTTTTTGAGTCGTTTCCGTCTCAGTTGTTGAGATAGCAGCAGTATTAGGTAAAGTGACGGTAGATGCGTTCATAGAAGGCTCTTGTTGGATAAATTAGTAGGCTATAGATAGCTTTAGAGTGTTCAAGATCGATTAATCGATCGAGGGCGAACTATTTGAGTTAGTTTAAGCCTCATACTGCTGGCGTGTTTTCCTATTCTTTAACACCAGAAACAGCCATAGCTTCAAAAATCAAAAGCTTCTTTTAACGATTTAGTTAACTTGACGACTTGCTTAAAATCAAGTCGCCCGAAAAAAATTTATATTGATTTAACAAATTTTAGCGCGATCTGGTTACTTATGTTACCGACATCACATCAAAATTCTTATCAAAAGTTTTTAGATACTCTATTGGCGTTGCGAGAAGAGGTCGAGTTGCCTAATTTTAGGGTAACTGCAATATCAGAAAAATTACAGAAGGTTCAACAAGTCTTTCAAGAAGAGGTAATGCTCCTCGAAAGCGACGACCTACCAAGCGATCTCGCCTTTCGCTTTACTTCAGTACAGACAGAAATCCATCGTGCTTTGCGACTTCTGGGAACAGATATGCTGTTTTTGCGGTCGTCAAAACAGGTGACTACTTCTCAACAACGGTTGTCTGTGGTGCGCGATCGCGTTAACCAGATTGTCGGTTATTGTCAAGTTATCTTGACATTTGAGGAAAAATAACTTAACACTGTCATGAAAATCGCGATCGCCAGTTCTGGATTTCTTCCAGTTGTTGATGGCGTAACGATAACTTTAATCAATCGACTCCAGCGACTCAGCCAATACGGACATCAAGTTTTGTTATTCTGTCCCGATTATTCTTGTGTTGAGACTATCTATCCTAACTGGCGAGATTATACGGGAAATATTTTACCGGGGGTTCGGGTTATCAATCTCCCTAGCGAATCGATAATGAGGATGGATTTCGATCGCAACGTTACTCAGAAATCTTATCAAACTGTTCTACAAGCGTTGCACGAATTTCAACCAGATATTATTCATGTTGACGAACCAGAAAGATTATTTGTTGGTTTCTGGAAAAGACCGTGCGTAGATTTTGCTAAACAAAACTCAATTCCTTGTGTCAGTTTTTTTCATACAAATTTCTTGGATTATGGAAAAGATTATTTTAATACACCAAATTGGTTAGATTCAATTTTGAAATGGGTATTTCAATTTCCTCTAGCTTGGATTTATAACGCCTATGACGCAACATTAGTTGCTAGTAGCTTTTCAGAAGTAAAGCTAACCAAAATGGGTGTCAAAAATGTAATTCAAGGTGATTTCTTAGGAGTCGATCTCGATAAATTTAATCGAGAAGTTGCTAAAGAATGTTTTTTTGAAAAGCAATATGGAATCTCAGAGATTGAAAGTCAATTGAAAATTGTTTTTTTAGGCCGTTTAACACCCGATAAAGGATGGGATTTTACCCTTGATGCTATCTCGAAATTAACTCAACAAATAGATATTAAAAATATTGCTTTGATTATTGCTGGCGATGGAGTGATGAGAGATGCGATCGCGACTAAATTAAGCAAATTAACACCTAATGTTTACTTCTTAGGTCGAATTTCTCCTGATGATGTACCAGCATTATTAGTTAACTGCGACATTCACGTTACCACTTCTGAAAAAGAAACGAGAGGCTTAACCATTTTAGAAGCATTTGCAGCAGGAATTCCCGTTATTGCTCCTCGTGCGGGAGGAATTCAAGATAGCATTCAAGATGGTTGGAATGGATTTTTATACGAACCCCAAAATCGAGATGATTTTGTTGAGAAATTGAAGTTATTAATTCGCGATCGCGCTTTACGAAAAACAATGGGAGACAGAGCAAGAGACTATGTAGCCCAGTATACTTGGGAAAATGCGATTAATAAGTTATTGGAGATCTGGGAAAAACAAATCACCAAGAAAAATCGAATTAGAAGTAAGTAAATGAGAATTATAGCGGAAATTCATAGGTGCGATCGCATCGAATGAAAATCAAAGAATTATTAAAGATGCGATCGTTATTTGCTGTAAGATAGCTGTAGCAAAAGTCTGACATAATCTCCTCATTCAACCTGGTATCTTGTAACAGGCTCTTCGTCCCCGCACGGATATCGCAGTAAGATTCACCGATTGGCTGACACGTTTGTTCGTCTAAAATTTAATAACGATTCCCAACTCTCCCAACATTTGTTCTAAAATCTCTTCCATCTCATCGGGATCGCGGTGTTTCATTGATGCTGGCCCTTTTAAAAATTCTTTAATGGTTATCTTCTTGTCGCGGAAGTCTTTGATAAAATCGCGAATCTTTTCTATCTCATTAAGATGTTTTTTGGCCTGAGAGAGCATTTCGTCAACTGGATTAATGCCGTCTTTAATACAAGCGCGGTAATCTTTAACCATCTCTCCTTCTGGAGTATTTCTAACTGCATTTAACTCTTGCTTGAGGTGGTCATATTGCGTTTTTAGTATTTGATTGTCTGTTTCTAGCTTCTTGCAGAGTCGTTGAAGATCGCTAGCAGAAGCATTTTCATTACTAATTAATTTTCCGCTTTGGTAAGACTTTTCTATTTCTAAAAGTCGTGCTAAATCACCCTCCGAATACGCACGGTTTACTTCTTTCATAATTTCCGTATGGTGCATTTGCGTTTGCGGGTCGGTGACTTTATCGGGATGGAATATTTCTGCTAGTTTTAAGAAAGTACGACGAATTTGTTTTGATTGTGCGATCGCGAGGCACTTTCGGTTTCTACTTCGTTATAATTAGCTCGATATTGCTGAGACTGGTTTTGCCAGAATTCCTCATCTTCATCCTCAAATAAATCATCTAGTTCGCTATCTTCGTCTTCTTCTTCCTCATCATCTTTTGGACTAATGATTCCCATTAATTGCAAGGTTTGATAAACGCCTACAACATCTCTTTGGGTTTGCTTTCCCATCTTGCGAGTTTTCAGGATTTCATCAAATAATGTATGAATTTCTTCATCTAGTTCCAACATCTGTCGATGAAATGGTTCTCCTTTATGAAACATCTCGCTCGCTACTGTCCGCATCTGTTCGAGGAAGTTTTTTAATTCGGTGCGCTTGCGTTTAATCTGTTTGAGCAACCATTGGTGTTCTTCCTCTAATCCTACCCTTCTTTCGTGTAATGAAGATCGCGATAATGTAGCAGTCTGCGGTGTTTTTGAAGGATGTTGACTAGACTTCTTTTTTTGCGGCATCATCTTGAGTTTCGAGCTTCCTGTAAATTTTAACGCGAGTTCGCTGCACTTAAAGCAAACGGTATTCCTAATAACTAGATTGCGCTTTGAATTTGTAAGTCAATGAATTACAACTGTTTAATAATTTGTCGCTTTCATTTTCTTATCAACAAACAACCGAACGCATTGTCATACATAAATTGATAATAATTCAGATTTTTTCAAGTTATTGCCAGAATTTAAATCTTATTCTTGAATTAACATAGATTTAAATTTTAACCAATAATTTTATCAAAAAAACATATTAACTTTTTTGTATTTTTAGCTGCCTTTTTAAATTGGTCAATTGCTTATAATTAAAGCGATCGCACTCATCGGAGCATCTTTTTAGAAATCGTTAAAATAAAAGAAAAACGATAAGGAAATAGCTATGGGATCGCAAAAAAGAGAACAAGCACTAATCCTTTGGTTAGATGAAGTAGGATCGGAAGATATCAACTTAGTAGGCGGAAAGAATGCGTCGCTAGGTGAAATGATTCGACAATTGCAACCAAAAGGCATTAATGTCCCGATGGGATTTGCCACTACTGCTTATGCTTATCGTTACTTTATTGAATCGGCTCAATTAGACAAAAAACTATACGATTTATTTGCCGATCTCGATGTCGATGACGTTAATAACTTACAAGAACGAGGTGAATTAGCTCGTACTTTAATTTTAGACACTCCCTTTCCCGGAGATCTTCAATATGCGATCGCAACTGCCTATCAAAAACTCTGCGAATGCTTTAACGACGAATGTCGCCTGCAAAATCAAAATCTCGATGTTGCCGTGCGTTCCAGTGCAACGGCAGAAGACTTACCAGACGCTAGTTTTGCAGGTCAACAAGAAACCTATCTCAACGTCCACGGATTAAAAGCCGTATTAGAATCTTGCCATAAATGCTTCGCTTCGCTGTTTACCGATCGCTCCATTTCCTATCGCCAGCACAACGGATTTGACCATTTCACCGTCTCGCTTTCGGTTGGGGTACAAAAAATGGTACGTTCCGACTTAGCCACCTCTGGGGTCATGTTTTCCATCGACACCGAGACGGGATTTAAAAATGCCGTCTTCATCACCGCCGCCTACGGATTGGGAGAAAATGTCGTCCAAGGCGCAGTCAACCCCGACGAATACCTCGTCTTCAAACCCACCTTAAAAGAAGGCTATCGTCCCATTTTAGATAAGCGATTGGGCAGCAAAACCCTCAAAATGGTTTACGATACAGGCGGTTCCAAACTAACTAAAAATATAAACGTCCCCAGAGCAGAGCGAGAACAATTCTGTCTCGATAGCGAAGAAATTTTACAGTTAGCGCGGTGGGCGATGCAAATTGAAGACCACTATTCACAAGTTCGGGGAATCTATACCCCGATGGATATCGAATGGGCAAAAGACGGACTTAGCGGACAACTTTATGTCGTGCAAGCGCGTCCCGAAACCGTGCAATCGCAAAAAGCCAGTAACATCCTCAAAACCTATCGCCTCAAGGAACGCAGCGAAATTCTTGCCAGGGGACGCAGCGTAGGGGCGGCGATAGGACAAGGCAAAGCAAGAGTCATTTTAGATGTCAGTCACATTCACCTCTTTCAACCTGGAGAGGTTCTCGTCACCAACCGCACTGACCCCGACTGGGAACCGATTATGAAAAAAGCCAGCGCAGTCGTCACCAACCAAGGAGGACGCACCTGTCACGCCGCAATTATTGCTCGTGAAATGGGAATTCCCGCGATCGTTGGGTCGGGAAACGCCACAGAAATCGTTAAATCGGGTCAAGAAATCACGATTTCCTGTGCAGAAGGCGAAGAGGGTTTAGTATACGATCGCTTGCTCGATTTTGAAATTATTGAAACCACCTTAGACAATTTACCCCGAACCCGCACGCAAATCCTCATGAATGTGGGCAATCCCGAACAAGCTTTTTCTCTTGCAAGTCTTCCTTGCGATGGCGTAGGATTAGCCCGTTTGGAATTCATCATCGCCAATCATATCAAAGCGCATCCACTCGCCTTAATCCATTTTGACGAAATCGATGACCCGGCAGTTAAAGCAGAAATCGCCGATTTAACCAGACTGCACCCAGATAAACCCATGTACTTCGTCGATAAACTAGCGCGGGGAATTGCAACCATCGCGGCTGCTTTTTATCCCAAACCCGTTATCGTGCGGATGTCGGATTTTAAATCGAACGAATATGCAAATCTTTTGGGCGGTCGCCAGTTTGAACCCAAAGAAGAAAACCCCATGCTAGGATGGCGCGGTGCATCCCGTTACTACGATCCCCGCTACCGCGAAGCATTTGCCCTAGAATGCAAGGCAATGCTTAAAGTAAGGGATGTTATGGGGTTAACTAATGTCATTCCCATGATTCCCTTCTGTCGCACTCCAGAAGAAGGAAAGCGAGTTATCGAAGAATTAGCGCAACACGGCTTAAAACAGGGGGAAAACGGCTTACAAATCTATGTAATGTGCGAATTGCCCAACAATGTTATTCTCGCCGACGAATATTGCGAAGTTTTTGATGGGTTTTCTATTGGTTCTAACGATTTGACTCAATTAACATTAGGATTGGATCGCGATTCTGCTTTAGTTTCCCATCTGTTTGACGAACGCAACCTAGGCATCAAACGATTAATAAAAATGGCAATAGAAATGGCAAAAGAAAAAGGGCGCAAAATCGGAATTTGCGGACAAGCACCCAGCGATTATCCAGAATTTGCTCAATTTTTAGTAGAGTTAGGAATCGATTCGATTAGTTTAAATCCCGATTCTGTTCTTCAAACTTTGTTAATGGTGGCTAAAGTAGAAGGCGTTTAATTCAGTAATCAGTAGCTTTTAACTAAATATTCTAAGTAGTTGTATTTTAAGTGCGATCGCGTTTCTTAATCAATAAACGCGATCGCACTTCCCGTGGTAATTCCCCCACACGACGATTTAATTGACGCAGAATTAGCGATCGCTGTCCCTCTTCTCGACCTTCTTCTTTAGGTTCCTGATAAACTCTCGTTTGTTGTAATGTAATTCCTAACATCTGTTCTACCTCGCTAGTGCAACAAGTACCGCGATGATTTTTTGCTAAAATTGACGACTTCAGAGCATCCCTTACAATTTAGTGTTTTACTTTCGGGGCTAGTGAAAGATGAATGTAGGTGGTTTGGAGAAGGAAATACGCTTATTTCTGGAGGCGGAATCCAACGGGGAATGAAAGTAAAGCCTTCGCGATCGCCAATCGAAACAAAAGTAGTTAGTCATGCTTTAGGTCGAGTCAAAATTCCAAAAGAGTTATTATCATCTTTTATCCAAGATCGCGCCTACCGTAATTTTCGATCCTGAAGAAATATACGACTTTAAAGAAACGCTGCGATACTACGGTCGGGTTTTAGAAAAACGCGATCGCGTCGAAGAACTTCTTGCTCGGTATTGGCAGCGAATCCAAAAATTACAACAACAATTAGACAAAAAATTAGAAACAAAAACAATATCCGCGATCGCTATTGGAGGTGTAGGAGATACTTTTTCGCCCCTATCTAGAGAACGTTCAGTTAATGGTCAAGTGATGCGCGATGTCGGGTTAAGGCACAGCCAGCAACCAGAACGAGATCCAAATATCCCCTTAAGCTTAGAAATTTTATCCGAATACGACGCTGATATTTTGTTTGTGCTAACAGAGTTCTTGGATACAAAGTTTCAACAAGCCAATCCCGAACCATTATTTTCCTGTAAAATCCCCTGTGGTCATCGCTTAAAGCTGTTAAAAATCGACAAGTCTATGCAGTTAATTGGAATGTTGGTGGAATTTTTGGGGCTAATAAAGTAATCGACGATCTATTTAAATATCTTACTTAAACCTAGGATCTATATTGTTTGCTAATCGCCACTTTGATAACATTAAATTAACGAAAATTGCTAGAAGAATATTATCTCAACAGATGCGATCGCATTACAACTTTAATCATAAAACAATTCTGGGTGAAGCGCGATCGATTTTACCAGTTTGATTGAGTTGTGACAGGCTGCGATACTAAATACTTTTTAATGTCATCTAATACAGTATGAGCCGAGAGAAAATCAAAGCCATACCAAGGTAAAAAATCAACAAAATAGACCTGTTTTTTCCGAACAGCCTTAATTTTAGACCATAAAGGTCTGCGTTGAATGCGCTCTAAAGTTGAGCGTCCATTTTCCTGATAAGTTCCAACGAAAAGAACATCGCTATCGATTTCTGCAAAGCTTTCTTCAGAAATTGGCAAGATTATATCATTAGACGATTTAGGAGACAATAACCCAAGGTCATTCAAAATTGTGCCTGCAAAGGAGTCTCTTTGGGTGAAAGTTAATCCATCACTAGCGAAGATAAATGATGCGTAAAACGATCGCCCCTGCTGCTTTTGCGAACTCTTGTATAGAACGTCTAAGCTTTGCTTTAGTTCTTGTACTCTTTGGGAATAACGTTTGATTCCCAATGCAATAATGTTGCTAAGACTCAGAATATCTAAAGTGACAATTCGTTGAGGATTGAGAGGAACGCAGGTTTCTCCCATTGTATGTTTTACAATACGACAATTTTCTGCTGAAGACGCTGGAGATATGGCATCTTGGTAACTGCTTTGGCTACAGGCACAAATCAGCACAAATGTCACAATTCCCAGACATAGTAGATAGGTGAGACGGTGTAAAAACCTCTTCATAAAAACCCTGACTTCTCAAAACTCCCAGGAAATTGTTCCCTGCACTGTGAGTGGCGCACCAGGAAAAACGCGATCGCGATTAAAACCACTTTCAAAATAATCGACATCAAAGAGATTATTGATATTGATTGCCGCACGGAATCCATCTCTTTTGTAGAAGATAGTTGCATCAGTTCTTAAATAACTGGGTACTTCAAATGTATTATCAGAATCTCCAGCGCGATCGCCCACATAAAAAAGCCCTAAACCAAATCCCAAACCTCGTAAGCTTCCTTGTTGAATTTCATAGGTTGTCCACAAGCTAGCCGCATGAGGTGCTGTTTGTTCTAAGCGATTACCAACAGGAATAGAGTTATCTTCAGTGACTCGCGCATCATTATAAGCATAGCCCGCAAAGATATTCCATCCTGGTAAAATTTCACCTGCAAGGTTGAGTTCGATCCCTTGGCTGCGCTGTTCTCCAGTTTGAATCGAGAAGCCTAAATTATCGGGATCGTCTGTTAAAACATTCGATTGGGTAATATCATACAACGCTAATGTTGCCGAAAGTCTGTCATTCAAATCTGCTTTTACCCCAATTTCAAACTGGGTTCCTCTGGTTGGCTCAAAGGTACTACCATCAAAAGCTCTACCAATTGCTGGCTCAAACGAGCGACTATAGTTTGCATACAAAGAAATAGGAGGAATAGGCTGATATACAATGCCCAAACGCGGACTAAAGGCACTCCCCGATTGATGAGTTTCTGTATCAGCAAGTAGATCCTTATTTGTTTGTCGAAACAAATCGAAGCGACCGCCGACAAGTAACTTTAAATTGTTTGTAATTGTGATTCGATCTTGTACAAGAAAGCCAAGTTCATCCGTCACATTCTCAGTACTATATTCAGATGTAACTTCTCCAAAGGTTCGACCGCCATAAACTGGATCGAATACGTCAATTGTAGTAGTCTCTCTATCTTTACCACTAAACTTACCACTTACTCTGCCTAAATCAACACCAAGGAGTAATTGATGTTGGACTTTACCCGTTGCGAATTGACCAACAACATTTGTTGATAGGCGAAAGTCATTCTGGTTGCTAGCCTCATTAAAAGTTACTCTTTCTAATGTGCGATTATCGGGTAAAAGACCTATTAAAAACGTACCTGCATTCTCACCGCTATAACCACCACTATACCGAGTAAATTGAAATCCATTTCTGAGCGACCAATTCTCACTCAACTTGACATCGAGCGCGTACCCAAGCCTAGTGCTTGTCGCTAAGTAAGTTCCTTCATTTGGATTGAATTCACGAGGTATTTCACCGTTTGGGTTAGGTAAAATTGTGCCAATCGCAGGCAAACCCAAGGGGATAGAGTTGAATTTAACATTTGCGTAGCGACCTTCAAGAGTTAATTTTATATTCTCTGCGAACGCAAAACTAACTACTGGAGCAATTACAAAGCTTCTAGTGCTTGAGAGGTCATTAAAAAACTCCTGGTCGCGATAAGAGGTGTTCAGGCGATACAACACTCTTTTTGACGGTTCTAATGGGCCTGATAAATCCACTTCACCCCGATAGAGGTTGAAGCTTCCGGCGGTTATTTCTGCAAAATAATAAGGATCGCGCAGGGGTTGTTTCGTCACAAAGTTGACTGTTCCCCCTGGTGCTGATGAACCCAACAAAACAGAGTTAGGCCCCCCAAGAATTTCAATTCTCTCAATACCTGTCAGGTCAGATCCAATGGTAGAAGAATTTAAAGAGTCTTCTAAACCGTTGACCGTCACTGGAGTAGAAAATCCCCGAACTTGTACTCGTAATGAATCAAAGTTAGTTGGTGCTGAATTGCGAACACTGGGAGCGTTGAGCAGTGCGCTAGTAAGATCGCCGCCTTGTTCCTGTAACACTTCCTGGGGAATGATTTGAATTGATTGGGGAATATCCCGCAGTGGTGTATCTGTTCTTGTTGCAGTGGAAGTATTTGGAACTCGATATCCATCTTGCTCCCCCGTTACCACCAGTTCGATATTTTCTTCTTGTGCTGTTTGACCCCCCTCCGGCAGGGGGGTAGCACTAAAAATCAAACCTTTTTCGCTATCAAACAACTCTACGGTTGGCTGTTCTTCTTCTCCGACAACGGTTACTAGCACCGTATTTTCATCTTGATTTGTTACCGTTACCTCACTAACTCCTTCAATGGGGTTTTCGGCTCGAAACGGTTGACCATCGAATAAGTTAATTTGAGCGTTGGGGATCTCGGCGATAAAATTATTTCCCTGTGAAATATTGACAACTCGCAACTGTTGTGCCGTACCTGTGGGAGTGAGTAAAAGAATTTCAAATCCTGTTTCGGTTGGGTTGAGTTGTACTCGCTCGATGGTAACAGTTTGACCCCCCTCCGGCTCCCTGTGACCCCCTTGCCAAGGGGGGTGGGGGGGTAAAGCCAAAGTATTAATCCGGCATCGCTATCGAATAATTCTACCTGCGGCAGCGTTGTTTCTCCAGTTGCTGTAACTCGAATGGTATTAGCATCTTGATTGTTAACCGTAACTGAGTTAATCCCTTCTATTGGCTTTTCGGCGCGAAATGGCTTGCCATCTGGAAGTTGTAATTGTGCGTTGGGAATATCTGCGATAAAGTTATTACCCGAACTGATATTGTTGGGTTGTAATTGTTCGGCGCTTCGGGGTGGCGTTTGTAAAAAAAGTTCTATGCCCGTGTCGGTGGGGTTGAGTTGTACTCCTGTGACGGGAACCACTTGACCCCCCTGTGTCCCCCCTTGCAAAGGGGGGAGGGCGGGAGGAGAGTCAGTTGGCGCTTGTGTCGTTGGTTTTTGTGCCGATGGAACTGTTGGTGTCGAACTAAAAATTAATCCTTCCTCTGAGTCAAACAGTTCTATCGTCGGTGGATTTGTCTCGCCTGTAACCGTCACTTGAATCGCGTTACTATTCTTGTTAACGATCGCGATTTGTGCGATTCCTTTAATAGGTTTTTCTTGAGTGAATGGCTTATCATCTGGCAGTTTTAACTGAGCGTTGAGAAGTTCTGCCATGTAAGCATTGCCTTGGGTATTGGCTTTAATTTCTAAGTTTTCGCTTTCGGTAGTCACTAAAATTATCTCGATTCCCGTCTCGGTAGGTTGAATTTGAACTTCGGTTATGGAGACGATTTGACTTTCTTGACCCCCCTGTGTCCCACGCCAGTCGCTCCACTTGGGGAAACCCCAAGACCGCGCTGGCTCCCCTTGCAAAGGGGGGAGAGGAGGCGTAGGTTGTCGTTGCACCAATAAATCGGCAGCACGGGTAGAAACTTTCTCTAACTGGTTTAATTGGCGAATTTCAACCCTTGGCGATCGCTCTTTGGTTCTTTCTTGTGCTAATCCTGGTTGAACTAATAAAATTGAAAATATACTAGCGATCGCAATGCGTTGCCCCCAATCTGACATTTTCCTCACACCTTAGTTAAATCGAGCAATCGATCTTGATTTTTAAGAATTAATCTCAATAAACCTTACTGGATTTTTAGAAGTGAGGAAAGCAAATTGAACGCTAGCAGGAACTTTTTTTGAACGCTAGAGGAAGCGTTTATGCTGTTGATAGTCTTTAGGGTTGTGCCCAAACTTTTTCTTAAAAGCACTTGCAAAGTAGCTGCGACTGGCAAATCCCACAGCTTGACCTACTTCTGTTACATTCATATCCCCACTTTCCAACAGTTGACGAGCTTGTTCTAGTCGATAGTCGTGCAAGTAGCCAAAAACCGTCTTCCCAAAGACTTGACGAAATCCTCTTTTTAGCGTGTAATCGCTTAAATTTACCTGTTGTGCTAAAGTGACGAGAGAGGGCGGATTATGTAAATTTTGCAATAAAAAAAGTTTTAGCTTGGTAAATCCGTTCTACAGTTCCTGGCTTTAAAGATTGGGAGACGCGACGCTCGCTCCTTCGCATTTCTATTTCTCTCTCCAGCGCCAAACTAACTAACTCAAATGCTTTTGCCTCTAAATACATTCGCTTGGTGAATCCTAGATAAGGACACTTTAAGATTTGCCACAAAATGTTTTGCATGGTTGGTGTAAGGGTGGCAACACGAGTGTAACATTCTTCCTCTATGGGTCTAACTAGCGGTTGCAGTTCAGTTGTCAGTTGTTCGGTCGAATTGCTAAAGAATGATTGAAAAATTTTTGGCTCAATATATATTACTACTTCGAGAGCTTTTTGCTCTGCGCCATCTATCTTTCCTTTAGACGTACAACCACTACCATAAATTGCATATTCCTTGTCAATAACTGTCGCGTATTTATCTTCATGCTGTCCGAAAAGGTGAAAATGATATTCTAAACAGTTATAATTTTCGGGACAATTTAGAATAACGCGATCGCGCAGACGGATATTGCAGATTTCTATTTCTAATCCTGGGCGCAGTTCTATATTTCGATAATATCCATATCCTAATTGCTTAGGATATTTCCAGGTTACATCTAACGGGTCGCATGGGTCGTGTTGGGCAGTTTCTTCGGCTTCTTCCATTAGTTCCCAAAAAGATTGTTGTGAAATCGTGATGGTCATGGCGATGTTATAAGAGGTTCTAAATAAAAAATATTCTCATCTTTTTAAAAGAAATGTTGTGTTAAAGTCACACTCATCGATCAAAATGCTCGCACCGAGTTAAAACGAGTAATCTGGATAAAATTCTAGTTGAAAATATTCTTCTATAAAATATCTACTTCCCGATGGCAAAAACACGGTGTAAGTCACACCAAGCTAATCATTTACCTACTTGACTCTAGCAAATGACTATTTTATTCTTAAAATTCAAATGATAATTTGTTTCAAAATGCTAGGAATTTTTTAGCTTGAGGAGACAAAAAATTGAGGCAAAAATTGGGAAAAACGTGAAAAAATCAGTTTCTGTTGCAGCTAACGACTTTGTTAAGCCGCGATCGCCCCTGCTTATTGGTTTACTCTTAGGATGTGCCCTGCTGCTAATCTGCTTGGTTTATAGCGTCACCCTCGGCGCAAAAGACATTCCTTTTCCAACCATTCTCGAATCATTTACCACCTTCGATAACTCTTTCGATCATTTAGTCATTCAAACGGTAAGATTGCCGCGATCGCTAATAGCGATTTTTCTTGGTGCATCTCTTGCCGTATCGGGTGCTTTAATGCAGGGGTTAACTCGCAATCCCTTAGCAGAAACGGGAATCTTAGGCATCGAAGCAGGAGCCGCCCTTGCAGTTGTTATTACACTATTTATTTTTGGGAGTTCATTTCTTTCTATCGGCGTTGCCTTTTTAGGAGCCGCCGCCGCCGCCGTACTGGTCTACTTTCTGGGCACATTAGGACGCGGCGGAGCCACTCCACTAAATCTCACCATCGCGGGTGCAGCAATGAGTGCGTTGATTTCTTCGATTACCACTGCCATTCTGATTGTCAGTCAGCGTACTTTTGAAGAGATTCGCTTTTGGTTGGCAGGTTCGTTAGCAGGAAGAGATTTTAATTTATTTTTATCGGTTTTACCATTTATTATTTTTGGGTTAATTTTAGCCTTCTCGTTAGGCAGACAAATTACGACGATTAACTTGGGCGATGAAGTGGCTGTCAGTTTGGGTCAAAACACGACCCATATTAAGATTTTAACGGCGATTAGCGTGGTAGTGCTAGCAGGAAGCTCGGTTGCGATCGCGGGGCCGATTGGCTTTGTTGGCTTGATCGTACCCCATGTAGTGCGATTTTATATCAAAACAGATTATCGTTGGATTCTGCCTTATTCTGCTATTTTAGGCGCGATTTTTTTGTTAGTGTCGGATATTGCCGCACGAGTCTTACTTAAACCTCAAGAACTTCCCGTTGGGATTATGACTGCTATTGTTGGCTCTCCATTTTTTGTCTATCTGGCGAAATCGAAGGTAAAAAAATGAAAGATTGGCTAACGATACGTTCTTCAGGTATATCATTTCGGGTCGAACGACGCGCGATTCGCGATCGCGCTTTTCCTCTTAGTAATCAGCTTTGTAGCACTGATTATTAATGTCGGACGAGGCGAGTATCCTGTCGTTGCATGGGATATTGTGAAAACCTTGTTTGGGATTGATACTGGCAATCCCGACCATATTTTTGTCATTCAAGAATTGCGACTGCCGCGATCGCTAGTTGCCTTAATTGTTGGCATTGCACTGGCAATTTCAGGCACGATCTTTCAAGGAATAACTCGCAATCCCCTTGCCGATCCTAGCATCATTGGCATTGATACTGGAGCGAGTCTTGCTGCGGTGACGATAATTATTTTATTTCCCTCTACACCCGTTTATTTGTTACCCATCTGTGCATTCATCGGTGCATTATTGATGTCTGCGTTAATTTATTGGTTGGCGTGGAACGAAGGAAGTTCGCCGATTTTATTGATTTTGATGGGAATTGGACTATCTGCGATCGCAGGAGCATTTACCAGCTTATTAATTACCTTTGGCAATATCTATGATGTCAATGCTGCCTTGGTTTGGTTGGCGGGGAGCGTGTACGGACGAACTTGGGAACAACTTTTCTCTTTATTGCCCTGGACGATTGTCTTTGTGCCGATGGCGTTTGGATTGGCAAGACATTTAAACGTACTAAATTTAGGTGATGATGTTGCCAAAGGTTTAGGAAGTCGACTTGAATGGCAGCGAGGGTTACTAGTAATTGTAGCGGTTGCCTTAGCTGGGGCTAGTGTCGCAACGGCTGGAACCATCGGCTTTGTTGGTTTAATCGCTCCCCATTTAGGACGGCAGTTAGTCGGGGCAAATCATCAAGGATTGCTGCCTGTTTCTGCCTTAATTGGGGGATTATTAGTGGTTTTTGCCGATTTAGTCGGAAGAACCCTGTTTGCCCCTATCGAAATTCCCTGCGGGGTAATGACTGCCGCAATCGGCGCTCCTTATTTCTTATATTTACTCATTCGTCAACGCGATCGCTAACACTTATGAAACAACTCGCCGCCCAAAATTTATCATTGTCTTATGAAAGAACGACGATTATCCGCGATCTGACCTTAACGATTCCAAGCGGACAGATTACTGCCTTGGTAGGCGCGAATGGCTGCGGAAAATCGACCTTATTGCGAGGATTGGCACGATTGCTCAAACCTTCTAGCGGGACGGTGTATCTCGATAGTAAATCGATTTTCCAGCGATCGACCAAGGAAGTCGCCCAACAGTTAGGACTACTGCCCCAAAATCCCATCGCACCCGAAGGACTAACGGTAAAAGATCTCGTTGCCCAGGGACGCTATCCCTATCAAAATTGGCTCCAGCAATGGTCTGCTCAAGACGAAAAAATTATTCAATATGCCTTAGAAACGACAAATTTAACCAAATTTAGCGATCGCGCTTTAGATACTTTATCGGGCGGACAGAAACAACGCGCCTGGATTGCGATGGCATTGGCCCAGAATACAAATATTTTACTCTTAGACGAGCCAACTACCTTTCTCGATCTAGCCCATCAAATCGAAGTATTAGATTTGCTGTATGCTCTCAATCAAGAGCAAGGAAGAACAATTGTGATGGTACTGCACGATCTCAATCAAGCTTGTCGCTATGCAGATTATCTTGTCGCAGTCAAAGACGGTCGGATTTTTTCAGCAGGCGAACCTCAAGCAGTCATGACCGAAGAAATTATACAATCTGTATTTAACTTAAAGTGTCAAATCCATGCAGACCCAATTGCAGGAACACCGATGTGTATCCCGATCTCTCAAATCGGAAGACAAAGGAGTAGAGACGCGATATATCGTGTCTCTACCACTGATTAAAGCGATCGCGCTTCTGTTACCCACTGCTTGACGACTTCGACGGGAGGACATAAATCTTTGCGCTGCATGGTGGCTACGTGTAGTCGTAAAATTTGTTCGTGTAAATTGGGGATGGGAGTTTTAGCGAGTTGAGCGACAGAAACAACACCAGAATGCAATAATAATCCGCAATAGCGAGTGCCAACGCTAGGAATACGCGCTAAATCTGATAAAGCTACCCACTTGTTAACATACTGAATGTGTATCTGTAATTGACCTGCTAGTAATTGTCTCGCAGTAGGCGTACTCGCCAAACGAAGTAACTGTTCTGTTGTCGCAATCCCACAAGCTTTTAGTTGCTCTTGTTGCTGTTGACTTAAGCCAGGTAATTGCTCGATCGCCCAATAATGAGGCTGCATGGCTGCACAAATTTAAGCACTTAGGCTTTACAATTATAAATCCTATCGAACTCGATTATTTAATATTTATAACTTTAACAGGTTCGATCTCGTCTGCACATTGAAATCCAAAGACACGAGAATAAAAATAAAATTCTCCATCTAATGCCCGTTTGATATTTTCAGCGCGGCGAAAGCCATGTTGTTCGCCTTCAAAGGGAACGTAAGCAACGGGTAAACCTTTTTGTTGAATCGCTTCCACCATCATTTCTGCTTGATTGGGAGGAACGACTTTATCCTCTAATCCTTGAAAAAAGATAACGGGACAGGAAAGTCGTTCGGTAAAGTGGATCGGCGATCGCGCTTCGTAAATGGCTTTTTCTTGAGGATATTTACCCACCAAGCGATCGAGATAGCGAGATTCAAATTTATGGGTATCTCGTGCCAATATTTCTAAATCGCTAACGCCATAATAACTGGCTCCTGCTTTAAAGATATCTTTAAATGTTAATGCGGCGAGCGTTGTATATCCCCCCGCGCTTCCGCCAGATATCGCTAAGCGATTTCCATCCGCTTTCCCTTGTCGGACGAGATATTTCGCTGCATTGGTACAGTCGTCAACGTCTACGATTCCCCAATTTTTATCTAAACGTTGGCGATATTCTCGACCGTAACCCGTACTTCCCCCATAATTAACATCGAGATAGCCAAATCCTCTACTCGTCCAGTATTGCACCCGCAAGCTAAAACTCGCCGATGCAGCAGCAGTCGGACCACCATGACTTTTTACTAAAAGGGGTGGTAATTCTCCTGCTGGGGCGACGTAATCTTTATTTTTGGGGGGATAATACCAAGCGTAAGCGGTTAATCCGTTTTCGGTTGGAAATGCGATCGCTTCTGGGATAGATAGATATCCTAGATCGATATCTAATTCGCTAGAACGCTTTATAATTTCGATACGCAACGCATCGAAATTTAAGATTGCCGCCGCTGCTTGTTCGGTTGGCGAACCGCCGATGAAAGCAATTTTATTTCCCTGAATTTGAAGCGAGGAAAAGTTATTATAAGGCGTGTCGATGGGTTGTAGTTGCTTGTTATTGAGATCCAAACTGGCTAAATACCAACTGCCATTTTGGGTATAAGTACAAATCAGACGAGATGGGGACGCAAATCCATAGTTAGACAGCCCAAACACCCAATGCGGATAGGCAAATTCTGCCTCCATCTTGTAAAGAGATTCGATTGTCCCATTGCGATCGTAGCAGTAGAGATTCCACCAACCCGTGCGATCGCTCGAAAAATATAACCTCCCATCCGGCGACCATCTCGGTTCGCAAACAGATTCTTCCGTTCCTCCAGCAATACATTTTGCTTCGCCAAGAGAACCATCAGGATTCACGGTCGCCATCCACAACTGCGATTCGTCCCAAGGCATATTAGGATGATTCCAACTTATCCAAGCTATTTGTGTACCAATGGTACACAAACGGGGAGAAGAATAGAAATCGCTTCCAGAGACTAATACTTGTACTTCACCCGTATCTAAATCGATACTGACAATCGTATTTTCTGGTTCGCCTTCTTGGGTATGGTCTTCGCAGACGCAAATCAAACGATTTCGTGGCAAATCAAGCGTTAAATCTGCGTAGCGTCGTTTCGATTCTGGGGTTAACGATTGCGGTTGGGAATCTGGCGTTTGTTTATAAATTCGTTGGTCGGCAAAATTAGAAAAATATATCGTTCCGTTTTCAATTAAAAAAGAACCGCCGCCGTATTCGTGGACGCGGGTACGCACGTTAAAAGGTTGAGGGGTAATATCTGTAACCTCTCCATCAGGAGTGCGTCTAACTAATACATTTCTCCCGCCTTCCGTCGGTCGTCCTTCTAACCAATAAATATCGTCGCCATCAAAAGCAATACCTCCGAGTCCAACCGTCCCAGCAATAATGAGGTCTGAAATAATCGGCGATTTCCAGGAACCATAAGGCGCGATCGCGGGTTGAGTCATGAGAACGCTAAAAGTTGAGTTAACACTAAGAATTATTGTGGCAAATCGCACGAAGATCTGGGAAGAAAAATTCGACGTTGCTAAATTTAGAAGGATTTTGTCTTGGTAAGACGAAATTTACCTTTCAAACTCTTATTGCCTCCTATATGTTTACAGCTTATGATTAATGGGCTAACTTTTTCATCGGTTATCTCAAACTCATTTTGCTATGATTGCTACGCCTCCCTCTCCTGAACAAATTGCTGCTGCTTTGTCTGCGCCAGTAGACTTTGACTTTCAGCTACCCGACCCAGAAGATGAGGAGATTCAAGAAACAGACTTTCAACAACAACTCGATGCGATTTGGAAAGTGTGCGATCGCTTCGATTTACAAACTGATATTTGGCGGGGACGAATTTTACGGGCAATACGCGATCGCGA
The DNA here is from genome assembly GCA_012031035.1 of Candidatus Altimarinota bacterium. Classification (GTDB taxonomy): domain Bacteria; phylum Cyanobacteriota; class Cyanobacteriia; order Cyanobacteriales; family Microcystaceae; genus Hydrococcus. The sequence goes on along the minus strand of JAAUUT010000009.1, from coordinate 47,899 downwards.
AAAGAAAGGCGGCGACGGACGAGGAACGGGTTTTCTCAATTGGTTAAAACAACGAGAAATTACTAAAGGACAAGCATATGCCCTCATCCAACTAGCAAACAGCGCCGATACTCTCCTAGCAGAAGGCGTGTTAGATCCTCATGCGATTAATAACTTTAGCAAACGAGCGTTTGTAGAAACAGCGAAATCCGCCCCAGAAGTGCAAAAATTAGTCAGCGAAGCGGCACAAAAGGGCGATCGCATTACTCGACGAGAAGTCAAGCAACTTTCTGATGAATGGACGGCGATGAGTTCGGAATTACTGCCAGAGGAAGTCAAAGAGAAAGCAGCAGAAGGATCGCTTCCTCCCCGCCACCTCTCACCCTTGGTAAAAGAGATGGAAAAGTTACCCGATATCCATTTAGGGGCAATTCAAAAAGAAATTGCTGAGAGTCCAGACGTGGATACGGTGAAGTATATGACTTCATCCGCTAGGAATTTAGCTAAATATCTCGATGCAGCAGCGCAGGTACAAACTCTGAAAAAGTTTCCTGTAGATATGGAAATGGCATTAGAGGAAGCTTTGCGCTTGGATTGTTTGAATACAGCAGCAGATTTGGTCAAAGGAGCAACGCAACTCGAACAAATGGTTGCCAAACTCTATACGACTTGGAAGCGTCTCGGCAGCCTCTCGGATCGATTATACGTCGATACGGGAGCGAGCAATCCCAATCTGCGATCGCTCCTTACTTGTCTCGAAATTCTCACCAACGAAGTTATTGAAGTCCCATTAGATGAAGTTGGCGAGCGATCGGTACGTTTGAGAATTATGACCGAAAGCGAGTCTTAACTATTTTTTAGACATTGCCTACCATTAACTTTTAATATAAGCTTATCTACTCAAGCGAGGTAAATTTATCGAACAGAGAACATTAATTGCCCTCGAACGAGCTTATCTTTCCTTACAGGAGATTATTGCCAACCTGTACGCAGAAGCTGAAAATGCAGTAAGTGAGAGTTTTGAGAGTAATGCTAGCCTTCTTTTTGCCCAGGCAGATAAGCTATATGCGATCGCAGAAAATCTAGAATCCATCATTGCCGAACAAAGAGAGTAACCGAATCGATGAACGAGAGAACTAATCAAATCCTCAAAAACGCCGCACGAGCGACTAAACTCTCATCTGATGCAGTAGAAGCCATGAAAATCGGAAATTTCAATCTAAGTAGAACTTTACTAAAAGATGCTGTGGAGGCAGGAAGAAAATGTCAGACGCTTATTAAAGAAAACGAAAATCAGCAATAGCTATGATTTAAAATCTTGAAAGGGAATTCCCACTAATCTCCTGCTTATTTGTTTGAATGATTTCTATCCCAGAGCTTCCCAATGTCAGTTTAGTTGCTTTTTATAGAACTAAACCCCTTGCTTTTCAATTATTAATCGAATCCTTGCAAAAACAACTTTCTAAATCGCTTCAAGAAAAGTTTGAAAGTTATCCAATCGAACAAATACACGCTACGCTTATGGGATGTGAAGGGTTAAAAACGAAAAAAGGAATTATAAGTAAGTGGTTTTTAGAGAATAGAAGCGAAGAGAAGTATATTAATTTATCCGAGTTTATCGATTTTATTCGTCAGAGCGATCGCCTACCCATTCAAATTAAAATTGGTGGTTATAATCGGGCGATCGACTACGGTTTTTTAAGTAAAAATCGACATCCTTTTGAACGTTCATTTCAGTTTCAAGGCAATTTTGCCGTACTAATGGGATGGTCGTCTAAAAATACGCGAATTTCTCTCGATATCGATCGCTTTCGTTTAGAATGCCAAAACTTTAACTTACTCCATAAATATCACAAACAACCCGATTCAATCGATAACGATTGCTATATGCGTATCGGAGTATTGAAAGACAAGCTTAGCAATGAGAAAATTCACGCAATAGAAAAAGAAATTCGAGATAGTTTAGTCGCGATCGCACCTATCGAGCTATCTATAGATGTTAATAGTCTTAATTTTATCGGATATCAAAATCTATCGCCTTCACCCGATACAACCAAGATAATTACATTACACGATGCAACCGCAAAAGAAATCGAGAGACTATATCCCTAATAAAAAAACAGGAGTGATTTGAGGATAAGATAATTTTACCAACAGGTGAAAAGACTAAAGGATTGTAGAACTTTTCACTAACATTAGTAATGTAATGGTACGGTAATTAAAGGAAGAAATAGAAGAATTATCCAACTCCAACTCCACCCAATACATTCAACAGAACTATTATCCTCGCTTAAAATTAATTCTATTCTCTCTTCTAAACGGTTGTGATGAATGGTTTCATGAAGAGCCGCACAAAAGCTTTGAGATGAATTAACAAAAGGAATTTGACTGACTTGTTGAGTCACTAACAGTAAAGATTCTGCTAATAATAACGAATCGACTTGTTGAATGGCTTGGCGATCTGCTCTTAATTCTCTTAATAATAAAAGTTCTTGCCACAAAGATTCTGTTTTAGGCAACCAAGCTGTAAAAGAACGTACCCAACCGAACCAGAAAAACCAGAAAGTATCTCGATTATCATAGTGTGCTTGTTCGTGTGCTAAAACAGCTTTTAAATGCTCTCGATCTAGTATATTTAAAATTCCTTGCGTAAGAATTAGTTCTGATTTCCAAAAGCCAATTTGGGCGCTATAAGGAAAATTAATTTCTAAAATTCTAGCAATTTTCCCTTCTACAATTTGCTGTCTATAACTATGAATTTTTGTTGCGATCGCAGGCTCGATAAAATAGCTGTATCAATAAAAAGCTAGCAAAAAACAGAAACCCCATAGCTAAAATATAGCTAAATAAACCAACTTGCCAGCCTAACATTACGCCTTTATATCCCATGCACGAAACCGCGATCGCTGTCATCAAGAGTAATAGCGGAGGAAAGAGGAAAAGAAATAACGTTTTTTGCCAACGAGTTTGCCAAGTTCCTATCGTTTTGATGGGAATCATTCTAAGACTTAGTGCTAGAATTAAAGCGAAGAAAATCATTACAGCGTGCATTACTTTCGATCTCCTCTTTGGCGACGAATTTCTTCAATACGAGATGCGATCGCTTCTAATTTTTTCAGACTCGTTGTATCCAAGCGATCGGCAAAAGAAGCTACGACATCAGGATTGCTAATTGCTAAAAATTGATGTAATTGTTCGTAAGATTTAATCGCTGTTGCTTCTTCTTTAGAAACTAATGGTTCCCAATAAAAAACGCGACCTTTTTTATAAGTTGTTAGCCATCCTTTATTCGTCAATCGATTGAGAACGGTAGTTACGGAAGTATAGGCTAATTCGCGATCGGGATCGGATAAAATTTGTTTGTGTACGTCTTTAACCGTAACAGACTTGAGTTCCCAAATAATGTTTAAAATTTCGGTTTCTAGAGGGCCTAAAGATAATTGTTTAGGTCGATAATCGGGTAACGGAGACATATCAATAATAGACTTTCAAAAGTAAGATGAACCTAGTAGAGATAGCTAATTGTACCGCAGATATTTTAGTTAGTTTTGTTAATACATCATTAAAATAATCTCATTTTGGGAAGTCAGCGTTTTTGGTAAAATAGCTTCGTCCCTTTAAAAACATTATTATGTCTGCTGAAACTCAATCTACCACAGGCGCTGATGCTATTGATATCGCGATCGCCAAAGGAATCGATTTTGACGGTACGCCGATTCCTTCAGAAAAGCTAGAACTTTACAATAGTGTTATGTCCCTAGAAGCTAACAGACAGCGCAGTGGCGTTAGCAATACAATGCGATCGCGAATTGTTAGAATTGGCGCTAAGCACATTGCGCAAGACGAGTTAAATCGCAAGCTTGTCGATGCTGGGTTTGCACCTCTCAAAGACAAAGAGATTGCTTTTTTCTACGGCGGCAAATAGACTATGAATTACTAGCGATCGACTTTGCCGTTATCATTTAAGACGATTACCCTCCGGGTAGCGGCTCTTGCCGATCGCTAATTGCTTTCTTCTAGATAATCTTGAGTGTAAGTTTGCACTAAATTTTCTAATTTTTCTTGCGAAGAACATTCAATCAACGCTTCAAAAACTTCCAAAAGTTTTGCCGCACTATCTCCCAACATAGGACTCAATCCCCACACATCTTGTACCCAGTCTGAAGGACGTTCGTCATCAAAAATCAAACGTTCTAATATTTGTTTAGCTTCTGTTTTAGAAATAGGCATTGGATTTCTCGATTATTTGAAATAATTAATATTCATATTTTCTACTTTTAAAAAGAAGAGTGGTAAGCAATTGACAACCCATTTTAGCTTGCTATAGTAGATTTATCTGTAGATATTTCAAGTATGGCACGTCAGCGAACAAAATCGGAGCTTCCGACTAAGATTTGTCCTGTCTGCGGACTTCCTTTTACTTGGCGAAAAAAATGGGCAACTTGTTGGGATGAGGTTAAGTATTGCTCGGAACGCTGCCGCCGCAGGCGATCGCAAACCGAAACTTAATTTAATCTTTTTTTCTGCTTGAAACTTACTATAATTTTTACTTAGAATTGCATCCTTTGCTACCTAACTATCGATTGATTTTGATTTCAATTGGAAAATTTTCCCAGTTATAAGCTTTTAATTTTACTGGAGTAAAATGATAAGATGAGCAATAAAAAATAGAGAAATAATTCTTAATTTTTTCCATGAGCGATACAATTTTCGGTAAGATAATCAGAAAAGAAATTCCAGCAGAGATTGTATACGAGGATGAATTATCTTTAGCATTTAAAGACGTTAATCCGCAAGCACCAACCCATATTCTTGTTATTCCTAAAAAGCCTATTCCTCAGTTAGATACTGCTACATCAGAAGATCGAGATCTCTTGGGTCATTTGCTGCTGACTGCTCGGAAGGTCGCTCAGCAAGTCGGTCTTCAAAACGGATATCGAGTAGTTATCAATAATGGCAATGATGGCGGTCAAACCGTTTATCATCTACATTTGCATATTTTAGGCGATCGCCAAATGCGGTGGCCGCCGGGATAAAACAAAAGCTAGGGGAGATAATGTTAGTTTGACAGGCTTTTTGGGCAATCTATAATCATAACTCTAAAGCTTATTATTAATCAATCCCTATTTCGATGAAGACGATTCTGAGTGCTGTTATTGTAGTCGCGGGAATAGTTCTAGCTCCCCAGACCGCCCAAACCCAAGAACAACCAGGCTGTTTTATGCGCAGTGCTAGCGGTCAGGTACTCGACCTTAGTAATGTTTGCGGAGATAATCTATCTCAACCCAGTATCTCGCCTTCAGGGACATACCGCATTCCAATTAAGCGTCGAGATGGCGGCATCCCAGTCATTGATGTAACATTCAATGGCAGACAACGTTTTGAGATGCTTCTCGATACAGGAGCAAGTGCGACGACTATTAATCCTAGCATGGCGCAAGCAATCGGCATGAATGCAAACAAACAAGTCTCCTTAGCAACAGCAGGAGGAATCGTACAAGCAGGGATAGGACGTGCTAACTCAGTTCAAGCTGGCGGTTTAGTTCTCAAAAATGTCGATGTCGTAGTTTCGCCCCATCTTCCTATCGGACTGCTAGGACAAAACTTCTTTGGCGACCATGATGTAACTATCAAAGATAAAGTAGTTGAATTACGCATTCGTTAATCTTGTATAAATTGATTTCCCTGATATTCTCAAACAGATCTAGCATCTAACTTCCCCAATCGCCCGCCGCAGATAACCTCGAACTCAACCGATAATCTCTCGTCGGTCGCTTTACTTTGGGGTTGTTATGCTTTTTTGAGATTGGTTGGTAAGGTGTAACTGTGAGTAGCGCAGAAATTTAGAACAATCTTGGCAAGGCAGAAATTTTTAGATAGCATGGAGACAAGTTTTTGAGAATAATTCCTATTTAAAAAAACTCAAGCTCCACGAACTTGCTTTTGATTTTTATGACTGCACAAATGCCAATTTCTACGGCTAAACTTACGGGAGTGCCAGAAACCTTAATGATTACGCTGTATGCTCGTTCCACAGAAACACAGCGTCCATCACCGATTCTTAGCGATCCAAAAGCAATTGAAATTGCTACAAGAGTAGATTACGATTTTGCTAAATATTCGCAAGGGTGGGCAAGTCAACTTGGCTGTGCTATTCGTGCGAAAGAATACGATCGCATTGTTAGAAATTTCATCAATGCTTATCCTAATACGACTATTGTTAACTTAGGAGCAGGTTTGTGTACTCGATTTACGAGAGTAGATAACAACAAGATTTGCTGGTATGAAGTTGATTTTCCAGAAGTCATTGAACTACGTCATCAGTTGTTTGAAGAGAACGATCGCTATCAATTTATTGCTCAGTCAATTTTGGATTTTACCTGGATAGACCGGATTCAGCGTTTGCCAGAGCAGCCAATTATGGTGATTTTGGAGGGGGTTACACCTTATTTGAGCGAAGCAGACAACCGCGAAATCGTGCGACAGGTTCATTCTCGATTAGCCCCAGTAGAAGTCGTGCTTGATGTGTTGGGTCGCAAGTCTGCTAGAAGTACGAAGCGGCATGATACGGTATCGAAAACTAGTGCTGAGTTCAAATGGGGTATTGATGATTCAAGAGAATTGGAAGCGTGGGCATCTGGCATCGCGCTTAAAGAGGAAGTATACTACTTGACTGAATTTGCCGCGCACCGCAATCGCCTTCCCTTATGGGCACGATATATTACCTTCATTTTGGTTCCAATTTTCAAAAACTCTGGTCGTATTGTTCGGTTACAAGTAGAGGCAGCATAACGAGATGGTAAATTCTCCTTTCGAGAATTGAAGCGCGATCGCATTCTTGTAGTACCGACAATTGCTTTCCTGTACTTGTTTTTATAATACCTATTGACACCTACCTTCTTTTTGTAGTATAAATGTAATACAAATTATGTGGCGGGTAGCTCAGTGGATAGAGCATCTAAAACATCCTTGTTCGCCCCTTGCCTGCAAAGGCCGAAGAATTGAGGGTTATCGGCTTCTAACCGGAGGGTCGCGGGTTCGAGTCCCGCTCCGCCACCCAAATTACTTTATGGGGCAGGATTCCTGGGTTGGTTGCGTACCAATCTTAGGAGAAAAAATCCTTGTTCGCTTCTTGCCTGCAAAGGACGTAGAGCGAGGGTTATCGGTTATTACAGGTTCGATTCCTGTCCTGCCCCCTGTCTGTTTTGCCCGAAAGGGACGGAGGAAAGATGAATTACAAATTCTTTACGAATAAGAAGAAGGGTACGCCTCAGACCCAACCAATTCCAGGCAGAGAATCGGAAATGATTCAAGGTCGTTCGGGCGGTTTCATGTTTGATGCAGGCGCGTGGAATATGCTGCGACGCTGCTTGCTGATTGGAACTGCTCAGAGTACTTATTATGCCGGAAAGCACGAGTTAACCAAAGATTTTATCTTGGTTGTCAAAAAAGCCGTTGCTGAAGATCCTAACCGCGTGGCGCTAGAAATTCTCTACGCCAGCGACGGACGAGCAATTAACAACAGCGCGCCCATCTTTGCCTTAGTTTTATTATCGATGGGAGAAACGCCAGAAGCAAAAAAGGCATTCCAAGAAGCATTCCCCCAAGTCGTTCGTACTGGTAGCCATTTCTACGAATGGCTTAACTATACTAAAGCCCTAAGAGGATTTGGCAAGATCGTTCGCGAAGCTGGCAAACAGTGGCTGTCTCGTCCCGACGTAAAGGGATTGGCGTATCAATTGCTTAAATATCAGCAGCGTCAAGGTTTTACAAATCGAGATGCCCTGCGACTGTTCCACGTCAAACCAACTACCGAAGACCATAACGAACTATTTCGTTGGGTTACTCAAGGTTGGGATGAACTACCGGCTGAGATTCCTTGTGATGCCTTAGCACAGATTTGGTGGTATGAGTGGCTGAAACGCAATCCAAAGGAAACTCATGAGGCGATCGCGCAAGGACATCTGACCCACGAAATGGCAGCCCCTGTCGGTAATATGAACAAGCAGGCATGGCAGTTGCTGTTTAATGAGATGCCTATCGGTGCAATGCTGCGCAACTTGGGTTCTCTAACCGAACTGGGTGTATTGCGTGCTGACGAACCAACTAACCTCAATCGCGTTAAAGCCGTTCTCAACAGTGCAGAACGCCTGCGTAAGGGACGAATTCACCCGATTGATGTCCTCAAGGCACTTAAAACCTATCGTTCTGGCGGACGTAACGGACGCAGCAAAAAAACTTGGAAGCCTGTGGCTCGTATCGTAGATATCTTAGAGAAGGCAGTAGAATTATCGTTCGATATTACCGAACCATCTGGTAAAGTGTTTCTACACGCAGTCGATATCTCTGGTTCTATGTCTTGCGGAGTCGTCGATTCTGTTGGGTTGAGTTGCTGTGAAATTGCGACTGCTATGGCACTAGTGACGGCAAAAGCCGAGAGTAACTATGTAATACGTGGATTTTCTACCGAATTTCGCGATTTAGGAATTTCTCAACAAGACACCTTCAGTTCTGCTTTGCATAAAGCAAGTAACCAGAACTTTGGCGGGACTGATGCCTCGGTTGCTTACCAGTGGGCGATTAAGAATAAGTTCAAAGCAGATGTTATCTGTTTCTGGACGGATAGCGAAAGCTGGGCAGGATATAATCATCCCTCACCGATGTTAGCTCAATATCGTCAGAAGGTTAACCCAAATGTTAAGGCAGTCTACGTGACTCTAGCGCCTTACCAAATTACCTTAGTAGATCCAAAAGATCCGCTTTCGTGGGATTTGGCAGGATTCGATCCCGGTACGCCTCGTTTAATTCAGATGTTAGCAACAGGTGAAATTTAAAGTTTGGGGTAGGCAATGCCCAATTCATTTAGGATTGCTATATATACTCACCTTAGCTTATTTATTCGGTAATAAAGGATTTAAATCTAAGTGTTCGTTAACTAAATCGGCGATCGCATCGAGAACCATTTCTCTTTGTTCGCGATAGTTAGCAATACCCGTGGGTAAAGAATAAAGTCCGCGTCGCTGTCTGAGATAATTCAACCAAGAACGCCGCCAAGGCCCGTTATCAAACAAACCGTGCAAATAACAGCCCCAAACCGATTGAGAATCGTTAACTAGTCCTAAATTCGAGTCATTAAACAAGAAAGAATAGTTAAGTTTGCCAGAGGGTTTTTTAGCAGATTCGACGAGTTTGGTCGTTCCTTGATGAATTTCATAGCCGGTAATCGGCAAACCCGATTGGGGATAATTAGATACGACCTGTCGTTGACGAGCAACTTTATCGCGAGAGATAATCGTAGCGATGGGCAAAAGATTTAATCCTGGATATTCATCATCATCGCTTTCAATGCGATCGGGATCGAGAACGACTTGACCGAGCATTTGAAACCCGCCACAGATACCGAGAACGATTCCGCCTGCTTCGGCATAATCTTGAAGTTTTGCTGCCATACCGCTTTCGTGCAAGGCGATGAGATCGGCAATCGTTGTCTTAGAACCAGGGATAATAACCGCATCGGGATGTCCCAAAGAGTCTTGTAGTCCCACGTATTTTAGCGAAACCGACGATTCAGCATCCAAAGGATCGAAATCAGTAAAATTAGAAATGCGAGGCAAGCGAACGATCGCGATTCTTAATTCAGAATTTGCTTTTTGGGAGTTTCTCTCATCAAATAAAGTCAAGGAATCTTCTGCCGGAAACATGGTATCCCGCCAGGGAATTACCCCAATGACCGGAATTCCGGTTCGATTTTCCAGCCAACTAATCCCCGGATCGAGAAGCGTTTTAATGCCGCGAAACTTGTTGATGACAATCCCTTTTATTAAAGCGCGTTCGTCGGGTTCGAGTAATTCTAGGGTTCCGACGACGTGCGCAAATGCGCCGCCGCGATCGATATCCACGACTAAGATCGTGCTAGCGTCTAAATGCTTGGCAACTCGCATATTGGTTAGATCGCGATGCTTGAGATTGATCTCTGCGGGGCTTCCTGCCCCTTCGCACACCACCAAGTCAAATTCCGCCGATAACTTCGCTAGCGAGCCTGTAATCGCCTCCCAACCGCGATCGAAGTAATTTTCATAATAATCGCAAGCCGTGGTTTTTCCCACGGGTTTACCCATCATAATCACTTGGGAAGTCATATTTCCTTGTGGTTTGAGCAAAATTGGGTTCATTTCTACCCTCGGACTCGTTCCCGCTGCCCACGCTTGTACGGCTTGAGCATAGCCGATTTCTCCCCCCGTTGGCGTAACGTAGGCATTGAGTGCCATGTTTTGTCCTTTAAAGGGGGTTACGTGCCAGCCTTGTCGCGAGAGTATGCGACATAGGGCAGTTGTTAAAAAAGATTTACCCGCGTGGGAGGTCGTCCCAACCACCATAATTGCTTTCATTCATTTATCCGCGCTCGAATCGATCTTTTAATCATACTATTGTCGAATTCAGCGCCTAGAAAGGCAAGTGAAACCATCGATTAATGGTATTGATGAGGCGGTCTAACCACAAAGGTTTTCCTAGACTGCCTTGCTCGCTCCACTTTTCGACTAGCTGCCGTCCTAGCGGGGTAAGGCGAAAACTATCTGTAATTCCCTGCCCATCTACTTCTCGTCGCAATAAACCGACATCTATTAGCCACATCAAATTGCTTTCGGTTCGGCTTTCTGTAAGCGTTTTTTGCGTGTAGCCTTGCTGTACGCCATTTGTAGATGCGATCGCGTTTAAGGGAACGCTTTGGTTTTGCATGGCGACTAATAAACCTAACTTAAAGGGAGAACAACGCAATGCCCGTTCTGCACGCTTGAGCGCAGAACTGTCGTATTGGATCGATTGAGTTTCTTTGGCGATCGTCATTGAAGCTTTTTAACTTAATATAACTTGTTATAAATCGTTATACAGTTATACGATCGAAATTAACCTACTCAAGTTTAAAAAGAGGAGAGTTATGGCTCTATCAGTTGGAACAATTGCACCTAGCTTTACTACGATTGACGACGAGGGCAAAAGCATCTCCTTGTCCGATTTTAAAGGCAAAATCGTCGTTCTCTATTTCTACCCCAAAGACGATACGCCTGGTTGCACTAAAGAAGCGCAAAGCTTCCGCGATAACTACGAACAATACCAAGGCAAAGATATGGTAGTGTTGGGCGTTAGTATGGACGACCAAGCTTCTCATAAAGCTTTTAAGGAGAAATACGGTCTGCCGTTTCAGTTACTTGTCGATCTCGATGGCGCAATTACTAAAGCTTACGATGTTGATGGCGGCGGCTATTCCAAGCGCGTCACTTACATCATTGACAGCGAAGGCAAGATTAGCCACGTTGACGAGAAAGTGAAAACTGACACCCATGCCCAAGATATCTTATCGACGGTTGGGTCTTAAATAGAAGATTTTAAATAATCACTCTTTAAGAGGTTGTCCAAAAAGTAGATTTTTATCAAAAATATCAGCGGACGACCCCCCTAAATCCCCCTTTTTTAAGGGGGACTATTTCTACTCGATTTTTGGCAGCAAACAAACACAACAATATTAAAGATTACTCACGATATAGAAAAAACTATTTGTGCATCATACCGTAGCGATGATGATTGTCGATCGTGCCGTAAGTACCTCCATAAACGCGATCGCGAATTGTGTCATTTTGTAAAAAGTCGTGAGGAAAACCTAATTCAATCTGACTGACTTCGTTAAGGCGTTGCAAATGTTCTGGCGAGAGCGCTATCTCTACACAAGCCAAGTTATCTTGAATTTGCGACAACTTCCGCGCTCCAAGAATGGGAATTGTTAAATTCCCTCGATCCCGTAACCAAGCGAGGGCGACTTGTGAAGGCGAACGCCCAATTTCTTGAGCCACTTGAGTGACAACTTCTGCAATTTTAAGTTTGCGATCGCTGATAGCTGCGCCTCTAGAACCCTCTTCTTGCTGTCCATTGTTGCGATTATACTTACCCGTTAATATTCCTCCAGCTAAGGGCGACCAGGGCATTACAGCCATATCGAATGCTTGCGCCATTGGTATTAACTCTCGTTCTGAAGTTCGCTCGATTAAGCTATATTCAACTTGTAGAGCAACAAAAGGAGTCCAACCATAACATTGTGCTAAAGTATTAGCCTGCGCCACAATCCAAGCAGGAGTATCAGAGATACCGACATACATAATCTTCCCCGCACGTACTGCATCATCAAGTGCCCGCATCACTTCCTCAACGGGAGTCATATAATCCCAAGCGTGCAGCCAGAATAGATCGATGTAGTCAGTATTTAAACGTTTCAAACTACCTTCCAAAGACTGCATTAACTTCTTGCGGTGATTGCCGCTGCCATTAGGGTTACCTGTATGGTTATTTATTTGTAAAGGCATTGAATATTTGGTCGCTACAACAAAGCGTTCTCGATCTGAGGCAACAAGCTCGCCAACGATTTTTTCGCTACTTCCATCGGTGTAGACGTTAGCAGTATCGATAAAATTCCCGCCAGCTTCGACAAAAACATCGAAAATCTGACGGCTTTCATCTTTAGAAGCACCCCAGCCCCAATCTTCGCCAAAGGTCATAGTGCCCAAACAAAGCTCAGAAACACGCAAACCACTTTTGCCTAATAGTTTGTACCGCATTTTTCGTTTTCCTTGTTGATTATTACTGAATTAATTTTTTGGCAAGATGCGCTTGGTTTCAATTTATTAAACGGCGATCGCGCGGGATATCTATCGGGAAGTAAAGATAGCGTAGAGACAAAAAATTTCGCATCTATAATAACAATCCCGAACGTCCAAGTTGCAGGAACTAAAAATATTGTTTCCTGTTAAAACCGCACTTTACATAACTCAAATAATTCTCCTGAGTGTTTCGAGACTATCTTTGCACCTAAACCTTTCATCATTTTTTCCCATTCACTCAGGGATTCTAAAAAAACTTCTGCACCTAAATAAGTTTCTAAAATTGCCCAATCCTCTGCTAATGGTTTCTGGGGATCGAGAATATCAAAAACAAACAGCCCGTCTGGTTTGAGTACCCGCTTAACTTCGATCGCAACCATTTTCCAATAATCGAGGGGAAAATAACAACTCCATCCCGTCGCGATCGCGAGGTCAAATTGAGTAGATTGATAGTTTAACTGATGGGCGGCTCCTAATTCTACTCCTTTAAATAACTTTGAGTTTAACTGAGGAGCGCGAGCATTAAGAACATCCCGCGCAACTGTACTAATTTCCTGTCCGTAAAAAAAAGCTTGCCAGTCTCGCCAAGGATAAATCAAAAAACTGACTCCACAACCAATATCCAAACAAGACTGATTTTTTTGAGGTCGCGCAATTTCCCAGAAAGAAGAAGCAATTTTTTGTGAAAGCTTGCCAGATACCCAATCGCCGAAGATTGGCATCGTTTCTACTTCTTTTGGTAATTCAAGGTCTTTATTATGATACTGGCGGTTAAAGCGATTGGCTACTTGTGCTATTCTTGCTTCTTGTAAACTAGGCGAACTCAGGCGATCGTCGTTGAACAAAGAATTTTGCTTGTTGGACATCAGGTTAGGATTGCTCCTGAAATATCTTTGTTAAGTCTAACCTATTGCGATCGCCTCAGCTATCTCGATCTTTGGAGTAATGAGCGCTCAGTATTTTTAGTGTTGCGTGTCAATACTGTTTAGTTGTAAATGCCAATATACTTCATGCGAGGCGCGTTCATTTCCTCATTTTGGCAAAACAAAGAATAGGTTACTTGTCTCGAAGAAATATCTTTATTTATTAATAATGATTAACTTTTAGAACTTTTATGAAGAATTGTTAAATCCAGAAGTTTAAATTAAGTTATTTCAAAAAAGTTGCTTGTAATCTTAAGTATAAGTAAGTAATTCAAAGGATTTTTATGCCTGGTCGACCGATCGAGACTAAAAAGATTTTTTGTAAGGTTATTTAACAGCGTACAAAAGATTGTTATTGGGTTATTGCAAAAAATTAAGTTTTATTGATTTAAAGCTGCTTGAGTACGGCTTTGCTAGGATATGAATCCAAGTTATTTATAGTCATTTTTTATAAAAATTTATCCCCTTAAATAATTATTACGCAATGATGAAACACTACTGCGATACTTGGATTCAAGAATGGTGTGATAACAATGGTTGGACAGAGCTATTTATGGAGCGTCGCGACTTTTATTGGGCGTTTCCTCCAGGGGCGGTAATTCCAGAACCAATTCCAACTCACATCCTCAGAACGATCAAGGCAGAAAAAGGATTGTGTCCGCAAGAAAAAGCATGGATAACTGCGGCTACCGCTTTGACACTAGTTGCCGCTATGTTAAGCTACTGGTTTGAGTGTCCTATGCCGATTGTATTCGCGTTTTCTTTTGCTGCCATTACTGTCGCTCAATTGGAAGTTGAAGATTAGCAATTGGTGATTAGGATTTAGATTTAACAGATCTCTATTTCCCGATAACCCAATATCTCAGTCACCGATGTCCCAGTCACCAGTCCCCTTTTAACGCTGAAGTTGGTGAAGGTAGGCGATCGCTTTTTCGTAGTTAGCATCTTGTCCCTGTTGTTGGTACAAAGCTGCTGCTTGCTGACAGTCTTCAATTGCCTTGGCGCGATCGCTAAGTTCTGTATAACATTGTCCTCGATATAGATAAGCAGTCGCATGAGTGGGGACAGTTTCGATCAGGCGATCGAAATCTTGAATCGCTTTTGCTGCATCGCCCAGATTAACATAAGTTCTAGCACGATTGTACAGCGCTCCTGCATGACGGGGATTAATTTGCAAAGCGCGATCGAAATTTTCAAGGGCAATCTCGAATGCTTCTTCTGCTAACTTAGCAATACCGCGTCTGTTCCATTCTGTCGCGAGTGGATTCCAAATATGCTTTCGTGCGACTGCCAAAGCAAGATTTTCTAGATCGGTTTGCGGGTTTTTCAAAGCGGGATGATGACGCAATCTTTCGCCACAAACTTGTAACCAACTCTGCCAACCACCGCCTCGCCACAGGTGCATCATTCCGTTTAAACTGCCACTCGCGATCGTTTTTCCGTCTGGACTAAACGCTACGGTGGTTACTTCGCTTTTAGGAATTTCAAAGGGTTGAGCGATCGCATTGCCTTGTAAATTCCATAGGCGAATGGTTCCATCGCTACCACCACTGAGAATAATTTGACCGTCACGACTAAAAATAACTGAATTGACATAACCCTCATGACCTCTAAAAGGTTGAGCGATCGCATTGCCTTGTAAATCCCATAGGCGAATGGTTCCATCGCCGCCACCACTAGCAATGATTTCTCCATTGGGACTAAAGACAATTGAATTGACTCTTTCTTGATGACCTTGAAAAGGTTGAGCGATCGCATTGCCTTGTAAATCCCATAGACGAATGGTTTTATCCCAACTACCGCTAGCAATAATGTTTCCATCGGGACTCAAGGCAACAGATGTAACATCTCCTTGATGACCTCGCAGAGGTTGAGCGATCGCATTGCCTTGAAGATCCCACAATCTTACGTTTATCCCAACTGACCGCCTGACAAGTAATGTTCCATCGGGACTAAAGGCAACTGATGGTAATAGTCATCTTCATGACCTTGAAAAGGTTGTGAGATCGCATTGCCTTGAGAATCCCACAATCTTATGGTTCTATCCCAACTACCGCTAGCAATAATGTTTCCATCGGGACTAAAGGCAACCGATGTAACATCTCCTGCATGACCGCGAAAAGCTTGACCGATTTGGTTGCCATTGAGATCCCTGACTCTGACCGTTCCATCGCCGCCGCCGCTAACCAATAGTTGTCCATCATGACTAAATGCTACCGACCAAACTGAAACATCGTGTCCTTGGAAGGGTCGCGCGATCGCGTTTCCTGTCATATCCCACAATCGCAATGTCTTATCTGTACTTGCACTGATAATGGTTGTACCATCTGGACTAAAAATTAGCGAACGGATAGAACTTTTATGTCCTCGCAACGGTTTGCCGATACGATTGCCATGAAGATCCCACAGTCGAATTGTTTTATCGCTACTGCCGCTAGCAATTGTTGTTCCTTGGGGATCGAATGCGATCGCGATAACGTAATCGTCATGACCGCGAAAGGGTTTGCCAATTGCTTTGCCTTGGAGATCCCACAGTTTGACCGTCGCATCCCAACTCCCGCTAGCAATTAATTGTCCGTCGGGACTAAATGCGATCCCGGCAACTTTATCCTCATGACCGCGAAAAGGTTCGCCGATTGGGGTTCCCTGCAAATCCCACAATCGAACCGTTCCATCGCCGCCACCAGACGCAATGGTTTGACCATCTCCACTAAAAGCAACTGACGTTATATCTCCCTCATGACCGTAAAAAGGTTGACCGATAGAATTTCCCTGTAAATCCCACAATCGAACTGTCCCATCGACTCCGCCACTGGCAATTATTTGACCATCTTGACTAAAAGCTACTGAGGTTACATCTCCTTCGTGACCCCACATCGGCATCCCGATGGCAATTCCTTTTGCATTCCAGAGTCGAACCGTTCCATCGCCGCTACCGCTAGCAATTGTTTTGCCATCTCCACTAAAGGCGACTGAGGTAATCTCGCCTTCATGACCGCGAAAAGGTTTTTCGATGGGGTTTCCTTCAGGGTTCCACAATCGTAGCGTCTTATCCCAACTGCCACTCACGATTTTTTGTCCGTCTGGACTTACTGCTACTGCATTTACTCGGTCTTCGTGACCTTTAAGAATATTTTTTTCTTTGGCCACTTCCATTGCACAGTTTAAACTCGCTTGAATGCTGGGAAGAATTTGCTGGGGTAATTTATCTAGATTTTCTCCAATCGCGACTATTGCTGACAGTAAACTTTCTAGCGGTCGAATGCTTAATGTTGTTTGAATGTTAGCCGCTTGCTCTCGTAGCTTAACTTCTATAAGTTCTTGAGTTAACTTCTGAATCTGTTTGTCTTTCTCCTTAAGCAATTTGTTTTCTAAGGCAAAACTTGCATCAATAAATTCTTTTTCTTCAGAACTTAATCCTTCAGTTGCTAGTTCAAATATTTGTGTATTTCTTAGTTCGTTCATCTTTTTTAATTTAGAACCAGACCACATTTTTTTTATCGCTTTATTTTTATCGTTTTTATAGAGATTTTTCCAAGCTTTTACGTCTTCGCTTAGTTGGGTTTTAATCGCGATCGCTTGTCGAACTTCTTCAACCCAATTATTTAAAATAGTCCAAGAATTTAGCAAGATGTCGTGGACTATTTCTATAGTATTTAAGGTACGACTATAAATTATTAAATTGTTTTTAACAAATTTTTCTACGGCTTTATGGTCAAATTTTAATAGACTTACTCTTGAAAAAACAGTCGTGTTTTTTACTGGAAAGTCGATTTGCTTAATTGATTTTATAATAATTGTTTTTAAAATTAATTGCTCGGACGAGGAAAAATTATTATAAATTAAACTTAATTGATTGTTTAAAATATTTTTAAAATCGCCTAGCTTTTTATAGGTGCTTATTTTTAAGACGCGATCGCTTAAATCTTCTTGCTTCCAAAGACAAGCGAGTGTATATTGTAATAACGGTAAAAAAATGGTTATTTCTCGTGTATCTTTGACGATATTTTCGATTAATCCCTCTTCAAAAACAACCCCATTTCTAGCCGCAGGTTGTTCGATAACTCGATAAAGATTTTCTGAAGTGATATTGGCAATCACTTGTATATTTTTTTGTGTAACTATTATATCGATAAGATGAGGATAAGCACTCAGATTATCTAAATATTCGCTTCGCATCGCCAAAATAATTTTAATTTTGACAGAACAATCTGACGGCTTATTTAGCAATTTATAGGCTTCGATGATATCTTCGATAAAAAACTGAGCTTCTTGAGAGTTGCTAAGCGTGAATAATTCTTCAAAATTATCAATAACAATAAGCCAATAAGTTCCTCGATCTTCTTGTTGTAAATTTTGAATTAGTTGAGTAAGCGTAATTTCCGCTTCACATTGGTAATTATTTTGAAGTCGAGAATTGTAGAGGGATAAAAAAGGATTGCGATCGGGTTTTAAACTAATCGCTGTAAATTTTGAGCCGAAACTTTCTTTTAATCTAGAAATTAAACCCGCTTGAATAACTGATGATTTCCCGCTTCCTGACGCTCCTAACAGTAAAGTAATATTTTGATTACATAGATTGTCAAGTAACCGTAAAATCAAATCATCTCTACCAAAAAAAGACTCCCAATCTTCAGCTTTAAATGAGTTTAATCCTTTGTAGGGAGAAGTGACAATGATAGGCTTATTGGTAATTTCCTCGATAGAAGCCTCTATAATCGGTGTTGGGGAGAAATACAAAACATCATATCCATCGCTTAGAGAAGTTGTTGCGTCTTGAAGCAGAGAATTTTGAGTTTTGCAATCCATAGTTGATTTTGATTTATAAATCTTTGCAACAAATAACAGAAAATATCAAAGAAAACAATAGAGTAAGTATATTTTTTGTGTAAAACTAAACCCGCTCTAGAAAAAATAAGTCAGCGATCTAAAATAAAATCTACGGAATCTTAGTGAAAGTATTACCCAAAATAACTTATTGGATAAAGGTTAGAGGCATTTCGGACAAGATTAAGTATATGTACGTTTAATGAAAGCTTGCTTTCTGGGGAATGGAGAAGACCGAGAGACGGCTTACAAAGAAGACAAAGAAGTGATGAGAGACGAATTCGTGGTTCATAACTCATTTATATATCAGAAGTTGTAATTTTTTTCACCTATCCAAAGACTGATAGGAAGGGCGCGACCTTGACTATCGACCTTAACTTCTACCACAAAAGGACGTTCCTCCCCTGAATCTGGAATAGTTTGGTTAATTTGAGCATTTATTTCGTCACGTTGAGTTTCAGGAAAGTAATACGTTTCTAACCCATAATCGATCCATAAATAATCGGATTTTTTGCCTTTTAGGGCAATTCGATTGGGCGGTAAGTTTGCCGGGCGATCGCGACTAACAGCGACGGGTTTCCAGGGACGGGGTGCTTGTCCAGAGAGCGCTGATTTTTCAGGGGCTTGTAAAATTACATACAATTGAGTTCCAGATTCTAGATTGCCATCTCGATCTCGGTTACTTGCGTCTGCAACCGTCTTCCATCCTGAAAGTGCTTCAAGCGTTTCAATCCGAGAAATAGAATATCGTAGCGTTTGTGAATATCCTCGCAAAATATCGTAAGGATCGACGGGAATTGTCTGTAAAATAATTGTTTTTCCCGTCATCTGAGTATAAATTGCTTGGGCGGGTGCGACCAAAATTAAAACTGATTGAAAAATTAGCGGTGCCCAAAATCGCCAACTCGAAACTTTATTCGTCAAATCGCTACGCTCCAATTCGTAATTCATAATTCATAATTAACACCTGGAAATTAGGAATTATTCCGCTCCTGAGTCGATTCTAAAGTATTCAAAGTGTGAAGATATCGCTCAAACCAAAGTCCTGCCGCAATAATCCCAAAACCGCAGACAAAAAGCGCGATCGCTTTGGCGAGTAAATTAGTTTCATATTCAAGCATTCGCGAGGCGAGTTGCAAGACAAGTAAAAGCAGACCGCCCCAAAAACCGCGACGATTGCCAGTTGCCAACCCTCTACGAATAAAAGCAACGGCGAAGAGGAATAACAAAAGATTAAAAATAAAAGTCGAGATCGCGCCTAACGATTCTATCCCAACGTGCCACCCGACAACTATCCCACTTATCAAAATTGCGGCCCCAACTAAAACACTCTGATGTTCTAACCGCCATAATCCCCTATTGGTGGTTAGAAATCCTAATCGCCACCAACCCCAAAGTGTTAAAGCCCCCAAGAACGCGAGATCCACTAATCCCAACCAATCGGAAGGCTCAATTTTTGAACCCGTGCGATAGGGAGAAACATCCCAAAACCAATGGAAGGAAAAGATGTAGAGTGACGCGCTGATAAAAATTAAACTAAGATTGCGGGCGATCGCATCAAAAGAAAGTTTTTCTAGTGAAATATTCCACAAAGAATCGCGATACGCCCACAACAGCGCGGGGGGAAGCGACATGGCGATCGCGCTCATCATTCCTCTCGTTGTCGGAGAATAATTATAAAAATCGGCGCGAAAAATCGGTAAATTAATTTCCAGGGAAGCCACAATTAAAATAGCACTCAAACCAAATAACCAGCGCGATCGACACCAATAGGCTAAAGGAATGCCCAGCAAACTAACCAGCAACGGCATATGTGCGATCGCTAGTTGAAACCCAGATACCTCTCCAGGAATCAAAAACGTCATCATCCCCGATCCATAGCCAATTCCGGTCAAAATAAGCGCGAGAATGCCCAAAAAAGTCAGGCGCAGGCTATAAGCCATTGCTAGTACGCTCAACCCCCAAACTAAAAATAATTGATAAACCGAGCCGCTTTGATGGAAAATTTGGGACATTAGCGCAAAATTGGCTCCTAATATAAACGAACCAAACAAGAGCAACCCTTTTCCCAAGCGAGCTTGCCACGATGGAGCCGGAGGTCGCCACAGATAAAATCCTGCTGCATTTACTCCGGCAAACAAACTCATCAACAATAAGACTTTGAGAGATTTTGACAAAACTTGCCAGTTAGCTGCCACAAACGTAATCGCGGCTAATCCTAACAGGACGCTTCCCAACCCAATTAAAATCGCAACAAAACGATTGCGGGCCGAGTCAGCCAAGTCAGCAAACTGATAGCGACGGGCTAACTCCGCATACAACTCCTCATCAATTAATCCTTCTGCTTGCCATCGAATTACTTCTTGGCGCAATTGATAGCGAAACTTTTCTGAAACCATTTTTTTCAGTACTTCAGTAGTTCAGTAGAGACACGATATATCGCATCTGTACAATATTCTTCCTTGTCCCCCTTGTCTCCCCATTTCTCATTTGGCGATCGCATCTTGTCCTGGGGGCGAAATAGCATAGCCTAAAAAGACTTGCACCGATGGATTGGGAGGCGTTTTATAAACGTAGTAGAGTTGGCGTTGATAGGGATAATGACCAGCCTCTGGGGTTGTCCCATCAACCGCTAACGTCGTGACTGTTTGTTGGTCGGCGACTTGAGCATAGGTAGCATAACCGATCCCATCTTTTCCCAACGCTTGCAGGATAGGGGTAGTTGCATCGCGCTGCATCTCAGTAATATTGGGCGTTGAGCCAAACTTCTTACCTTCGAGGAATAATTCTTGAAACGTTTGACGAGTTCCACTAGCAGGCGGTCGATTGATAACGCGAATAGTGCCCGGACGACCTCCTACCGCCGACCAATCGGTAATTTTACCTTCAAAAATCCCGACGACATCATTTTTGGTTAAACCTCTGCGAAAAGGATTGTTATTGCCTACAACGATCGCGATCGCATCTTTAGCAACTGGAATGGCAATCAATCCTTGTTCTTTTTCTTGAGAATTTAGGGGACGAGAAATAGCCGCAATATCGACATTTCCAGCTAAAAGATCCTTAATTCCATTCTCCGATCCATCGGCATCGGTTACGACGCTCGTTCCTGGAAACTGGGATTCAAAGCTTTTTTTAAGCGCTTGATTGATTAATCCCATACTGGTTGAACCATCAATTCTAACCGTCGTTCCACTGGGGACGGTTTTGGGTTCGTCAAACTTAGGCGCGTCAGGAAGCGAAGTTGGTGGCGGTAAGGATTCTGAAGAACTTAGCGTTTCGTTTGGCGTGGGAGATTGATTATTCGCATTCAAATTAGATTGACGGGAAAACCACCAATAGCCACCGCCCAAAATTCCGGCTGTCACTAACAAAGATAATATGAGAATGGCTGTTTCGTTTTTTTGCGCCATAGCTTTAGTTGTAAATTCCTCAAGCATTGCGACTTTATGCTTAAGTGTAATCAATTTAGAGATACGATATATCGCATCTTAAAACAAACGAAGCTGTACTGGAGAAAATTCTAACTGCTTCCAAGGTAACGCAGGAACTTTTACGCATTGCCCCTCTAGCATTTGCTGAAAGGAAAGAGCAGTGAACGGCGATCGCTCTTCAACCGGACAATGAACGAAAAAATAAATTTTTGTTCCCTGCTGCAACCAGCGATCGACTTGCGCGACCCATTCTTGGAGAAAAGTTTGATTGTATTCCTGTTGCGGATGGCTGATGAAGCGAACCAAAGTAAAATCTGTTGTGATGCAAGGATGCAAAGGAACCTTGGGTTTTCGTCTCTCGGATGCAATTTGCGGATCGTCGGGAGAGTCGTAGATAGGACGAGTATCGAGCAATACCTTTGCGATCGCCAATTCCTTTAAAAGATGATTTAATCGAGATTCATAACCCTCATTAAACCAATCTAGATGGCGAACTTCTATGGCTAAAGCTTTTGTTTCCTTCGCTAGCGCCTTCAAAAAATCGGTCAAATCCTGTAGGGATTCGGGACTGTAACTAGGAGGTAATTGAAGAAAAACCGGGCCAGCGCGATCTTCCAATTGGCTAACTCTCTCCAGAAACGCGATCGCACCCTCAAGGGAAGGCATTAATAACCCGTTGTGGGTAATCTCTCTAGGCATTTTAAGACAAAATTTAAACCCAGACGGAGTTTCCATTGCCCATCGCGCGATCGTCTTCTCTTCGGGAACGGCATAAAATGTTGTATTGCCTTCAACAGTCCTCAAACGCTGACCATAAAGCTTTAGAAAATCTTTAGACTGACTTTTTGGCGGATAAAAGTTTCCTACCCATCCCTTATAAGACCAAACAGCACAACCGAGATAAAAATTCATGCTTAAAATGTCCTAGTTGATGACTGGGAGCGAAAAAAACTCCAGATAAGTACCGACAAAAGTAGGCGTTCCACCACCATAAGAGTGACGAGATGATACCCTTAGCACTAGCGATTTATTTTATTTGCCCTTTTTAGGGGAAACCCAAAAATAGTTAGCCATACTTGACGCGCTTGTGTTTCGTCGTTTCACTCTCCATTAGACGTAATTCATCATTCATAACTATGCCTGACTTTCACTTAAACTACGTTCCGACTTTCACGCTTCTACAGAAAGAGACGCTAGCTGCAATGGAAGAACGGCTATTGCAAGCGTCCCATCGCATTCCCATTGGAGTCGTAATTCCCGCTCTCTACAGCGATCTAGCCAGTAATGCGATGGCAAATATCATCCAAGAACTCTCGCAGATGGACTTTATTGCGCGAGTTTATATTAGCTTAGATCGAGCCGATAAAGACGATTTTTATCGCGCCAAAGAAATCGTCGCACCTCTAGAAAATAAGGCTTGTTTGCTCTGGAATGATAACCCACAAGTACAAGCCGTCACCAAGAAAATTGACGATTTACTTCCTCTGGGCCCTCGCGGTAAAGGACGAGCCGTCTGGACTGCGCTCGGTTATATTTTAACCAAAGCAGAAGTTGCCGTTCTCGCGTTTCACGATGCCGATATCCTCACTTACGATCGCCATTTTCTCGTGCGTCTGCTTTATGCCGTCGTCCAGCTACGCTATCAGTTCGCCAAAGGATTTTATGCTCGCTACGGCGATCGCCTTTTTGGTCGCGTCGTGCGTCTTTTTTACTTTCCCTTCGTGCGTTCTCTGCGCGAGATTTTAGGAAATTTAGATTTTCTAGAATACATGGCAGATTTTCGCTATCCTCTAGCTGGTGAATTCGCCATGTTTACCAGCATCGCCAGAGAAATGCAGTTTCCCTCGGATTGGGGGATCGAAGTCGGCATTCTCTCAGAAATCTATCGATTAGTGAGAGTTCCTCGTATTTGTCAAGTAGAATTAACCAATCGTTACGACCACAAACATCAACAACTCGGCACGAAAGACAAACCAGGACTGCAAACAATGGTTGCCGATATTGCTCGTACCTTCTTTGCGCAGTTGTCTTCTCAGGGAATCGTCCTCAGTCGCGAGTTCTTTCGCACCCTCAAGCTTACCTATTTAAGACACGCTCGCGAAGTTGTAGGGGTATACGAAGCATTTGCCGAGATGCACGAATTGGAGAAATACGATCTGCATAACGAACTGACAGCCGTCGAAACCTTTGCGCACGCTCTCGACATGGCTTTTGACGACTTTCATCAGTATCCTTTTGGTTCGCCTTTCATTCCCGATTGGCGGCGAATTGAAGTTGCGATCGAAGGAATTATGGAAGAATTAACCGAAGCATTAGATGATGTCCAATAATCAGTAATTATGAACCAACCACCGATTTTAGGAAACATTAGTCCGCTAATACCAGCAGGTAACGATTTAGAAGGCGCGATCGCATTCTACGAGCAAAAACTTGGCTTTAAGTGCGTCCACACGGAAGGCGACCCGATGCGCATGGCAATTGTAAAACGAGACGTAGCGGAACTATTTTTAGTCAAAAATGATTACATCCCTTTAACAGAAGAAATCGCCTTCCGCATCCATGTGACTGGCATCGAGCAACTTTATGAAGAATTGACAAGCAAAGGAGAAGAAGCTATTCATCCCAATGGCAAACTGGAAACAAAACCTTGGGGAATGAAAGAGTTTGTCGTTATCGATCCAAATGGAGTATGTATCACTTTCTACGAGCCAACTAATGCTCTTTAAATATGTCGCAGCTTTATGATAATCGACCCTTCAAATGTACCTGAAACAACAGGCTCCAATTATCCCGAACAATTTAAATCTTTAGTTGCGGGACGATTCAAAAAACGGTTAGGAAACATCGCGAATCTCAAAAATTTTGGGGTAAATTTGGTTAAACTCAAACCAGGAAGTCGTTCTGTACTGCGTCACTGGCATACCAAACAAGATGAGTTTATCTACATTTTAGAAGGGGAAGCCACCCTAGTAACCAATGCTGGCAAACAGATCTTGAAATCGGGAATGGCAGCAGGATTTCCGGCGGGAGAAGCAGACGGCCATCACTTGCTCAATCTCTCCGATGCAGATGTCGTTTATTTGGAGATTGGCGATCGGCTTTGCCGCTGCGCGGAGCGCAATCGCACTTCCCAAGATACAGTCGATTACCCCGATGACGATTTAATAGCTGTAGATGATGCTGGTACTTGGAGATTCACTCACAAAGATGGTAGTTTTTATAATGCTTAGTTAAACTGACGACAGGGCAAAACATTTCCTTTTTTTATTTAAATTGCAGGAAAATCAACGCCAACAATATTTCCTTGCCCATCAAAAATCACAAATAGATCTTCAGTAACTTTGTCAAATTGAATCGTCACCAAGACTAAATTATCATCGACAGTCGATTTGACTCTTTTTCAAATTTCCCAGTAGCTCTCTGAAGGTCTTGCCAATATTGTTGAGCATTAATAGACGACCATTCTTGTTTCATGTCTCTATTTAAATCTTTAGTTGCCTTATCAAAATGTTTTTCAGATAAAGCATCTACAAAAGCTTCGGCTTTTTGTTGAATGTTATTGTGATAATTAACGCCTGAAAGTTGGGGAATATTAACTGTATCGGCTAAAACTTTAGTTTTGGGGACAATAAAAGTCTGCCAGCTTACTAAACTAATCGTGATTAAAATACTAGTAGTCAGACGTTGAAACTTGCTCATAAAAACCTCGCTGTCAGTGGAGAAGTTATAGAAGAAAAAGAAAAGGATAAATTTTATGGGAGGATTTTTTGTTCTTACTGATAACTTAGGAGGCTATTCGAGCTTTTATGCAGCACTAAAGCGTTAAGTTTGATAAACTGCGATCGCGTTTTTCAACGACAGCCTAGCCGCTAAAATAAAATTATGGCTAAAGAACATATCTATCGCGTTTCAACTGCCTGGACGGGGGCAAGTCAAGGAACAACCTCGTCCTACCAGTCTTATTCCCGCGAGTACACTGCTAAGATAGAAGGGAAACCGCCTTTGGTAGGTTCGGCAGATCCAACGTTTCGGGGCGATCGCAATCTATATAATCCAGAAGATTTACTCGTTATCGCTCTATCTGCCTGTCATATGTTAAGCTATCTGGCGATTTGCGCTCGTGCAGGCATCAGAGTTATCGATTATTCCGATGAGGCTGTGGGAAAGATGACTCGTAAAGACGGTAAAATACAGATGACTGAAGTACGATTGCACCCAAAAGTTATCATCGAAGCTGGCAACGATTTAGAAAACGCGATCGCATTTCATCACCAAGCACACGACGAATGTTTTATTGCTAATTCCGTTGCTTTTCCCATACTCAACGAACCTATCGTCTTAGAGGCGCAAGCTTAAGAATTTCTAGAAAAAACCGCAGACAGACAAATTTTGGAGATGCAATAAAAGTATCGCTCTCTATCGATCCTGAAAATACACGAACTCCCATTAGTTATTGATTACAAAAATAAAGGACACGAAATCTCTGTCATTTTAAAGCAGGGATGAGTTAATCAAAACATTGTAGCGCTCAAGGATGCAACTAAAAATCGAAGCAATGGAGATAGAAGATCTATGTGTGTAACCTGCGGTTGTTCAGATGATAGCGAAGTCAAAATGACTAATCCTCAAACAGGCAAAACTGTCTTAATAGAGACGAAAGAAGAACAAGATCGTCGCAGCCATACCCATACTTTACCTGATGGTACGGTAATGACCCACTCCCATTCTCATGTAAGCGAACATCAACATTCAACGTCTTCTCCCCAAACGCCATTCCTTCACGCTAGCATACACGGAACGACCATTAAGCTAGAGCAAGATATCCTCCGAAAAAATGACTTAATTGCCGCTCAAAATCGCGGTTGGTTTAAGGGACGTGATATTTTGGCACTGAACCTAGTGAGTTCTCCTGGTGCGGGAAAAACGACCCTTCTAGTTCGTACCATTAACGATCTCAAATCTCAAATTCCCATTAGCGTTATTGAAGGCGATCAAGAGACGGTTAACGATGCTCAAAAAATCAAAGAAACGGGCTGTCGAGTCGTCCAAATCAATACAGGAACGGGCTGTCATTTAGATGCAGCTATGGTAGAACGAGGTTATACCGAACTCGATCCGCCGTTGCATTCACTCTTGGCGATCGAAAATGTCGGCAATCTCGTTTGTCCTGCGTTATTTGACTTGGGCGAAAAGGCTAAAGTAGCGATTCTCTCGGTGACAGAAGGAGAAGATAAACCGATTAAGTATCCTTATATGTTCCGCGTCAGCGACGCGATGATTTTAACCAAAATTGATTTATTACCTTACGTTCAGTTCGATCGCGATCGCTGTATCGAGTACGCTCGACAAGTCAATCCTCACATCCGTATTTTTCAAGTGTCTGCTGTAACGGGCGAAGGATTAGAAGCTTGGTATACCTGGCTAAAATCTCAACTTCAAGAACCTAGTTTAATCAAATCGCAGGCATTTTAGTGATTTCAACGCTAGGGATAAAGTAAGGTGGGTCAATAAGCCCACCTTGTCTACTACTCATTTTGCTGGGATGCTCGGAAAGTAGGAACGGTTTGTTCGGAACTTGGCGGCCCTATAGGTTGCGTCGGTTGCTCGGAGGGACGCGGTTGACCGGGAGTTCCCCCTTTTAAGAATTTCTCTTCTACATTTTTAATGACGATATAAAGAATGGGAGCAAACAACAAACTCAAAAAAGTTGCTACCAACATACCGCCAAAAACAGCCGTTCCCAGCGACCAACGACTGAGAGAACCCGCACCTTTTGCCGTAACCAGAGGCATGAAACCAACCAACGTAGAAATTGCCGTCATCAGAATCGGACGAAAACGCTGTTCTGCGGCGTAAATAGCTGCCTGAGTAATACTCATGCCCAACGATCGCGATTGGTTGGCAAATTCGACGATTAGAATGGCATTTTTACTAGCCATCCCGATGAGCATGACCAAACCCACCTGACAATAAACGTTGTTATTGACCGCCGGCCAAAGACCGCCTGCTTGAATGAGATTGGCTCTAAACCAAATCCCACCCAGAGCGCCTAAAACCGCTAGCGGCACTGTAAGCATAATGATGGTGGGATCGATGTAGCTTTCGTATTGAGCAGCAAGGACGAGAAAGACCATCACAAAGCCCAAACCGAAAATAATCGGGGCCGCACCGCCAGAGGTTTTTTCTTCTAGTGCCGTTCCCGTCCATTCATAGCCAAAACCGGGCTGTAAAGTTTGGTCGGCGATTTCTTCGAGGGCTGCGATCGCCTGTCCGGTACTGTAACCAGGAGCGGGAGCGCCTTGAATGTTGATTGAGGGATAGATATTGTAGTGAGTAATGGTTGGCGGATAGGTAAAGGGCGTAACCTTAACGACATTACTCAACTGCATCATATTTCCATCGCGCGATCGCACGTACAAACGGCTAATATCTTCGGGATTCGAGCGAAAATCGCGATCGGCTTGGGCGTAAACGCGATACTGTCGCTGACCTAGAACAAAATCGTTGACGTAGTTGGAGCCGAGATAGGTTTGCAGAGTTTGAAAAATTTCGTTGATATCGACGTTTAACGCTTTAGCTTGATTGCGATCGATGGAGATTTCCATCTGCGGGGTATTAGTGGTAAAAGTCGTAAAAACGAGTCCTATTTCCGGTCTTTGCGAAGCGGCTCCAATGAATTTCTGCGCGTTGTCGATTAAGGCTTCCATCGGCAAGAGTTGTCGGTTTTGCAACTGAAACTCAAAGCCGCCAGAATTGCCCAAACCATCGACGGGCGGGGCGTTGACGGCAAAAGCCCGAATGTCGGTCAATCCCATCAGTCGCTTATTCGTTTCGCCCAACAATCCATAAACTGAATTAGCTGCCCCAGGACGATCGTTCCAAGGCTTGAGGGGAGCAAAACAGATTAACTTATCAGCACCATTACCATCAAAGCCAAAGCCAACAATGCAGAATCTTCCTTGAATCCCTTCTAGATCGCTTATCAGTCCGTCGATTTTCTCTGCCTGAGCGCGGGTATAGTTGAGAGAAACGCCAGCAGGTGCTTGACCGATGATGATGAAATAGCCTTGGTCTTCTTCAGGAACAAATCCTGAAGGAACGAGTTGATAGATCCAAACGGTTGCGACTAACCCGGCAACAAACAAAGCGATGACCAGAAATTGAATCCGAGCCATCAACTCGATTATCCTTCTGTATTGCCTGTTTACCGCTTCAAAAAAACGATTGAAGAGGCGAAAGAGAACGCCTAACGGCCCTCTAGCTTCCTGTTTGGGACGCAGGAGGACGGCAGCCATGCTGGGCGAAAAAGAAATTGCATTAAACGTCGAGAGGGCGATCGCAAAAGCAATGGTCAGCGCAAATTGCCTGTAAACGACTCCGGTACTTCCGGGGAAGAAGGAAACGGGGATGAATACCGCCATCAGCACGACGGAGGTGG
This sequence comes from Candidatus Altimarinota bacterium, assembly GCA_012031035.1. Taxonomy (GTDB): domain Bacteria; phylum Cyanobacteriota; class Cyanobacteriia; order Cyanobacteriales; family Microcystaceae; genus Hydrococcus. Next base: position 18,651 of record JAAUUT010000009.1, on the reverse strand, counting down.
CAATCACGGCTCCAAATAATTCCTCCATCGAATCGAGAGCCGCTTGCATCGGTCGCATTCCCTGTTCGATCTTAGTCGCGATCGCTTCTACGACAACGATTCCATCGTCTACCACCAGACCCGTCGCCAGCACGCAACCGAATAAGGTTAACTGGTTGAGTTCAAACCCAAGCACTAACAAAAATGCCATTGCCCCGATCAACGCAACGGGAATAGCAACGGCGGGAATGAGCGTGGTGCGCCAGTCCTGCAAAAAGATGAAGATAATCAAAACGACCAGCGCGATCGCTTGTACCAGCGCAAGAACGACCTCTTCAATGGCAGAAGTGACGAACAAAGTCGGATCGAAGCCGACCTCGCCTCTCAGACCCGGCGGGAAATTCTCGGCAAGTTCTGCTAACTTCGCTTTAACGCCATTAGCTGTATCGAGGGCATTACTTCCAGGTAATTGATAAATCGGCAAACCTACTGCTGGAGAACCATTCCAAAGTACATCTGTTTCGTAGTTCTCCGCTCCTAACTCGGCTCGTCCGACATCTTTAAGGCGAATGAGTGTTCCATTATCTCCTACTTGAATAACAAGATTTTCTGCTTCTTCGACACTCTTGATGCGACCGCTCGCTCGCAAGGCGATTTCAAATTGTTGGTCGTCTGGGGCTGGCTGCTGACCGATTCTACCCGCACCAACTTGAATGTTTTGCTCTTGGATAGCGCTAACGACATCTTGGGAAGAAAGCCCTCGTGCTGCGAGTTTGTCGGGGTCTAACCAGATGCGCATGGCATATTTCCGTTCCCCTACGATCTGCGCTCGTCCTACCCCTTTGACCCGCTCAAGTTCGTCGAGGACGTATAAGTCAACGTAGTTACTGATAAATAAATTGTCGTAGATGTACTCTCCATTCTCGTTTTTGTCCGAGTAAAAAGCCATCGCCATGAGAATGTTTGGCGAGGCTAGTTCGCTCGTTACTCCCGTTTGTCGGACGACCTCTGGCAATTCTGGTTCTGCTTGGGAAACGCGATTTTGTACCCTAACCTGGGCAGTATCTCGGTTTACTTCTGTAGGAAAAGTAACGGTGATATTGGTAATTCCATCGTTACTGGTGTTGGAAGACATATATCTCATGTCCTCTACGCCGTTGATTTCCCGCTCGATAATAGTAGTAACAGTTTCTTCTGTCGTTTTCGCATCGGAACCAATATTGGTAGAGGTTACTTGAACTTGTGTCGGACCGATTTGCGGTAATTTTGCGATCGGGAGTAAAGGAATCGCGATCGCACCAATCAAAATAATAACGATCGTACAAACTGTCGTTAAGACAGGTCGTTTGATAAAAGGGGTAGAGATAGAGAATAGCATAAAGAGAGAATTCCTCAGATGAGGGGACTTTTGAGGACAAGGGGGACAAGGAAGAAGTTATACAAAAGTCTTATTTTTCTATTTCCTATTCCCCATACGTCCAAGGGACGGGCTACGCCAACACCAATCCCCAATAACTTACTTTTCTGATGTCAAAGATTCTTCAGCAATCGGTACTCCATCCTGGAGGTTAAGAAGACCCGATATAATTACTCGTTCGCCTGCTTTGATTCCCGATCGCACGGCGTATTCTTGTCCTTGAATGCTTCCGAGGGTTATGGGTTTTTGTTTGGCGACTAAGGCTGGTTTTCCTTCTGGGTTCTCTCCTTGTTGAGCGACAAAAACAAAAGATTGTCCGCCGATACGAGTGATGGCGGTTGTCGGAATTAATACGCCTGGTTGTCGATCCCAGATAACTTGCGCTCGTACGTATTGGCTATCTCGTAAGTTGCCATCGTTGCGGAAGGTAGCTTTAGTGAGAATCGTTTGGTTGGTATTATTGACATTGGGCGAAATAAAGGTAATTTGACCCCTGACTCCGCTTTTCCCATCGGCGTTGACAATTTCGACGGGCAATCCCACTCGTAATTGAGCGCGGCGTTCTGTTGGAACGTTAATTCGCAAATCGAAGGTTTGATTGTCGGTAATGGTAGTTAATTGGTCGCCAACTTCAACAAAATCCCCAACCTTGACCGGAAAATCCCCCACAACACCGTTAATTGGAGCAGTAACCGTGTTGAAACTGAGCGTCTGACTGCTGACTCCCAACTGTCCTTCGGCTCTGGAAACGGTTGCTCTTTGACTATCGACGTTGGCTAAGGATTGCTCGACTCGCGTATCTGCCGCTTCTAAGGCCTTGAGAGACGCATTGAGGGATTCTCTGCTAGAGTCTCTGGCTCTGATTTGAGAAGCGAGTTGTGCCCTTCTGGTATTGAGATCGCGGGTGCGATCGTCTAGCGTTTGTTGGGGTTGAGCGCCTTCTTCGACCAGAAAAATCGAGCGTTCGTGATTCTTCTGGGCTAATTCGAGTTCGGCTTGGTTGTTTTGTACGTCCGCGTCTGCTCTTGCTAAGTTAGCTCTCGCTTCTTCGACTTGAGCGGCGGATCTAGCACGTTCGGCTTGAGCGGCTCTAAGATCGGCTTGGGTGGCGTTGAGATTGGCTTTCTCAATGTTAACTTGAGCGGCGGCGGCTCTTACATCTTCTTCTTCTCTGGTCGGTTGCAGTTCGACGATTCTGTCTCCGGCGGCGACGCGATCGCCATTCTCGACAAAAATCCGCAAGATTCGACCTTCAATTCTAGGAGCCAGCCGGACTATTTGCTTGGCTTGTAATTCCCCGATAAATTCGGTACTGTCAATGACGGTTCTCGTTGCCACTGTCTGCCATTTTACAGGAATCGCTGAAGGCGGCCCGCCTGGCCCGCCCGCTTGTCCTTGTGGGGGTTGACTGGGGCTGCAAGCTGCTGTTAGTAGAGAAAGAGCGAGTGTCGTACCTACTAAAGGTTTTGAGAAAGGAGAGTTGATGTTAACCATTGAGTTGTCAATTGGTTAGAAGATTGGTTAAGGCTTTGACTAGTATTTCTATTCAAAGATAGAGATTTATCTATCTTTAGATAGATGAAATCTATGGATAGATAAACTTTAATGCGGAGACTTTTGAATGATTGTGATTACTGGAACATTATATCGATCTTTTGGCAGTTGCTGACTTTCTCTAATGTTTTGTTTATCGAAATGTGAGAAAGGATACTAAATCACTAAAGTTAAGAAGATAAATCTACTTTATTTAGTTATTTCTGCCTTTTGTTTGTAGAAGGCATTGTATTATTTGGAGACGTAACATTCGTTAGGTTAGTTACTAACTGACAAGAAACCATACGCTTGCTGAGAGTGACGTATTCTAGCCGTCCGCCACTAATTTGATATTCTTGTCTGGGGTTAGGAAGATGCCCGATTGGTGCGTCGAGATTATAGATTAAATTTTCCTTGAAATCCACCCATTCTTGTTGCTTTCGCCAGCCAACGCGATCGCCAAATTGTTCGTAAGCATCGACATCTACTAAACGTCCCGGTTTATTTCCAGTTTCTAAAAAGATTGGAAATTGTACGCTAAAACCAAACCTTCCTTGAGAATATTTTTTCCAAAGATTGTCGATAGTTTTTAAGTCCCAACAAGGAAAATTTTCAAGATTTTGTGTTGAAATCCAACCTTGCGCTTTTCGATTGGTCGCTCTCAGCATCAATTCTTGGGTGCGATCGTTAGCTTTGCGCCACTGTTTTGTTTCTAATAATTGACGCAAGGAGTTATAGTTGATACGGGTTTCTGGTGAAATTAAATCGGGTTCGTTAATTACTTGTGAATTATTTTGGGCGATCGGCTTTGCCGCTGCCCGGAGGGCGATCGCTCGATCTAAGACACCGCTTACAGGTAAAAGAGACAAAGCTAAAACTAGTGCAAGTTTTTTTATAGTAGTCATTTTGGTTATCATCTATTAGCTTGAAGTCACGCGATGAACCTTACAAACTAAACATCATAGAATAGTACGAGCGCTATTTAGTTTCTCAATTAAGATAGCGATCGAGTGAAGTCGAAAGTAGATAGAGACGCGATATATCGCGTCTGTACAGAAGTCAGAAGTATTATTTACTACCGAACTTAATAAACTCCTAATTTTCATAATTCATCATTTATAATTCATAATTCTAAATATGGAATTTACCTGGACTCGCCATCATATACTTGCTTTATCTGATTGGATTTCCCAAGAGTACGATACCGTATTACAGACTGCATCGAGTTTTCGGGAAGTTCTTTCTAGGAGAACGAAAAAAGTTCCAGCACTTCAGGGACAGGTTGTCACCAATTTATTCTTTGAACCTTCAACGCGCACGCGCAGCAGCTTTGAATTAGCAGCAAAACGCCTCTCAGCGGACATTCTCAACTTTTCTCCAGGAAGTTCTTCTCTAACCAAAGGAGAAACCATCTTAGATACGGCAAAAACTTATCTGGCAATGGGAACTGATATTATGGTGATCCGTCACCAACAAGCAGGCGTTCCCAACGCGATCGCGCAAGAGATGGATCGTCTCAATACAGGTGTGAGCGTTTTTAATGCAGGCGACGGACAGCACGAACACCCATCCCAAGGATTGCTCGATTTATTTACGATAACCGCACTACTCGACCCCGAAAATCCTCGTCTCGAACTACTTAAAGATAAAAAAATTGCGATCGTCGGAGATATATTACATTCAAGAGTAGCAAGATCTAATATTTGGAGTTTGACAGCGGCGGGTGCAGAAGTTCATTTAGCCGGGCCGCCAACGCTAGTTCCTAAGCTATTTGGCGAGATGGGCAATTCTTCCTACACTGGTAAATTAGTTTTGCACTGGGAAATCGAACCCGCTTTGCAGGATGCCGATTTCGTCATGACCCTGCGACTGCAAAAGAACGCATGACTGCCCATTTATTGCCTAGCTTGCGAGAATATCATCAACGATATGGGATTACGCGCGATCGCCTTAAGCTTTGTCATGATGATGTCAAAGTTCTCCATCCAGGGCCTGTCAATCGAGGTGTAGAAATCGATTCCGATCTGATGGACGATCCTGTTTTAAGTTTAATTTCAGAACAAGTTACCAATGGCGTAGCGGTGCGAATGGCGCTTTTGTATCTAATAGGAAATCTTAAGAATTAGTTAATGAGCCAAGAGAATTACGAATTTATAGGCGATCGCGCTGTATCCATTAGTAAATGAAAAAGTTGAAGTTTCCAAGACAATGGCTTTTGAGTCACGGATTAGTCATTTTCCAGTCATACTTACTTTTTAAGCTCGAAAGTAATTCAAACCTGCATAAATTTAAGAAAAAAAAAATATTAAGTCATAGTGGAAAGTTCACAATAGGATTTCTAAATAGTTATGAATGTCAAATCTAATAGTAGAATTCCTTGGCTATCTCTAGTAATATTTTGGCTGGCTTACGCTTTACTGGGGTGGTATCTATCCGCTCACGACATCATTTGGTTAGTTGGCGCTTTAGTTGCACTTGCCTCCTTATCTGTAGCTTGGAAAAGTAACCCACTCCTAAAACAATTGCTTGCGCTAAGTTCTCAAGGTTTGGTTGTGGTCGTCATTGCCAGTGTAATTGTCAGTATCTTAATAACTTTGGCAATAACGTGGAATACTGCTTTTAATCTTATTGTTATTCCTTGTGTCGCTACGGCTTTAGCTCAAGTCGAATCGAGGTTTGCTGGCTGGAGTAAACCACAGGCATTTTTATTGTTAACCTTTGTTGCCGGATTTGGCTTAATCTTTGGCGAAATAATAGATTTGACAATTTTGTCTCATAATGCTCGCTGATATTGATAAGCTGTTCCACATCTAGATTTCCTATTGATGAGTGAAGAAAGACTTCTTAAAACTCTCTCCCAGTCTCCCCGTCCCCCAGTCTCCCGTCCAACTTTTATGGTCGCCTAAATGTTTAACAGCTTATTATCGATGGTCTAACAAAATTTTTTTATGAATAATTCTACCGATTTCTTAGCGCAGACCAACCCAACTAGTCGATCGCTGATTGCGCAAAGATAGTGACAATTGAACAGGAGAAAAGGCAATGAAAGGATTAAAAGGCAAAAATGCTCTAATTACAGGTGCGAGTTCGGGAATTGGACAAGCAATCGCGATTCGTCTCGCGCAAGAGGGGTGCAATATTGCCATCAACTATCGCAAAAGTCCAGAAGCGGCGGAAGATACCGAAGAAATGGCATTGCAGAAAGCTTGTGGCGATATTAAAAACTGCGGCGTTAAGTCGTTGCTAGTCCAAGGCGATGTCTCTTGCGAACAAGACATTGTGGAGATGGTCGATACTGTAATAAAGAAATTTGGCAGTCTCGATCTACTCGTCAACAATGCCGGAATTCAGACCGAATCTCCTTCTCACGAAGTTAAAACAGAAGACTTCGATCGCGTCATTAACGTGAATCTTCGGGGTGCTTATCTGTGCGCTCGCGAAGCGATTAAACACTTTTTGTCTCAAAACCATCCTGGAACAATTATCAACATTTCTAGCGTTCACGAACTTATTCCCAGACCGTTTTATGTCAGCTACTCCATCAGCAAAGGCGGCATGGAAAACATGACGAAAACTTTAGCATTAGAATATGCCAAGCAAGGGATTCGGGTAAACGCGATCGCCCTGGTGCAACCATAACACCGATTAATGAAGACTGGACAAAAGATCCCGACAAGAAAGCGGTTGTAGAAAGTCATATTCCAATGGGACGCGCGGGAACTTCTGAAGAAATGGCCGCCGCAGTCGCTTTTTTAGCTTCCGATGAGGCAGCCTATATCACTGGACAAACCTTGTTCATCGATGGCGGATTGACGCTATACGCTGACTTTCGAGAAGCTTGGTCGGCTTAAGTCGTAGCACGAGGAACACTTTCTACATTCGTACTATTTTGTTAACCTAAAATTTTAACGTTCGCATTCAGAAGCCTCAAAGAAGAAACGAATCATTTCCTGTGAGGCATCAGGCCCGGTAGGATCGGTAAACGAGCCATGAGGACTCCCCCCCGACCAAGCATGACCAGCACCGTGTACGAGCCACTGTTCCATGACAATGCGATCGCCCGTATCTCGATAAATAGTACGAGTATAGGCGCGTCCATTGGTTACTTGTTGCTGGTTTTTACTTGCACGCAAATTTTTCTCGCCCCATTGTGCTAAGACTTGCTCTGCGTTACATTGGTGAACCGTCGTATCGCGATCGCCATGAAATACGATTGTAGGGACGAACTGAGTTTGGAGGCGATTGTTATCGGTCTGTTTTCCCTTCTGCATAGCAGCAAAGGCAGAAGGGAGATCGCGAGCAGCACCGTAGGCTAGACCGGAATGAACGCCAATGGCAGCGTAGAGGTCGGGATAGAGAGCGCCCATCGTAGCAGCCATCGCCCCACCAGCCGATAGTCCTGCTACATAAACCCGTCCGGCATTGATGCTATAGGTACTAGCAATTTGCTTGGTAATGCCAGCAATAATAGAAGGTTCGCCCTGTCCCCTTTGCTGGTCGCTGGGTTTAAACCAGTTCCAACATTTAGACGGGTTAGCAGCATTATTCTGTGTGGGATAAACGACGAAGAATGGTTGTTTTTCTGCGATGAGGTTCATGCGGCTACCAGTCGCGAAATCGTCGGGAGTTTGCGAACAGCCATGCAGCATAACTAACAGCGGCAATGCCTGTCCGTTATAATCGCTGGGAATATATAGCTTGTAGCTGCGAGTTCCTGCTTGGTTGCTATAAGATCCATCAATAAATTGTCCTCCTGCTTCAACCTCGCTGCGTTTTGCTTTTTTGACGCGGGTGTCGATCCTGTTTAGGTTTATTCGTTTTAGGACGCGATGCCCGATTGGGGGTAAATAGCCCTGCCACACCAGAGGGGCTATTGGGTGAAGTCTCGTCAACAACTTGAGAAGGTACGTCAATTGCTTCATTACTGGTTTCTGAGGCAGCTTGTGGCGATTGTTGCACTCCCCCAAGCAGGCGTTGGATGAGATCGGTGGCTTCTTTTAACTTACCCGCTCGCGTGAGTCGGGTGGCTTTAGCCATTCCAGACTTGATTCGGTCGTTTATCCCCATAACTCTCCTTTGTTATCTAATTCGGTCTGCCAAGGCAGCTTTAACTTCTCCACTCGCCCGCAATGCTCCTAAAACTATTAAAGAATCAATGGTTGCTAACGCTAGTTCGGGAGATATGTCATCAGCAAGGATTGCTAACCCTAGCACCTTAATTTGAAGCTTTTGTCCGGTTGCTCGTACTGCCTCTAGGTCGCGACGGGTGTATTGTTGTAAACCAAGTACGAGGGTTTTGCGGGCAACGGTTTGTTTAATCGTTTCGGCATGGGTGGCGATTTGGTTGCGGATCGCAGTGCGAATAAAGTCGGTGCGGTTAGAATAAAATCCTTCCTGGACTAATAAATCGATTTGTCCGAGATCCACAAAGCCCAAGTTGATCGTAATTTTTTCAGTTTCTCCGACTTTTACCATCCTAACACCATCCTCTGACCATCCATTTAGATTATATTATAACGCTAAATTTAGCTTGGTTGATAACCCAACAACGAATAGGGTAATAGCTCTATTTTCAGAGCGGTTTTAAGGAAATTAAGATCGAAATATGTCAACTTCAAAGACAACAAGCTTTTCCATGACCAATAGCTTAATTTCCCATAGACCAGAAATTCGCTCGGCGCGTTTGTGGATGCCAGAGCGAGTTATTTTTACTCCTGCTGCTTTAGAAAAACCATACGCTCAGCAAATTTTAGCGCGGGTACAAGCCCTCAATCTGCCTGTAGAAGAATTACCGCGCAACCGCTTGACGGGTTTGAGAGGAGAAAGCGATCGCGAAACCTACGATATTTCTAAGCGCACTCTCGCCGTTGTTATCGCTCCGCCAAGCGCGTTTAAGCTCAGTCCTATTCCCCCGTCTGCCGACTGGCAGTTTCATATTGCTGAGGGATGTCCGGCACATTGTCAGTATTGCTACTTGGCAGGAAGTTTATCGGGGCCGCCCGTCATCCGCACGTTTGCTAACTTGCCTCAGATTTTAGACAATCTTGCTGCCTACAAAAAAACAGAGCAAGCGACGACGTTTGAGGTTAGCTGTTATACCGATCCATTAGGCATCGAACATCTTACTGGAAGTCTTGCCGAGTGCATTCGCTATTTCGGGGAGCGAGATAATGGCTATCTGCGTTGGGTATCTAAATTTGATGCTGTCGATAGCTTGCTCGATTTACCCCACAACGGTCATACCCGCTGTCGCTTTAGCGTCAATGCCGCACCCGTATCCAATCGATTTGAAGGCGGTACGGCTTCGGTAGGTGGGAGATTACAAACTTTGAGGAAGCTAGCTCTACCGCGATCGCAGGGTGGAGGCGGTTATCCAGTGGGTTTGGTTATCGCACCGATTATGGCGATGGAAGATTGGGAGATGCACTACAGTTGCCTTCTCGATGAGATTGGGGACGGGATCGATTTTGATTGCGATCTCACTTTTGAGCTAATTTCGCACCGTTTTACGCCCAACTCAAAAGATGTTCTGTTGTCTTGGTATCCTCACACCAAGCTGGATATGGACGAATCGAAGCGTAGCGTTAAGCGCAATAAGTTTGGCGGCATTAAGTACGTTTATGAGGGCGATACGATGAAGGCACTGCGCCAATTCTTCGAGCGAGAAATTCAAAGGCGCTTTCCTCATGCTCGCATTCTCTATTGGACTTAGTTGAGGCGATCGCGTTATAACCCAACATTAAGTAACTTATTCCCGATCCCTGTTAAATTATCCTCGCAACAATCGCAACCCACTCAGCGTAACTAACACAGTAGATCCTTCATGCCCGATAACGCCTAAAGGCATCGTAATATTGCCCATAAAATTAGCAATCAAAAGCAGAACGATAAAACTCAATGCGAAGATAATATTCTGTGTAACAATACGTTGAGAACGTCGTCCCAGACGAATGGCTACTTCTAATTTTTCTAGACGATCTGCCATTAAAACGATATCCGCCGTTTCCAAGGCAATATCGGTTCCCGCCGCCCCCATTGCAATACCAACCGATGCCATTGCTAAAGCAGGTGCATCGTTGATTCCATCTCCTACCATTGCTACGGTTTTATAATCTTTTTGAAGGTGTTGAACGATGCTAACTTTGTCTTCGGGTAAAAGTTCGGCATATACTCGGTCAACGCCTAATTGAGACGCAACGCGATCGCTACACCGTTGATTGTCTCCTGTAACCATGACAATCTGTTCGATGCCCAATTGTTTGAGGCGCTTGATAGTTGCAACAGCAGTAGGTCGGATAGTGTCGGAAACCGCGATCGCGCCTAATACTTTTCCAGCATAGCCTACCCAAATAACGCTATTCCCTTCCGCTTCTAATGCTTGGGCGCGTTGGTGTAAGCTTGGATCGAGAATGGATTGAGAAAAAATTGTTTCAATAAACGAAATCTTCCCTACAAGCGCGCCTTCTCCTTCTACTCTTCCACTAATGCCTTGTCCGGCAGTTGCTTTCACGTCTTGGGCGGCGAATAATGTTAGTTTTTGCTGTTTAGCCGCTTGGACGATCGCCTCTGCCATAGGATGTTCGGAGAAGGTTTCTAAAGCGGCCGCGATCGCTAATACTTTTGTTTGAGTGTATCCTAATGCGGGAAGGATTTCTGCAACTTCAAGTTGACCTGTGGTTAAAGTTCCCGTCTTATCAAAGGCAATAGCTCTCACTTTCCCCATTAATTCTAACTGCGCCCCCGTTTTAAACAAAATTCCCTTTCTCGCACCATTGGCAATTCCAGAGAGTAACGCAGGCATAATCGATGCCATTAATGCACAGGGAGAGGCGACAACAAGAAAGATGAGGGCGCGATAAATTGTATCTTCCCAACTCCAACCGAGCAAGAAAGGTGGTGCGATCGCGAGTAAAATCCCGACAATTACGATTGTTTTGGCATAAACTCTTTCAAAACGTTCGATAAATAGCTGAGAAGGCGGCGCTTCGGTTTGCGCTTGCTGGACTAACTGAATGACTCGTCCGATTAAGCTACTTTCGGGAGGTTTGTGGACTTGTAATTGCAATGCGCCGCTACCATTAATCGTGCCTCCAAATACTTCATCGGGGGGCATTTTCTCGACGGGGATCGACTCTCCGGTAATCGAAGCTTGATTGATGGCGCTACAACCTTCGACGATAATGGCATCGGTGGGAATTAACTCTCCTGGTTTGACGATAACGCGATCGCCAATTTGTAATCTTTCGATAGGGATGACTCGTTCGATTCCTCCTCTGACGACGGTAGCAGTATCCGGTGTCATTGCCATCAAACTGCGGATGTTGCGTTGCGTATGCTTCATCGCATAGCCTTCGAGTGCGCCGCTAATGGCAAAGATGAGAATCAAAACTGCCCCATCAACTGCGAGATGATAATCTTGCTGCCACAACCCCAAACCAGCAGCCCCCAATGCTGCCACAATCATCAATAAATCGACATCGAATTCTTTTTCCTCGAATAATGTCGTTAATCCTTCTTTGGCACTCTCATAACCGCCAATGACGTAAGCTGCACTGAGGATGAGAATGGATAATCCCACCCAATTAAATTGAAGCGTCAGCCAACCTAACAGGACGCAGATAGCACAAATGGCGGCAGCTATTGCATCGGGATGGTCTTTGAAGAGTTGAGTAGAAAAGAGCGATCGCGAAGCCATTGGTCAGTTTAAGATTCAATAACTTCGCTTAGTTTAAACCTTGACACAAATGTCAAGGTCAAGTCTTCCAAGCTCTAATTCTTCCTTACTCCTCGCGTAGTGACCTGCGCAGTGGTTCGTAATCATCCCAAATCCGATTTAAATATCCCACTAATTTAGTATTATTGGTCGCGGATATAAGATATCCAACTCGGTACAATTTCTGGCGAACCATACCAAAGACCGGGCGATCGCGGAGAGTGCATAACCTTTTCTAGGGTAAGATTAGTTGCACCTTCAAGATGCGCGCTAACCACTGGCGTAATCCCGTCGCCCCAACAATTGCCCACGCCACAGGTTAATTGATAACTACTGTAAGCTAGCCATCGTCCCGGACGCTTTTCTCCATAAACTGCCTTTCCCGCCACACAAACATAACGGATTTGCGGATAAAATGCGCCTGGATAGTTGTTGTTAACAAAATTTAAGTTAAGCTTCGTCCAGCGTTCCAAACTCGTATGAGGGGTTCCTAGCGTGAGTAGAGTCGAAACGCGATCGCGACAATTCCATAACCCTTCTGTATTGAGGATATCTCCGTGAATATCATAAGCTTTTTCGCCGAGATATATCCGCGCAATCCAACCGCCAGCCGAGTGACCGATTAAATTAACGCGATCGCAATTATACTTCTGCATCGTTTCTTTGACCGCGCGATCGATTTGACGTAAAATTGGCACCATCGAACGACCGCCAAGGGTCGGAACCCAATCTCTTTTGCGCAGGGAAACTGTTACAGTAGGAATGCCCTGTTGGTTTAACGCTTGTTCTAGGTTTTTGTATTCGGAACTGCGAGCAAAATAGCCCGGTACAATTACAGTTGGTAATGGCATTTACGAATCTTAAATAACAGTGCAGATTGGGACTTTTTATGGTATAAGCGTGGGAACGGGCGACCCAGAATTAATGACGCTCAAAGGATTGCGTTTATTACAAAAATCTTCTGTTGTCGCATTTCCGGCTGGGATTAATGGCAGATCGGGAATTGCAGAACGAATTGTCGAATCCTGGCTCAACCCGAACCAACAGAAATTAGCGCTACACTTTCCTTATGTTAGGGATGAAGAAGTTTTGCGACAAGCTTGGCAAGAAGCCGCCCAGAAAGTTTGGCAAAATTTGAAAATGGGTCATGATGTAGCTTTTGTTTGTGAAGGCGACGTAAGTTTTTACAGTACGTTTACTTATTTAGCACAGACTTTGAGCGAACTTCATCCAGAAGTTGTCATCGAAAGCGTTCCAGGGGTTTGTTCTCCGATGGCGGCGGCGGCTAATCTAGGAATACCGTTAACCGTTCGGGAGCAACGCCTAGCTGTCTTACCCGTGCTTTATAATGTCCAGGAATTAGAAACCGTTCTAGACTGGGCAGATGTTGTGGTGTTGATGAAAGTAAGTTCGGTTTACGATCGCGTTTGGCAGATTTTAGCACGGCATAACTTGCTTGAATCTGCTTCGATTGTAGAACGAGCGACTTGGGAAGATCGGGTGATTTACAAGGATTTACGCGATCGCCCTTATCTTAAACTCTCTTATTTTTCCTTACTAATCGTCCATACCAAGCCCAAATTGTAAAAAAAATGTTACATTCTGTTTAGAAATATGTAAATTTTTACAGAGATCTAGAAGAACGGTGACAGCAGGCATGATAATTTTTTGAGAGGCAAATGGTAAGATATATCCAGGGAAGGAGGACACTTTGACATTGCGCGTTGTTCCATCTACCAATGAAGTTTTTCGTGAAGACATCAGTGAGTATGTAGCTCAACTACAGCTTCACATGGCTTTACAAGCACGCAATTTACTTCCAAATCTGACGACGAACGTAAGCGATAGCCGAGAAAAGCTTCTACAAGAAACCCAAGCTAATGTCGAAAAAATCGTATCTCGTCAAATCCTATAACTTTCTAAGTTTAAACAGAATTTTTTGATATTTACCTAAAACACTGACGATACTTTTTAGACTGTATAGAAAGAAGTCGTTTATTTAAGTCAAGCGGGCGTTTAGCCCGCTATTTTTTTATCTAATAAAATATCTCAAGTATGATTAGAAATAGTTTTCCTAGCGGGAACTTGCCTAAATCTTTAATAATCTAAAATTAAAAATTCAAAATTAAGATGATGCAACTGCGCGACCTGTTAGCCAAAATTTCCGGTCTGTCCCAGATTCCCGAACATCCCGTCTTAGATAGAGAAGTTAAAGGCATTTGTACTAACTCTCACGCCTGTCAGTCAGGAGAATTATTTGTTGGGATGCCAGGAACGCGAGTTGATGGAGGCGAGTTTTGGCAAAGCGCGATCGCATCGGGCGCGATCGCGGCTATAATTTCTCCTCAAGCAGCAGCTAAATATCCTCCCACTTCCGATGCTTGCGTCATTCTAGTCGATGATATCGTTTCTGCTTGTGCTGAGGTATCCGCAGCATTTTATGGCAATCCCTCACAAAAATTAAAAATGATTGGCGTGACGGGAACCAACGGAAAAACCACAACGACCCATTTAATTGAATTTTTTCTCGCGCAAGCGCAATTGCCAACCGCCCTTTTAGGAACGTTATATACTCGTTGGGCGGGTTTTCAAGAAACTGCCGTTCATACTACTCCGTTTGCTGCCCAACTGCAAGAACAACTTGCCGATGCTTGGGGTGCGGGAAATCAATATGCGGTTATGGAAGTCAGTTCTCACGCACTCGCACAAGGTCGCGTCAAAGAATGTGCTTTTGAAGTGACGGTGTTTACTAACCTCACTCAAGATCATTTAGACTTCCATAAAGATATGGAAAATTATTTTTCTGCCAAAGCTTTATTATTTAACGATAATTATCTCAAAGGTCGAGCGATTGTTAATTTAGACGACCTTTATGGCAAGCGATTGATGGATGCGATCGCTTCAGAGAAGGTTTGGAGTTACAGTGTTAGTAACCATACTGCTGATTTTTACACCAGCGACCTCGATTATGAATCCGATGGCGTAAGCGGCATATTGCATTCACCAGTAGGTCAAATCGCTTTTCAGTCGCCGTTAGTCGGTCAATTTAATCTATCCAATCTTCTCGCTGCGATTGCAACAGTTTTACATTTGGGTTTGAAGTTAGAAACCGTTATCGAACATTTACCCCAATTTACAGGCGTTCCAGGAAGAGTAGAACGGGTACGCATCAGCGAGAAACAAGATATTAGCGTTATCGTCGATTATGCCCACACGCCCGATAGTTTAGAGAACTTACTCCAAGCGGCACGACCGTTTATTTCCGGGAAAATGATCTGCGTATTTGGTTGCGGCGGGGATCGCGATCGCACTAAACGTCCTATTATGGGGAAAATTGCCGCAGATCTTGCCGATATTGCCGTTGTAACTTCTGATAATCCCCGGACTGAAGACCCCGAACGGATTTTGCAGGATATCTTAGAAGGGATACCAGCATCGGTGAATCCTTTAGTAATTTGCGATCGCGCGACAGCAATTCATCAAGCTATCAAAGACGCAAACCCTGGCGATGGCGTTGTTATTGCTGGAAAAGGGCACGAGGATTATCAAATCCTCGGCACTGAAAAAATTCATTTCGACGATCGCGAACAAGCAAGAGAAGCTTTAGCGATAAGATTGAGCTAGTTAAATCGATAGCTAATCATCTCACTCCTAAATTAAAGAAAATAGTCGCGCGACGAATAGCATTTTGACTGCCTTGACTGCTAACCGTGAGCGATCGCAAATTTTTAAACAAGGGTTTTCCAGCTAATTCGACGATGCGTACCAGGGGTAATTTTTTATCTAAAATGGGTTCGCTTTGATTCCAATCGATATAAAAATAACCATCATTTTCGGTAGGTAAAGCAGAAATTGCCTGTTGAAATTTCTTGCTGTTAACCAAAGAAATTTCCGATCCTTGTAAAGCTTTTGCCATCGCTTCTACGGAAGTCGCAAAAATCTCGTACTTATCAATGTTGGTATGTACCCCGCTGACAGTTGCCTCTAAACGGGCCAAACTATCTAACTTTTTCCCCGTCGTGGTGGATAGTTTCGTCCAAGCAGTTACAGTTTTATCCGACAGCGGTAAATTTCCGACGCTGTATCCCTGTTCCTTCGCTAGATCGTCCAAATGTGCGATCGCAGCATCAGCATCGGGATTTTTTTCGGCAACAAAAATCCAATCGGGTTCGCCTCCATCGGGATTCGCTACGAGGGCAAGGCTATATTCGCCCTTAACCCAGCTAAAAACATCGGTTGCTAGATCGATTCCCAAGGGTTCTTGCAGGAGATTTAACGATTTATAAAAAATTTGCTGCAAGGGACTATCAGCTTCCAAACCCGTCTCGATTTGCGTCCAGAATTGTCTTAAATCGGTTCCTGCCGCCGTTAGAATACTATCTTTAGGAACATAGGTTAAAGCGCCCACAGGCGAAGCTAGGGCAGGGGCTTGGTTTTCTTCTCCCGACACGCCAATTAAAGCTGTTTGCGCGACCAATCCTTGCGATCTAATCGATAAAGCTACAGCAAGCATCTGTTCGACTTCTGGGGTTTCTGGGGCGGGTGCGTTAGCAATCCAGGCAGAAATGGCAGGAAGATTGGCGTAGACAATGCCAATGCTGGGTTCGACAATGGTTTTGAGGGCTTCTTGGTAATAAGAAGAATTTTTTAAATTCAGATCGGCAACTTGAACGTTATTGATAGCATCGCGCAACACTTTAGGATCGTTGGCAAAGAGAACGAAATCGCCAACGACAGCAGTCGCAATAAAACTCGTTTTTAGGGCGGGTTGCAAGGGACGCTTGTAGATGAGATTAACCCCTTTGTACTGTTCAAAAACCAGATCGAAGGTTCCCGATATTGCCTGTTCGGAATAGGAAGCTTGCAGAAACTCTTTGGCGAGTTCTGGATCTTTAGTTTTTACAGCTAGTAAATAACCGGGACGAACCCCATTTACCGGATCGCGATCGAAGTCGAGGGAAGTGACTGCTAAAGTTACTTCGTCGCTAATCCAAGGTCGAATTTCTTTTTGATAGTTCAATCCGGTATTAGCAAGCAAGCTTTTTTCGACTCGTTCGATTTCGCCGCGCGATCGCCGACGGTTTTTAGGATAAGCTGCTAATTGGGTAAATGCCTCCAGGCGATCGGGGTTAACTAACAGCGATACCATGACGGGAGCTTGTTTGGGAACAAGAATCGCCGCCGTTGGCTGGGCCGTTACGCCTCCTTCGATCAGATCGAGAGGACTTTGGCTTATAATCCAATAAAAACCACCGCCAGCCAGTGCTAAAAGGGCGATCGCGACGGTTGCTATAACTAGGAAAAAGAGCGAAGCTTCACAGTTATCAGTTATCAGTTATTAGTTATCAGTAGGGGACGGAGTGCGTGCCCTTCCGATTAGATGCGATCGCATCTCTCAATGCTCTAGCATACCTGACCTTGGGGTGCATTCATTCTTTCTTTTGGCTAATCTAACTTTGATTTTGTCTAACTACTTACGTAATTTCAAAATTCCCTGGAAGCAGATTGGGCGCACCAGCAAAAATTGCCAATAACTCTCCAGTTTGACCGAATCCTGGCACACGCTGATTGGCATTATAAAATAATGCTCCGTTAACTTGGTTGTAGACAATCCTGGCGATACTACTAGCAGCAGCCAGATTAGTATTGACGATCGCAAACTCGCTCCTGACGCTGAAGCCTTGACCTTCAACGCTTCTAAGACCAAAATCTTCTCGAACTAGTTCAATTTTATCTTGAATGGGCGCGAAATCTCGAATGCGATCGCCCCCACTTTCTCCTAAAAACCTAAATTCGTCTTGCCCTGCACCCCCAAGTAAGGTGTCTCTACCTTGGTCGCCCAGTAGTTCATCATTACCTAAACCGCCAACTAAAATATCGTTGCCAGAATCGCCAACAAGGTCGTCGTTGCCATTCCCTCCAGCAATTCGGTCATTGCCAGAATCAGCAATAAGAAAGTCATTGCCTAAACCGCCAACTAAAATATCATTGCCAGAATCGCCAATAAGAAAGTCATTGCCATTACTTCCTAGGATTCGGTTATTGCCCTCTCCGCCACCAATAGTATCGTTGCCAAGACCTCCATTGAGAATATCATTGCCCTCTCCGCCACTGATAATATCGTTGCCTGCACCGCCATTGATATTATCATTGCCAGAGTCGCCATAAAGGTAATCATTGCCATCACTTCCAGCGATTCGGTCATTCCCCGAACTGCCAAAAACATCGTCATTGCCCAAACCACCATTGATAATATCATTGCCCTCTCCGCCAAAGAGGTCGTCTCCACCTGCGAAACCGATTAACCTATCATTCCCCGAACTGCCAAAAACATCGTCATTGCCCAAACTGCCATTAAGAATATCGTTGCCAGAATCGCCACTGATAATATCGTTGCCAAGACCTCCATTGAGAATATCGTTGCCAGGATCGCCATAAAGGTTGTCATTGCCATCACTTCCAGCGATTCGGTCATTGCCAAAACCGCCAGAGAGATTGTCATCGCCCGTACCTCCATTGATAATATCGTTGGCATCACTGCCAAAGATCTCGTCTGCGCCTACCAAACCAATTAATGTATCATTCCCCGCACCGCCAGAGAGATTGTCATCGCCAAGACCTCCATTAATAATATCGTTACCCTCACTAGCGACAATAAGATCATCGCCAAGACCTCCATTAATAATATCGTTACCTAGTCCGCCATCAAGGTTGTCATTGGCTGCCAGACCAATTAATGTATCATTGCCTGTCTGACCTAGTATTATATCGTCACTAGGCGTACCGACTAGGCGTTCGCTTCTTACAGAGCCGAATATAATACGACCTCTGTCATCATTAAGGGCAAGTATGTTTCCGCTCAGAACAATATTGCTATTCAACAATAGACATCTCCGAAAATTGTATAAAGCTTATTCTGCTTGAATCCTAATCTGATGCGATTCCCAAGGCAAAACTGAAGATTTTACGAGCGAATAACTGTTGAGAGCTTAGTTATCATTATAGCCTT
>JAAUUT010000058.1 GCA_012031035.1 Candidatus Altimarinota bacterium | reverse complement strand
GCAATTTCTCTGGTATTAAGATTTATTAACATAATGGAATGTATAAAAAATTTAAAACTGGTGTAAAAACTGGTGTAAAAAAGGTGAAATGGTTGACTGGCAAGACTTTCTTGAGGTCTCCAACACCTCAATGCTATGAAGGACATTCGCAGGAATGGAATAGCTGTCGCCTGTGGTTAAGATATCTTCTTGATCTCCAACATTTAGACGATATTTACCTGAAATGACATAACCGCTCTGCTCATTTGGATGTGAATGAAAAGAAACAAAATTACCAGGTTCATAATGCATCTTTGTGACCATTGTCTCCACTCCAACTGCCAGAACCTCAAAGTTCACACCCTGAAAAACACTATGCTTTGCCTCCTGTGCTTTAACAATCATTCAATTGCCCCTTTTGGTATACACTGTGGTCATTGTCCGAGTTCAATTCTAAAGTCATCAAGTACTCGTCGTAAAATTGCCCATCTCTTGAAAAGGTTTCTTGTTCAGTCCCGTAGACATGGAAGCCAAACGACTGATAAAGACGAATTGCCATTTCTTGTTGGGTTACGACAGTTAGGTTGACCCTCCTAATGCCTGAGGCAATCGCTGCCCAACGCAGCGCCTCACGGACGAGTGCTTTACCGTAACCTTGGCAACGAAAGGAAGGCAAGACATAAAGACCTGCAATATAGGCACGATGCTTCTCGTTGGGTGCTTCATAGCGAGAAATTCGGATAATGCCGATAAGTTGCTCACCTTGGAACGCTCCAAAGAAGCAGCGATCGTTGCTCTTTGCTAGTTTTGCAGCAGTCTCAGAAAGGTTTGGCTCGACTTCGGGGAGCGAACCAAAAGCGGGCGGTTGTTCATACAGTGCTTGCAGGCGCACAGAGCGGTATGCCTCCGTATCAGCGGAAGTGAGTACGCGCACACTAGCTGAACTGGCATCTTGCATAAACTCCGTGATTTGGTTTTTATCTAGAGGCTAGCAACGCATAACTATATATTCAACCGCGCTTTGCTCTTTAGTATTCGTGTAGAAAATTATTTGTCGCAAAACGGCTCTTTAGTACTTCTATAGAAACATATTTATTGCCCAACTGCACTTTAACACCCATATACTCTAAAATTCAACCGCACAT
The DNA here is from genome assembly GCA_012031035.1 of Candidatus Altimarinota bacterium. Lineage (GTDB taxonomy): Bacteria > Cyanobacteriota > Cyanobacteriia > Cyanobacteriales > Microcystaceae > Hydrococcus. The sequence goes on along the minus strand of JAAUUT010000058.1, from coordinate 32,513 downwards.
CTGCGGTTGAATAGGTTGCTTTGTTAAAACTTTAGAGCAATAGTGCGGTCTAGTCCCTTTATTTAGTGGCTTTTATCGCAAAAATACAGTTTAATCCGAAATTTGGGAATACTAAGCATAATACAGAAAATTGTTCGCTCGTCTTGGCTATGACCCAAATCCAACAGCCTCCTCGTTTGCTCGACCAAGTACGTCATACGATACGCCTTAAACATATGAGTTTGAAAACAGAAGAGTCTTATGTCTACTACATTCGAGACTTTATTCTCTTCCATGACAAGCGCCATCCAAAAGATATGGAAGTCCCCGAAATTCGAGCGTATCTTTCTCATATGGGCATGGCAATATGTTTTTCCTGCTAACAATCGTTCGACCGATCCGCGATCGCAAATTATTCGCCGCCATCACATCCACGAAGATTCGCTTCAAAGGGCAGTCAAAAAGGCAATTGAAAAGCTGAGATAGCCAAATACGGTAGTTGTCACACGTTTCGACATAGCTTTGCTACGCATTTACTAGAGGATGGTTACGATATTCGCACGGTGCAAGAATTGTTAGGACACAAAGACGTGCAAACAACAATGATTTATACTCACGTTCTTAATAGAGGTGGTAGAGGTGTGCGAAGTCCTCTCGATTCTTGATAAATTAGTCGAATATGAAAGCGCGATCGTATACGTCTCTCTTATTCAAATTTAAGATTTACTTTATACATAATTTCTTAAACTTGCCGATTAAATTATGAAATGGTTTAACAGCGATCGCTTTACTGACTGGGCGCACGCCATGGGTCGTGGCTGCGTGGCGTTGGCGTAGCCCGTCCGAAAGGACGTACCTGCGTCGCCACTTTAAAAGCCCCGTCCCCTACAATAACTGATAACTGATTCAAGCATGATGATGCCACCAGATCCCGATCGAAATGACAATCCCTCTAATATGCTTCGCGACCGCGATGGAAGAGACAATTCAGCCGATCGCCCAATAACAGATAATGGTTCTATTGCTCAACGCGAGTCCTTAAGACCTATCATTCCGCCGCCTCAAAATCTTGGCGACAGACCGATTTACTTGCGAGAGGTAGATTCATCGAATCCCTGGCTTTTGCTAGCAGCAGTAGGAGTAATGGGAGTAGGATTGTTGTTTAATTGGGCTTGGGTAGGGTTTTCAGGAGCCTTAGTCGCACTTTTCTTATCGCTACAAGTAATTTTACCTTCCCTGCAAGCATGGCTGAATCGGTATTTAACGCCGAGCGATCGCAGAACAGTTTTTGGATTTATCGTTTTCATTCTATCGGTCGCTGGGATCGCTAAAATTTTTGGATTTTACAATCTTGTTAGCACTTGGCTAGAAAATTTTAAATACGATGAGTTTGGTTCCTGGGCAGAATGGGTCGGTGCTTTGGGTCAGATTATGATTGCAATGTTGGCGGTTTATGTTGCTTGGGAACAGTATGTCATCTCAAAAGATTTAACCATTCAGCAAAACCGCATTACCCAACAGCAAACCATTGATGCTTATTTTCAAGGAATATCCGATCTTGCGCTCGATCAAGAAGGATTTCTCGAAGATTGGCCCCAGGAAAGAGCGATCGCAGAAGGACGTACCGCCGCAATTTTTAGTAGCGTCGATGCGGTAGGAAAAGCCAAAATTTTGCGTTTTTTATCTCAGTCTAAATTATTAACGCCACTCGCACGGGATCGCTTTTTAGGTAGACCTATTCTCGATGGATTTGGCGGTTATGCTGAAGATCGCCAAGAAGGAGTACGAGTCATTGCTTTAGGCGTTATGTTAGCGGGAGCCGATATTTCAGGACAGGATTTGCGCTGGACGGATTTAAGCGAAGCGAATATGATTCGCGTTAATTTAAGTTACTGCGATCTCGTTAAAGCTAATCTTTCCCGTACTGTTTTGTCTGAGGCTAAGCTTAAAGGAGCCGATCTCAAAGGCGCGAAATTGTTCTATGCCCTCGTTGAAACCGCTAGTCCTCGTAGCCGTACCATTCCCCCTAACTACGATACAGGCTCTCATACCGGAGTTGTCATCGAAAATGCCGATCTGAGTAACGTTCAAAATCTTAGCGAGGAACAGCGCTATTATTGTTGTGCTTGGGGAGGCGAATTAACTCGTACCACGATTCCTGGCGGTTGTCAAGGAATTCCTAATAAGTTAGGACGATAAAAAATCGCGAATGGCTAAATAGGTTTCTTCGGGTTTTTCTTCGGCTAAAAAATGACCGCAATCGATTCCTATTCCTTTAACATCGATTTGCTTTTTGTCTCCAATTGGAGACAAAATCGTACTTGCGTCCGAGTATTCCTTGACTTCCCCAAAGGATTAAAACCGGACACTGGATTTTTTGCTCCCTGTCTGACTCGTCGTCACTCAAATCGATGCTAGCGGCGGCGCGATAGTCTTCGCAAGTGGCGTGAATCGTCGAGGAATCCCTAAAACAACGCCTGTATTCTGCTAGCGCTTGTGGCGAAAACGCAGAAAAATCTTTACTCCAGGATTGCAAACACGTTTGTAAAAAATAGTCGGGATTAGCACCGATTAAGGTTTCGGGAAGCGGATAGGGTTGAATGAGAAAAAACCAATGATAATAAGCCGTTGCAAATTCTTTATCGGTGTTTTGGTAGAGTTCGTATGTAGGAAGAATATCTAAAAGGGCTAATTTTTTAACTTTTTTGGGATAATCTAGGGTTAAACGACGAGCGACCCTCGCACCGCGATCGTGACCGACCAAGTAAAATTCTTGGTATCCTAATTGAGACATGACCTCAACTTGATCTCGTGCCATTGTCCGTTTTGAGTAATGACTCCCTTTGCAATCGCCTTGCGGTTTCTCGCTGTCTCCATATCCTCTCAAATCGGTCGCAACAACCGTAAAATTTTCTGCCAAACGAGGAGCAATTTTGTGCCACATCAAATAAGTTTGAGGATATCCGTGCAACAGTAACAGCGGAAAACCTTTACCGCCAGTCCAGACGTTAATTTTTACCTCAGTTGTCGCGATCGTTTTTTGTTGAAAATTAGGCAGCATAGATGCAGGAAGTCGCGATCGCAGTAATTTGCAAAGCGATCGACCTTCATGGTAATCTACCTCTGCGCGAGTTTTCAAACATATCTTTATGAGAAAATTCTCACGATCTTCTTAAACTTTTTCATAAACGCTTCACGACCACCTTATCAGCTAATCCGAAGATAGGTATCAACGGTAGAGATACCGAAAGCCACTAAGGATTTAAAACAATGAGGCTGATAGTTTACTCACACGATGCCTATGGTCTTGGTAATATCCGCAGAATGCTTACAATTTGTAAGTATCTGCTAGATACCACGCCAGAACTCTCGATCTTACTCATTTCTGGTTCTCCGGTACTGCATAGTTTTCGGATGCCACAAGGGTTAGATTATATCAAACTACCTTGTCTGGGACGCAATGAAAAAGGCGAACTATCTGCTAAATATCTGAAAAAAGATCCGCAAGAAATCACTAAACTGCGTTCTGAGATTATTAAAACAGCAGTTGCTAATTTTGAACCCGATTTAATTCTCGTCGATAAAAAGCCTTATGGGTTGCAAGGAGAATTAACACCTACTTTAAAGTATTTAAACAAGTATTTGCCTGAAACAAAGCTGGTATTACTTTTAAGAGACATTCTCGATTCGCCAGAAGTAACGATTAAAGACTGGCATCAAAATGATTCTTTCAGAGCAATTCAACGATATTACGACCAGGTTTTAGTAGTTGGAATGCCGGAAATTTTTGACCTCGTTCAAGAATATCAATTTCCTTATTCTATTGCTAAGAAAACAAAATTCTGCGGCTATCTTCGGAGAGAATATGGAAGCAAGTCTTCTCAAGTAATCCGTCAAGAGTTACAAGTAAATCCAGACGAACAATTAGTTTTAATTACGCCTGGTGGTGGTGGCGATGGCTATCATTTAGTTGAGACTTATCTGCAAGGATTGGCAACACTTCCTACTCAACATAAAATCAAAAGTTTAATTTTTTCTGGCCCGGAAATGTCACAAGACCAGAGAGATAAACTCGCTCGATTAGTCGAACAAATTCCTCACGTACAAATATCTGAATTCACTGATGACATTGCAAGTTATATGGAAGCTGCTGATACGGTAGTTTGCATGGGAGGATACAATACTGTCTGCGAAATCCTTTCTTTGAACAAAAAAGCAGTTGTGATTCCGCGAGTAAATCCCGTACAAGAACAATTAATTCGCGCTCAAAAAATGTCAGCTTTTGGATTGTTTAAAACGATCGATCCAGATAAGCTAACTGCTAAAAATTTAATCGAGGCAATTTTAGAACAATTAAAGCGCGATCGCAAGGATATTTCTCCTATTTTCCAACTAGATCTAGATGGTTTGCCGCGAATTAAAAAATCTATCTGTACTCTCTTATTTGGTAAAGATTTAGACAGTACCTTGAATTGGATTTATCTTAAATCTTCAAACAGACGTTTAGCTTCAATTAAGTAATTGTAATTTTAGGAGTGCGAGACATGAAAAAATAATGTTTTACTGTCAATATTTAACCGGAATGGGTCATCTGGTTCGCAGTACAGAAATTGTCCGTCAACTCGTTAAAGATTTCCAAGTTTGCTTTATTAATGGCGGGCCAACTGTACCAGGATTTGAAATTCCTTCTGAGGTAGAAATTGCTACATTACCTCCTCTGTGGATTGAAGATGGAGAATTACAAGTTGCTGAAGGGTTTGCCAATCTTGACGAAGTAAAAGAAGCTAGGCGAAATGCTTTAATTAAGTTGTTTGATAAGTTTCGACCCGATTGTTTGATTACTGAATTTTTTCCCTTTGGCAGACACAAACTTTTCTTTGAATTAATTCCCTTGCTAGACCATATTAAATCTGTTGCGCCTTCAACTAAGATTGTTTCTAGTGTTAGAGATATCGTTGGTAGAACTGATTTAGACAAAGAAGCAGAAATTATCTGCGAATTGACGAGTAAATATTTCGATCTCATTTTGTTTCATTCAGATTACAATTTTCAAAAGCTAGAAGAAAGTTTTTCTAGAGTTAAAGATCTTAATTGCGAAGTTAGATATACGGGTTTTGTCGCTCAATCAACTCCAGAGAATCAAACCTTGAGCGACTCAGATTTAACTAATTTAAATAGAAAAGAGCCTTCAATCTTGGTTAGTGTAGGTGGTGGAAGACTTGGATACGAACTACTAGAATCGGCTATAGAAACTAGTTCGATTCTTAAAAATAAACTTCCTCATCACCTTCAAATTTTTACTGGCCCTTTTATGCCAGAAGAACAATTTTTACAACTTCAGCAGCTTGCTTTAGATAAAAGTAATGTCACGCTGCAAAATATACATCAAATTTGATGGCATATATGGAGAAAGCTGACCTTTCGATTAGTTTATCTGGCTATAATACCACCATGAATATTCTGAGAACGGGAGTTCGTTCTTTGGTGGCTCCTATCGGTCATTACAGTTACGACAAAGAGCAATTAGTCAGAACTCAGAAACTAGAAAGTTTAGGCATTGTTGAAGTTCTCGATCCGGATAATTTAGAGCCTACTTATCTCGCTCAAAAAATTATTGATTGTTTGAATAAAAATTTAAGGACAAAAACAAATCATATTTTTGACCTTCAAGGAGCAGAAAAAACAGGGTTGTTTTTGAAAGAATTGTTACAAGAAAGTGTTGCTGTTGCTGCTTAATGAGATAGAGAAAACAAAGAGTCTAACCTGATATGAGTAAGAAAGACAAAGACTTGAAAGCAGTGATGCCAAGTATTATGCGGATTGGACGCAGATTTTGGCCCTACATAAGTAAAAGAAAATTATTAATCGGTGGTTCGTTTTTAGCGCTTTTAGTTGAGACAGGATTCCGATTGTTAGAACCTTGGCCGCTTAAGTTTGTTTTCGACCATATCTTAGTCACAGAAACGACGAATGATTCTTTAAAAGTTATCGTCGGTTATGGACTCGATCCAATGCTATTGCTGGCACTTCTAGCATTCTCAATTGTATTAATTGCAGTAGTTGGGAGTTTCGCTGCTTATTTAAGCACTTTTGGGATGGCGCTAGCAGCAGTACAGATATTAACCGATATTCGCGGCGATCTTTTTAGTCATCTTCAACGATTATCTCTTTCCTTTCATATTCAACACAAAAGCGGGGATTTAATTACTCGCGTTACCGCCGATATCGATCGCATTAAACTAACTATCGTTAAAACCATTCTGCCTCTATTCACTAACATTATTACTCTGGTAGGAATGTTGGCAATCATGGGGTGGATGAACTGGGAACTATTTGCGATCTCATTAATTGTCTTTCCCTTATTTGTCTTCTCTATTACTCGTTTAGTTTCTCAAATTCGCCTCGCAACTCGCGAACATCGCAAGCTACAAGGAGTCCTTGCAGCAACCACTAGCGAAACCATCGGTGCAATAAAAGTCGTACAAGCACTATCTTTGCACAACCAAATTGAAGATATCTTTCAACAGCAAAACAATGAAACCCTCAATCATGGGACAAAAACCCTTAAACTTTCAGCAGTTTTGCAACGGACGGTACAAGTTTTAGTTGCTATTTCCATTGCATTAGTCTTGTGGCGAGGATCGCATCTCGTCATCCAAAAAACCCTCACTCCTGGCGATTTGCTGGTGTTCATTACTTATCTGAAAAATGCTTTTGAACCCCTACGCAAACTCTCCAATCAATTTAGCGAAATTGCTAAAGCAACTGCATCCGGCGAACGAGTAATCCACGTTCTCGACTACGAACCCCACGTTCGCAACTATCCTAACGCAAAACCCGCTCATTCTTTCTTTGGTGCAGTGCGATTTGAAAATGTGACTTTCGGTTACGACACTGGTAATGAAATTTTAAAGAACGTTTCCTTTGAAGTGCAACCCGGTCAACAAGTCGCTGTTGTCGGTGCATCGGGAGGCGGAAAATCTACCCTGACCAGTCTCATTTTACGACTCTACGATCCCAATTCCGGTCGCATTTTAATCGACGGACAAGATTTACGCGAATATACTTTAGATTCCCTACGACAACAAATTAGTATCGTCTTGCAAGAAAGCATCTTATTCGCCGCTAGCATCCGCGAGAATATTGCTTACGGAAACTTGGATGCAACCGATGAGGAGATAGAACAAGCGGCAAGATTAGCAAACGCTCATGAGTTTATCACAAACCTTCCTGATGGCTACGACACGGTATTAGGAGAGAGAGGATGTACGCTTTCGGGAGGACAAAGACAGAGAATTGCGATCGCGCGTGCAGCAATTCGTCATGCACCAATCGTCGTCCTCGACGAACCCACGACAGGATTAGATAATGCTAGCGTGCAGGCGGTCAATAAAGCACTCCATCGCCTCACCAGAGAACGGACAACCTTTATTATTTCCCACGACCTCAAAGCGGTTGAAGATGCAGATTTAATTCTTTACGTCGAAGACGGACAAATCCTAGAACGCGGTACGCATCAAGAACTCATGCGCCTTAGCGGTCGCTACACCGCACTTTATAAACTCAAAAACGCAGTCAATCGAGGAGAGAATAACTATGCTTTCAACTAATACTCGCGTTATTCTCCTGCGTCACGGACAAAGTACTTACAACGTACTGGGATTATATCAAGGAAGTAGCGATCGCTCGAATTTAACCGAACTCGGTCGTCAACAAGCAATACTCACGGGTACGTTTCTTAAAAATATAAAATTTGATGCTATTTATTCTAGCCCCCTCAAACGGGCACAAGAAACAGCAATAGAAGTTTTAAAAAAAATCGATCCAACTGTTGTTCCCCAAACCGTCGATACTGTTCCCCAACTAAAAGAAACCGATCTCCCTGCTTGGCAAGGTTTTCCCTTTCAATTCATCAGAGAACAATTTCCCGAAGATTATAGCTGCTGGAAACAACGTCCTCACGAGTTTCGTATGGAAATTCCCTTATTCAGTGACCAGTTACCGGTTACCAGTGACAAGTCAGAAGTTCGCCAATCACGCCAATCGCCAATTCAAAATCCACATTACTGCTTTCCTGCTTTAGATTTATACGATCGCGTCCAGCAATTTTGGCAAGAAATATTACCTCGCCATATCGGACAAACTTTACTCATTATCAGTCATGGAGGAACAAATCGCGCCTTAATTAGTACTGCACTCGGTATTTCTCCCGCACACTATCATCAATTCGAGCAATCTAACTGTGCTTTAAGCATTCTCAATTTTCCCAACGGTTGCCTAGAGTCAGGGACATTGGAAATGATGAATTGTACGACTCATCTTGACGATAATCTGCCCAAATGTCAAGAAAATGGATTGCAATTGCTGTTAATACCCGCGCATTCAACAAATTACGAACAAATTCAAGCCCTCGCGAAATTACTCAAAGATAAAACAATTGATTTAAGCATTAGTGGCGACATTGAAAACTCTCACGCGATCGCCAAGCAAATTTTACAACATCATCCCACTGCGTTACAGCTACAGGTAATCAGAGAAGACTTTCCACAAATATGGCAACAAGCAATTAAGACAAGAAAACTAGCAGATTGCGATCGCTTGCTGACTGGATTAATTATCGCTAGCGATCGCACGATTCAACAGTTTCTCACACAAACATTAAACATCAATGACGACCAATGGCGCTTACAAATTCACCCAGGAAGCATCAGCATCGTACATTATCCCAACTCCGAACATCCTCCCATTCTCCAAGCAATAAACTTGGGAAATTGGGATATCGGTGACTGGGATATCGGGAAATAAAGATCTGTTAAATCTAAATCCTAATCACCAATCGCCAATCACCATTCACCAATCACCAAATTATGAAAATTGCCTTTTTAGTTTGGCGCTTTCCAGTTGTATCCGAACCGTTTATCCTCAATCAAATTACGGGTTTAATCGATCGCGGACACGACATTCGTATTTATCCTCTAAATGGTAAACCCGATAATCTATCTAAAATTCATCCCATTATCGAACAATATAACCTGCTCGATCGCACTTATTATCCTCCCACCCGACCCGATAATCTTTTTTGGAAATATCTCAAAGGGTTAGGGTTACTCCTAAAAAATCTCCATCGCGGTTCCTTATCCCTCCTACATCCCAAAGTCTTCAAATATAACCATGAAGTTTGGTCTTTGAAATGGCTTTATCGTGCCATGCTTTTCTTAGACCGAGAAGAATTTGACATCATTCACTGTCAATTTGGCACTCTCAGCGCAATGGGTTTGCTATTTCGAGATCTCGGCATTCTCCCTGGCAAATTAATCGTAACCTTTCGCGGCATCGATATCAGCCAGCACGTCAAAGAAAAAGGCGAACATATTTACGACCAACTCTTTGCCGAAGGTAACTTTTTCCTAGCAAACTGCGAATTTTTCCGCCAGAAAGCCTTAAAAATCGCCTGTAACCCCGATAAAATTGTCGTACATGGTTCTGGACTCGACTGTCGGCAATTTGCTTTTAAACCGCGTTATTTCCCTGCTGATGGCATTGTTCGCATTGCAACTACAGGTCGCCTAGTAGAAAAGAAAGGCATCGAATATTGCATCCGCGCGATCGCAAAACTTTCCCAATCTCATCCCAATCTTGAATTTAACATCATCGGCGACGGCCCCTTAAAAGCAGACTTCGAGAAATTAATCGAAGAACTCAACGTTACTCACCTAGTAAAACTCTTGGGTTGGAAACAACATCAAGAAATCGCCGAAATCCTCGATAAATGCCATCTCTTCCTCGCACCTAGCGTCACCGCAGCAGACGGCAATCAAGATGCACCCGTAAACACATTAAAAGAAGCAATGGCGATGGGTTTACCCGTCATCAGTACCTATCACGGCGGCATTCCCGAACTCGTCGAAGATGGGGTAAATGGTTTCCTCGTACCCGAAAGAGATACAGACGCGATCGCGCAAAAACTAGCATATCTCATCGAACATCCCGAACGCTGGGAATCGATGGGTAGATCGGGTCGTCGCCGCGTCGAAGAAAAATACGACATGGAAAAACTCAACGATGAGTTAGTTCAAATTTATCAAAGCTTACTAACCTCAGTAACCCCTCCCCAACCCTGCCCTTACCAAGGGGAGGGTGCCGAAGGCGGGTGGGGTCGCCCTCTGCGTGAGATAAAACAAACCCAAATTATTTACTAAAGGAGTTATTAACCATGCAACCTCAAGTAACCATAGTAGTCGTTCCCCGCGAACGTTTTAGCTGTACCCAAGAATCTCTAGAAAGCATCTATGACTATACCGATTATCCTTTTAAATTAGTCTACGTCGATGGCAATTCGCCTACAAAAGTGCGTCAATATCTCGAAAATATGGCGCAAGAAAAGAACTTTAAGATAGTAAGAAAAGATTACTATCTTTCGCCTAACCACGCTCGCAACATCGGTTTAGAATATGTCGATACTAAATACGTTGTCTTCTTCGATAACGATGTTGTAGTAACGCCAGGATGGTTAGAAGCGTTAGTAAATTGTGCTGAAGAAACCAATGCTGCTGTCGTTGGCCCTTTAATGTGTGAAAAGCTACCCCTACATCAGCGCATTCACTTTGCAGGAGGAGAATCCCACGTTGTCACCGATATTCGCGGTAAACGACATATGCGCGAGAAAATGTATCGCCAAGGTCAACAAGTTCCCGAAGTTTACGACCAATTACAACGAACTGAAACCGAATTAACCGAGTTTCACTTAATGCTAGTTCGTAGAGATATCTTCGATCGCGTTGGCAAATTCGATGAAGGATTTCTCAACACCAAAGAACATCTAGATTTTTGTATGCTAGTTGCTGAAACTGGTGAGAAAATATACTTCGAGCCTACTAGCGTTGCAACTTACGTTCCCGGCCCTCCCCTAGACTGGACAGATAAGCACTTCTTCATGTTGCGATGGAGCGATGCTTGGACGATGGCAAGTCTCGATCGCATGAGAGAAAAATGGAATTTAACTGAAGATGGTTACTTCAAGAATAAATACAAAAAATTAGGTTGGCGGCGCAAAAATACCATTGTCAAACCAATTGCGAAAAGTCTCAGTAACACATTTAAATTAGACTACCAATCCTTAAAAGAACGTCTATTTTCTTGGGAAAAAGTGCTAAATCGCTATTTGTGCGATCGCTATGCACGCAAGCACCTACAACCTTCAAAAAATCGAACTTTTACCCAGATCGATCTATCTTCAACCCCAGAATTGACAAAGGATTTAGCCTCGCTAAAGCAATAAATAAATGCTTTGCGCTTTATAAAGCTATCTGAGAAGTATACAACAGCTTTTCGACCTCCTTAAGTGACCAGTGAAGCAGAATGGTAACTGGTCACTGGTCACTGGTCACTGTTAATAAAGGGGGATCTTCCACTGAAGATTTTTCAGCTTCCCTAACCAAACAACAAAATTACAACTACTGTTAATCCAATCGCAGATTATGACCCTAACAACACAATCTAATATTCAGTCTCCAGTTTCTGAAACCATAGAACAAGAAAAACCAATTTTTATTGGCGGACTACAACGCAGCGGGACTTCACTCGTAAGAGCAATTATGGGGTCGCATCCATCGTTAGCAATCTATAAATCCGATCTTCCCTTGTGGACTAAATTCTACAAGCACAAAAAAGATCTCGATCTCAACAATCTTGAGGTCACAAAGCAATTACTTGACGAGATCGTTGCGGATCGAAAAACTCTCAAAATTATCGGTTTAACCTTCGATACCGAAGAAATTTTAGAAACTCTCAAAGACGAACCCAACATTACTTTTGGCGTTCTCTTCAAACACTTACTCAAACAATACGCCAAATTAATCGGAAGACCGCGATGGGGACTCAAAACCCCTCACAATGAGTTTTGGAGCGATGCTATTTTTGAAGCTTATCCCGATGCTAAGATGATACATCTCATTCGCGATCCTCGCGATGTCGCCGTATCTGTCGATAGTCGGGGATGGGACAAACCTTTAGAAAAAACCTGTCGTAAATGGCAAGAATCTGCCCAATTAGCTAGCATTAACGAACAAAAGTACGCTGGTTCTTATATTGTCGTTCGCTATGAAGATCTAGTTCGCGATCCAGAATCGATTATCCAGAAAGTTTGCGAAGTTGTAGAACTAGATTACACGCCAGACTTGCTGAAGATGGACGCTCAACTGGGATGGCGCGGTAGTAACTCTCATTTCGAGGATCTCGGTTACGAACACGAAAGCATTAGCGACAAAGCGGTCGGTCGTTATAAAGAACACCTTCCCCCTACAGACAAAGAATTTATTGAGGATTATCTCAAGGATGAGATGATTCAATGGCAATATTTTAGATTTGTCTAGAGTTGGAAGCTGGTTGAAACTCTAGGTTCGCAGGGACACTTGATAAAAGCTGTCCCTTTTTTTATGTTTATAATAAAAAATTGTCAAATTTGTTGGTTATTCCTAGCGATAACTTTACTAGTTTTATTTAGCTCAAGAACAAATGTTATTTCTTGCTCTTTCTGTGCCAGTTAATTCTTTATTTCTTACTACTGAGCCAGTTCTAACAGAAGTTTCTTTTCAACAAGCACAATCGTTTTCTGTTGACTCGCTGATTGCTAAACCAATGGATCGGATTCCTTCTGTCTCACAATTATCGGACGTGCGATCGTCAGATTGGGCATTTCGATCGCTACAATCTCTCATGCAACGCTATCCTATTCTAACTGGCTATCCGATCGAACATTTCGGGGAAACCAAAGCATGACTCGCTATGAATTTGCCACAGCATTAAACGCATTTCTTACCGCTATACAACAACAGCTAAATAATCAAAAAATTGCTCCTGAAGACTTAGTTATTATCAAAAGACTACAATCGGAATTTGATGCAGAACTAGGAATTTTAAAACAACAAATAAATTCCATCGAAACTCGTATTACTGACTTGGAAACCGAGCAATTTTCTGCCACAACTCAGCTTACAGGCGAAGCGATTTTTGCACTCAGCGATGACTTTGGGGAGAAGACAAATGATAATCTTGTCTTTCAATATCGAACTCAGTTAGGTTTGAGAACCAGTTTTACAGGCGAAGATAGCTTGAGAATGACGCTCAGAAGCGGTAACGCCGAACAGTTTTCTTATGTAGAAAATCTTACTAGTGAAGGTCGTTTGGGATTCGATGGCGATTCAGACGATCGACTTGGATTAAGTAGAGTATCTTATGAATTTCCCATTGGCGATCGCATTAGTGTTTTTATCGCACCAATTGGGGATGATGTCAATGCTAGCAATCCTTTTTTTCGCGATCGCGGGACGGGTTCGATTTCTCGTTTCGGTCGCCAAAACCCTATTTATAGGCTAATCGAAAGTGGCGGTATCGGACTTGAATATGAATTTAACGATCGATTAAGTTTGGGTTTGGGTTACTACAATCAAGAAGCAGAAGATAGCAAATCTGGAGATGGTTTATTTAATGGCGATTATAGTGCTTCTGCTAAGCTTGAATTTGAACCCAACGAACAATTTTTATTAGCGTTGCTCTACGTTCATGCCTACAACGATACTAACTTAGCAACGGGAACGGGTAGTCTGAGATCTCAACTCGATCTCAATCGTCCGGTAATTGGTAACTCTTATAGTTTAGAAACTTCTTGGCAACTTCATCCTAACTTTGCGATCGGCGGTTGGGTAGGTTTCACCGATGCGATCGTTCTGAATCTTGGCGAAGCTGATGTATGGAATTATGCACTTACGCTAGCTTTCCCCGATGTAGGAGGAGAAGGAAATCTTCTTGGCGTTATCGTCGGTCAAGAACCTAAATTAACAAATACAAGCGGTTTTCTTATCGATGGTAAAAAAAGCGACCCAGATACATCGCTGCATTTAGAAGCTTTCTATCGATATCAGATAAGGGACAATATTTCTATTACGCCTGGTTTAATCTGGATTACAGCCCCCGACCACAACAACGATAATGGCGATTTTGTCGTCTTAACAATCAGGACAACTTTTGACTTTTAACTCGCGATCGTGTACAAGAGAGTTGTGAGCATAAATATAGGAAGATGGAGAGACGAAAAGGAATATAGACTTCCCTATAGACCTCTCCTTTACCGTCTGTACCTATTTTTGACTTCATGATTTAACATTATGTAAAAAGAAGTTGTGAGCGGAAGTTGGGATGTCAGAAGTAAATTTATAGATGTCTTTTTGAACTCCTTCTAGATTTCAACTTCAATAATAATCGCCAATTTTTATTTACCAAATCGAAGAGTATTTTTAATTGAAAGACAATCATTCCTTAACCATAAATTAACTTTTTTTAGCCAAAGATAGCTGTCTTTAGAATTGCTTTTATCGTGCTAAATCAGTCTAAAAAGTTGTTTTTGAACGCTAAAATGGTTATTTTTTGTATAAATAATCAAATCCCTCTTATTCCATGTATTTCTACTATTTTCCCTTTGAAAAACTTAACTCCCCTTCAAGTAGAATTAAATTTTACGTTTTTGTATGGGACTGACATACTTTCCTTAAGTATTTATATTTATAATAAAGATAAAGATAGAATAAAGCCAAAAAGCGGTAAAGTCATGACAATCGGGACAAAAATGTCAGCTACCGAACTTAATTCTTCATCAGTCAAGTCAAACAATAAGCCCGCCCGCCGAGAGGGAGGATTTTTGTGGGAAGCGCGAACCCGTATTTTGGCTTGGTATAGCATTTTGATGACAGGTTTTGTCGGACTCTCCGTACCGATTTTTTCTGAACTCGTCTATCATCAAGTCGATACGCGAGTTCGAGAAGATTTAGTTGAGGAATTAGAAACATTCGAGCAATTTGTAGCCGAAGAATCCTCAACTACCAACCATATGACCCAGGAAAAACTCGAAGAAGTTTTCCAAGAATTTCTCTATCGCCAAGTTCCCGAAGACGATACCTTTTTAATAACCTTCATCGACGGTCAATTATATCGATCTAGTCCGCGAGGGCGACCCAAACAGTTACAGGAAGAGTCACCATTGATGAAGCTTTGGGCAAACGTTACCCAAGATACGCAAGGCGAACAGAAAACATCAGATCCCAATTTAGGCAACATTATCTATCTAGCTTCGCCTATCATTATTGACGGCAAAGTTCGAGGCACTTTTGCCATCGCTCATACAACAGCAGGAGAAATTCAAGAAGCTCAACAGGTTATCTCGACGGTGACGAAGGTGTTAGTAGCCGTGCTAATCTTAGCTTTAATTTTAGCGTGGGTAATTTCTGGAAAAATATTAGAACCCTTGCGATCGCTCACTGCAACCGCCCGCTCGATTAGCGAACTTAACCTCAATCAAAGGATTCCGGTGCAAAGTTCTGGAGAAATGGGAGAACTAGCCAAAACGTTTAACACCATGCTCGATCGCCTGCAAGACTCTTTTAGCACTCAAAAAGCCTTTATCAACGATGCAGGACACGAATTGCGAACCCCGATTGCCATTGTTCAAGGTCATCTAGAACTCATGGGAGATGACCCTCAAGAACAGCAAGAAACCATCGAATTAGTCATGGACGAGTTAAATCGCATGAATCGCATGGTTGATGACTTGATGTTGTTAGCCAAGTCGGAACGCTCCGATTTTCTCCAATTGGAGATGGTAGATATTAGCTCGCTCACGCAAGAACTCCATACTAAAGCTACCGCACTCGGCAAACGTAACTGGAAAATAGACGCAACCGCTAAAGGTTTTCTTATTTGCGATCGCCAACGCTTGACGCAAGCCATCATAAACTTGGCTGAAAACGCACTCCAGTATACAACCGAAACAGACACGATCGCCATTGGCAGTTCTCGCGAGCTTAACTGCTTTCGCCTATGGGTACGCGATACTGGAGAAGGGATCGCTCAAGGCGACCAAGAGAAAATTTTTGAACGTTTTGCTCGTGCGAGCAACAGTCGCCGACGTTCGGAAGGATCTGGTTTGGGATTATCTATCGTTCGAGCAATTGCCGAAACGCACGGCGGTCGGGTAGAACTCATTAGCCAACTGGGAGTTGGTTCGACATTTACTCTTGTATTGCCTCTATTAGCCCTGAAAAAACTATGAATCGCATTCTTATTGCAGAAGACGAACCGCGCATCGTTTCTTTTTTAGAAAAAGGATTGCGTGCGAATGGATATACCACGACAACTGCTACCAATGCCGATGAAGTTATTTCAATGACGTTGAACGACAGCTTCGATCTACTACTGCTAGATTTAGGACTTCCTGGTAAAGATGGTTTAACCGTCCTCGAAGAATTGCGCGGTCAAGGAGCAACAGTCGCCATTATTATTCTGACCGCTCGCGACGAAATTAATGATAAAGTAGCAGGACTCGAAGGCGGCGCTGATGACTATCTCACTAAACCATTTCGCTTTGAAGAACTACTCGCAAGAATACGTTTGCGTATGCGAAATCAGCAACGAACGACAATCAAAGAAGAAATAGAACTGAGTGTTGGCGAGGTCATTCTTAATTTGCGTACCCGTCGCGTTGAATGGAAAAATAAAGACATCGAGCTATCGGCACGAGAATTTATCCTTTTAGAAACTTTGATTCGTCATCGAGGACAGGTGATGAGTCGAGAGCAATTATTGGATCGAGTGTGGGGGTACGATTACGATCCCGGATCGAATATTGTTGATGTGTATGTGGGATATCTGCGTAAAAAGTTAAGCAGCGACTTAATCGAAACCGTTAGAGGCATGGGATATCGGCTGCGAGGATGAGAATTTTTTCATCCAAATCTTATAACTAACTTACGAAAGTTTATTATTCTAGGAATAAGTAAGTAAAATTGCTTAATTCTAGAAGATAATCGGGGACGTGAGGAATCAATGATGGGCCGTATTCTCATTGCTGAAGACGAAGACCGCCTTGCTGCTTTTATTGAAAAAGGTTTGCAAAAATATGGGTTTAGTACTGCGATCGCAACAAATGGAGAGCAGGCGATATTAATGGTCGAGAACGATGAATTCGACCTGCTTTTGTTAGATTTAGGACTTCCTCTTAAAGATGGGTGGGCCGTATTATCAGAACTCCGTCGCCAAGGAAAAAAATTTCCTATAATCATTGTCACTGCTCGCGATGACGTAAAAGAAAACCAGGCGAGACGGCAATATGGTGCAAATGACTATGTATCAAAGCCTTTCCGCTTTCAAGATTTACTAGCGCGAATTCACCACCATCTTGAGTAGCTTGACGAGTTTAGAAATAGCTGTCGATCGCGGTACGCTAATAATAGCTCTTCCTGTTTTTGCAGAGGTAGACGGTATTTCTATAAGCGTTCGGTTGGCGCTAATATAGCCGCGAGACGGGGAACCATAAATAGGCTGTGTTACCACATAGACATCGCTATCGGTGCTTTGATAAGGCGATGAATGAGTAATATAACCAGACAGACATACGCGGACGATAAACTGTCCCTTTGCTTCCTCCTGAGACAGTTTCGCAGGTTTCATTTTCTTTTTCGCAATCTTCTTTTGCTACATAGATGGGAGCAGCATTTTTATCGATTTGAACGGCTTTATTCCACTCAGACTGGCAAAATTGAGGGGTAAAACGTTGGTCTTGGATGCACTGTTGTACGGAGGAGTAAAAAACTGCCTTAACTGATGGTTCACTTGGTTCGTTGCATCCATAGAGAATGAGTGCGCTTGCTGTAAGAAGCGACGCTGACATTAACAAAACAATTAACTGTTTTGATGGAATAGTTCTGCGTTTGACACCTTTAGAGGAGTCAGAAGTAACTTTCATCGTGTTTTGAGAAACGTTATGCTGTTATTAACTACACTGGCTGTAGCGATTTTTTCCGAGCGATCGCGATTATTCTTTTAGTGATGGGATTATAACGAATTCTCCTTTATCTTTGGATGCTTCTTTTTTTTAGTCTCTCATTTTCCCTGGGTTGACAATTTATTTGGCTTATTTGCATTGCTTTCCCCAATTATTGCGATCGCATTTTTACATTATTAGCTGCATAAGTTTTTGGATAATGCTTTTCCCGATAGCACAATTTCTATTAATGATGAAGGTTCAGGAATTTTGCTAAGATTATTTATAGTTAATCGATATTTTATATTAATTGAAAAAAGTCATGAGAGAAAATCATTTTCTTTTCATGACTATCAAAATAAAAACCTACCAAAAAAAGCGATCCCGTTATCGGAAATAACGAAAGTCAGACCAATTACCAATTTGAGTAACAGCTTCGCTAGAGTCGCCATCAGCTTCGCCGCTTCCTCTTGGGCAATCGTTATTAGAAATTACCTGTGGTGCGTCTCCCGTCCAAGCTGCTTTTGCTAAAGCATGTCTCATTACAGTAACCAAATTTTCCCAGGTGAGTTCTTGGTAATCTAATAAGTTTTCTTCTTCTAACAAACTTTGCAAATTTTTGAGTGCAGTAACCGCAGCATAATATTCTTCATTAAGGTCTGAAATTAGAGGAGTAGAAACCCTCAATGGATCTCTTTGAATCGCGGCCAAGGCTTGACGAACTGATTTTTTAATCTCGTCTCTATATTCTTTTTGTCCGATTAACTTTTGCATATTCTTGCCTTTTTCACAAGACGCATAAAGTGCGGGTAAACGATTGAGTGCGAAGGTACAAACTTCTACTTTATTAATATATTGAGTCAGGGCTTCAGGATATTGTTTTATCTGTCTTTCTAACTCTTCTAAAACGAGTATTTCCATGACATTTTCATGGGTTTGAGTAAGAGTTTCTGGTTGGATTTTCATCTTTAATAGACCTACAGTTTAGAGTAGAGAAAATCAAAATAGTTTTTCGTATATCTTTTTCTGTTATAACCAAGTAAATCCTGAGTGTCTAGTTAATTTTACGGAGAGTTTAATTCTTTACAGAAACTTTAAACAAATTAACTAAAATCAAGCGCCCTATTCCAGCTTTTCTGTAGGGTTTGAAAGCCGATTGCGACTGTCAAAGCTAGTTGTTGTCTCTTTTCTACCAAATTAAGGATATACTAACAGATTGCACTAATGCGATCGCAAGAACGAGTCAAATGTTACCACTTCGAGAATGCGTACTCCAAACCCCAGGTTACGTACCGGGCGAACAGCCCTTAACCAATGACTATATCAAACTAAATACCAACGAAAATCCCTATCCACCACCGCCAGAAATATTTGAAGCGTTACAAGTAGAATTATCTAAAGTCCGATTGTACCCCGATCCAGTATCGACACAACTGCGAAAAGCAGCAGCAAGGGTTTTTGGGGTAAATATAGAGAATCTTATTGCCGGGAATGGCTCGGATGATATTTTAAATATAGCCATTCGTACTTTTGTTAATCCTGGAGAAGCGATCGCATTTTTAGATTTAACCTATTCTCTCTACGATACGCTTGCAAAAATTCACGGTGCATCGGTTATTGAAATTCCGACTAACGAAAATTTTGAATTAGGCGAACCAATTATTTGTCCGAAAGCAAAACTAATTTTTATTGCTTCTCCCAATCCCCCCGTTGGAAAACACGTTAATCGCGAGTATTTAGAAAAAACCTGCGCCAACGCAACAGCTATTGTAGTTATTGATGAAGCTTATGTTGATTTCTCCCAAGAGAATCATCTAGATTTCTTACAAAAATACGAGAATGTTATTATTACTCGCACTATGTCTAAAAGTTATAGTTTAGCGGGAATGCGAGTAGGCTTCGGGATTGCTTCCCAACCGTTAATCGAACAGATGAATAAAGTGCGAGATTCTTATAACTTAAATCGAATGTCTCAAGCCATAGCAACGGCTGCATTTGAATCTCATACTTACTTCCAAAATATCTGGCAAAAAGTTTGCCAAACGCGAAATCGATTATTACTTTCTCTAAGAGATTTAGACTTTTTTGTATTTGACTCGGAATCAAATTTTGTCTTAGCTTCTCCTCAATGGATAAGTGCAGCAGAACTTTATAGTCAATTAAAAGAACGTAAAATTCTCGTTCGCTATTTCAAGCATCCTCGTATTAGTAATTACGTGCGTATTTCTATCGGAACCGATGAAGAAATCGATCGCGCCTTAGAAGCTATTACAGAAATCAAAACCCAATAATTCTTTTTAGGGAAAAGGGTAAGAGGAAAGGGAAAAAGATGGATGATTTAGCTCGACGGACAAAGTTGGCAGAGAAATTAGCTGATGTTTCAGCCAAAGTAATCAAACAATATTTCAGACAACCTCGCATCCAAACTGAAACCAAAGAAGGAGAAATTTCTGCCATTGTTACTATCGCCGATCGCGAAGCAGAAAATGCTATGGTAGAAATTATTTTAAAAGAAGCGCCTGGAGATGGAATAATTCGAGAAGAAGGAGAAAATATTCCCTCAGAGAATGGATTTTATTGGGTACTCGATCCTATTGATGGAACGTCATCTTTTGTTAAAGGACTGCCAATTTTTGGAACGTTGATTGGATTAGTTGATTTAGAAAATAATCAGCCATTAATTGGGATTATCAATCAACCCATTTTGCAGGAAAGATGGCTAGGAGTAAAAGGAAAACCAACCTTGCTAAACAATTGCCCGATTGTCAATCCTTACGCCCAAGATACCGAGCGTAATTTAGCTCAAGCTTGTCTGACTTCGACAACTCCGCTAATGTTTGTGACCGATAGACAAAAAGCGATCTCTACAAAGTTACAACAAGTTTGCCAGCGTACCGCTTTTGGTGGTGATTGCTATAACTATGCAGCCTTGGCTTCTGGCTGGAGTTCGATGCCGATGGTCGTCTTAGACTCCGATATGAAATATTACGACTTCTGCGCCCTTATTCCCATTGTTGAAGGGGTTGGGGGAGTCATCACCGATTGGTCGGGAGAGAGATTAACTAGTCAAGCGAGCGAAGTTTTAGCGGCTTCCAATCGTTCTTTGTGGGAAGAGACAGTAAAAATTATTAATAGTGTTCCCCCATCCCCGCTCGCCTCAAAATAATTGTAATTATGATAGACTTATAGCTGTACGGCAGGAAGTGCCGGAATTAACGCCTGAGAAGCTAGTTGTAAGACTAGGTATCAGCTTCTAAAGAAAAGTTGAGTCCAGGAAGCTAAGCCTTTTTGGCATAGCACTTCACACATTTGAGGCATGAAAAAAGGGCAGACGTTTGTCTGCCCTGTGCTTTTTAAAAAGTGTATAGAAAAATAATATCTACACCTGTACCATACCGCCTGCGGCTTGAAAACGCGCTCTCGCTCGTCTAAAAGCGCGATCGGCTTGAATTTGTTTTTGGCGATCGCCGCTCTTAGTCGCTTCATCTAAGCGGGATTGCGCCTGAGAATATTCGGTGCGAGCGGCTTCCTTATCGATTTTGTCGCCGAGTTCGGCTCCATTAACGAGAACTTTAACTTCATTATTCTCGATTTCAGCGAATCCACCCATAAGCGCGATCGCTTGCCAATCTTTTCCCGGACGAACGCGCATTACCCCGATATCAAGCGCAGTCAGCAAAGGAGCGTGACCGCTCAGAATGCCTAGCTGTCCGGTCGTACTGGGTAAGATCGCCTCTTGAGCTTCAGCATCCCAAACCGTTTTGTCTGGGGTAATTACTCGTACTGTTAGCGTCATTTTTTTTTAGTAATTCAGTAATTAGTTATTAGCGATCGCTTCATAGAGAAGCGGCGATCGAGATTGCGTAAAATTTTCTCTTTCCCAATCGCCAATTCCCAGTCACTAATCGCCTAAATTATCCTTTTTTGAGCTTCTCGCCCTTGGCGATCGCTTCGTCGATATTGCCTACCATGTAGAAAGCTTGCTCTGGGTAGGAATCTAATTCTCCAGACAGAATCATCTTAAATCCCTTAATCGTGTCGCTTAGCGTCACGTACTTACCAGGAGAACCAGTAAACACTTCTGCCACGGAGAAGGGCTGAGACAGGAATCGTTCGAGCTTGCGGGCGCGGTCTACCGTCAAGCGATCTTCTTCAGAGAGTTCGTCAAGACCCAAAATCGCGATGATATCTTGGAGTTCCTTGTAACGCTGTAGCGTGGATTGTACGGCACGAGCAGTACCGTAGTGTTCCTCGCCGACAATATTAGCCTGCAACATAGTGCTAGCAGAATCGAGAGGATCGACTGCGGGGTAAATTCCTTTTGCTGCTAGACCGCGAGACAATACTGTCGTTCCGTCTAGGTGAGCGAAAGTAGTTGCAGGCGCGGGGTCGGTGAAGTCATCAGCAGGGACGTACACCGCTTGAATCGAAGTAATCGAACCTTCTTTAGTAGAGGTAATGCGCTCTTGCAAATCGCCTACATCCGTTCCTAGCGTGGGCTGATATCCTACCGCAGAAGGCATCCGACCCAACAGCGCAGATACTTCAGAACCTGCTTGAATGAAACGGAAAATGTTGTCGATAAAAAGCAATACGTCTTGCTTGTTGACATCGCGGAAATGTTCAGCCATCGTCAGCGCAGACAAACCAACGCGCATTCTCGCTCCTGGCGGCTCGTTCATCTGACCGTAGACTAGTGCAATTTTCGAGTCGCTGGGGTTGTCGGGATTAATTACCTTCGACTCGATCATTTCATTGTAAAGGTCGTTCCCCTCGCGGGTACGCTCGCCCACCCCACCAAATACGGATACGCCGCCGTGTTGAATGGCGATGTTGTTGATTAGTTCCATCATAATAACGGTTTTGCCTACGCCAGCACCACCAAACAGACCGATTTTACCGCCTTGGCGATAAGGAGTGAGCAAGTCAACAACCTTGATTCCTGTCTCGAAAACTTTGGGTTTGGTTTCTAAATCGGTGAACTTGGGGGCAGGACGATGAATAGGAGAAGTTTCATTAACTTCAACCGGACCTTTTTCATCGATAGGGTCGCCTAAAACGTTAAAAATCCGACCTAGAGTACATTTTCCGACTGGAACGCTGATGGGAGCGCCCGAATCGACAATCTCCATGCCCCGTACCAAGCCGTCAGTGCTACTCATCGCGACAGCGCGGATTTGGTTGTCTCCCAAAAGTTGCTGAACTTCGCAAGTTACAGAAACATCTTGTCCTGCCGAGTTTTTACCTTGAACTTTGAGCGCGTTATAAATCCGGGGGAGCTTGCCGCTAGGAAATTCGGCATCAATAACCGGACCGATAATTTGAGTAATTTTACCAGTGATTTGTGCTGTTGTGGCTACCATGCTTATGTCTACTCGATCGTTAGCTTAAGTGATTTTGGCTATGAGCGAAAGTGTTAAATGAATGTGAAATTTGCCATGTTTTAGCTTATCACCTATTAGTACTCTTCTCGCTTTCCCTATAGATTTATCGCTGTCTCTTTAAGGGTAGAATAATGGCAAGCTAATTGATTTGTCAGTAGTTACCTATTGCTAGTATCATTACAGCCTGCCCATCCTCTTCAATTCGAATATGCAATCGCGCACCGCGTACCGTCGAACTAAAATCGTTGCTACTATCGGACCTGCTACGCTCAAGTCTGGAGTTCTCCGTCAAATCATTCAAGCAGGTGCAACAACATTACGTCTCAACTTCTCCCACGGGACGCACGAAGACCACCAACGCAGCATTCGCCTGATTCGCCAGATGGCATTCGAGCTAAATCAACCCGTCGGGATTTTACAAGATTTACAAGGCCCTAAAATCCGTTTGGGTAAGTATAAATGTCAATCTATTACGCTACAATCTGGAGATTCTTATATTCTTACCAGCCGCGAGGTTGAATGCTCTCAGGAAATAGGCTATGTCAGTTATGAATATCTAGCCGACGAAGTACCTGAAGGCTCGCGCATTCTTCTCGACGATGGCAAGGTGGAAATGCGCGTGGAAAAATAGACCGCCAAAGTCGAGATCTACATTGCCGAGTCATAGTCGGTGGGGTGCTATCGAGCAACAAAGGCGTAAATTTCCCAGGGGTTTATCTATCGGTCAAAGCTTTAACTGACAAGGATAAAGCCGATTTGATGTTTGGGTTAGATCAAGGGGTCGATTGGATTGCCTTGAGTTTCGTGCGCAACCCACAAGATATTTTAGAAATTAAAGATTTGATTGCCAGTACGGGAAAATCTGTTCCCGTGATTGCCAAAATTGAAAAGCACGAAGCCATTGAAGAGATGGAAGCCATTCTCTCGTTGTGTAATGGCGTGATGGTAGCGCGAGGAGATTTAGGCGTAGAATTACCCGCAGAAGATGTCCCAATTCTGCAAAAACGATTGATTGCGACGGCAAACCAGTTAGGAATTCCGATTATTACAGCTACTCAGATGCTCGATAGTATGGCAAATAACCCCCGTCCGACTCGTGCAGAAGTCTCGGATGTCGCCAATGCTATTCTCGATGGAACCGATGCGGTGATGCTCTCTAATGAAACGGCGGTTGGTCAATATCCCGTAGAAGCTGTCGCGACGATGGCACGAATAGCGGAGAGAATCGAGCAAGAAGACATTCAATCTAACATTCAGCAACGTCCCAATATCAAGCAATCAATTCCTAACTCGATTTCTTCTGCTGTCAGTCAGATTGCCGAACAACTAGAAGCAGCCGCTATTATGACCCTAACTAAAACGGGTGCAACGGCTCGCAATGTTTCTAAATTTCGACCTCAGACTCCAATTTTAGCGATTACGCCTCATGTCGATGTCGCCCGACAGTTGCAGTTGGTTTGGGGTGTTAGACCTATCGTAATGCTCGATCTACCCTCCGCTAGTCAAACGTTCCAAGCGGCTATTAATATGGCACAGGAAAACCATTTCTTGGTCGATGGGGATTTGGTGGTAATGACAGCAGGAACCTTGCAAGGGGTAGCGGGTTCGACGGATTTAATTAAGGTAGAAGTTATCAAAGCTGTTTTGGGTAAAGGACTTGGGATCGGTCAGGGAATTGCTAGCGGTCGGGCTAGGGTTGCTAATCACGCTAGAGAACTAGGAAATTTTAACGCTGGAGATATTTTGGTCGTTCCTGGCACTAATGCTGAGTTTGTCGAAGCCATGCGCAAAGCGGCTGGTATTATTACCGAAGATCCTAGTTTAACTAGTCATGCGGCGGTGATTAGCTTGCGAATCGGCTTACCTGCAATTGTGGCTGTTAAAGATGCAACTAAACTTATCCGCGAAGGCGCAATTATTACGGTTGATGCACAACGCGGGTTAGTTTATTCGGGGATGAAAACTTGAGAGGAAAAATATTTTTTATAAACTACGATGCGATCGCACCTGTGAAAGCGGTATCGTTGAACGATCGCTTTTTCCGAATCATTTAAACTAACGTAAGTTGCTAGTTGTAAATATTAATGTTATGGATACCCCTTAGCTTGTCAAGGGGGAAGAGGTTCAAAACCGCTTAGCTGGTAAAAACCGCAGATGTATGCGCTCTGGAATACGAATCTTGTCACTGACCTGACTTGGTAACTGAGAGGGCGCTGGCGTGCGCCCCTATCTATTAACCGTTTTAAGAAATCGCGATCGTCGGCATATTTAATCTTTCGTGCCAATCTGATTTTTGCCAGACTTGACCGTCTAGCGCCATCTGTTCGATCGAACTCGCTAAACGTAACGCCTTGAGCGCTTGTTCGCCGCCAACCGAAGGGCGATCGCCACCGCGCACGCAGTTGACAAAATGTTCTAATTCTGCATGGAGGGGTTCGATATTGCTAGTATGAACCTTTTCAATTAAACCATCCTGGCGATAGAACACCTGACCGTAATCGGTCGTATAGTTAGCCGTTGTTTGGCGATGAATCAAAATTTCATTGTTGAGAAAATCCGCTTCTGTCAGGGAATTCTTACAATGAGCGGCTAAACGACGAATTTTACGGTGAGTAACTTTACTCGCCGTTAAAGTGGCGACAATGCCATTGCTAAATCCTAGCGTTGCCGTTACATAATCGAGATAGCCAGAATCAGATGCTCTGCTGCCGCTAGCCGTTAGCTTGACTACGGGGGCAGAAACGACCTCTAACAAAAGGTCGATGTCGTGAATCATCAAATCCAAGACCACAGAAACGTCATTAGCTCTATCTGAATAGGGACTCATCCGATGGGCTTCTAGGGCAAGTAATTCTTCAGTTTTGAGAACTTTGCTAAGTTCTTGAAATGCTGGATTAAACCGTTCGATATGTCCGACTTGCAAAATACATTTAGATTCTGCTGCTGCGTTAACTAAAGCTTCTGCCTCAGTTATATTCGCCGCGATCGGTTTTTCGATGAGCGTATGAATGCCTGCTTGCAAGCAATCCATCCCAACTTGAAAATGCAATTTCGTCGGAACGGCGATGCAGACGGCATCTATATAGGGTAATAAGTCGAGATAATTTTCAAAAAAACGAACTCGATACTTGCTCGCTGTGTCCAATCCTCGCTCGACATTAATGTCAGAAACTCCCACTAACTCAACATCTTTGAGCAAGCTAAGTACGCGGGTATGATGTTGTCCCATATTGCCAACGCCGACAATGCCGACGCGAATTGGCTGGAACTGATTTCTGGGTCTACTTATCAGTTGGTGTCCTTTTGACATCCGCAATTTACTCCTTTACACTCCTCCACCACATTTGACTCAGGCATTGTGCCTTTGAGCCAGCAAAACCATCAAGATACTATCATAGCTATTTAGTTTGCGATAAATTTTGCGATCGCTGTTCTTTTCTTGATAATTTGCCTTTTTATTTTGAGTTATAAGCTACTTTCTAGAGTTTAAAGCCAGATTAACAGCAGATTTCATCGGTCTGTCGGGTTAACTTCTCGTGCAGAGTCATCGCGTTCTTCTTGGGAATTTTCGCGCCACAAATAACCATTGGTCGAGACTTTACTTTCATCCAATTCCGATTGGTTAGGCGTTGGTTTGCGTTGATGAACGCGGATTAGGGATAAACGCGGCCCTTCTGAAGAAACGACTGTCAATTCTAAGTTTTCGTAAAACAGCGTATCTCCGCGATCGGGAATTTTTTGCCATTTATAGAGCAAAAAACCGCCTAAAGTTTGATACTCATCGGCGATGGGCAAATTTAATTTCAACAATTCATTGACTTCATCTAAGTTGATTTGTGCTTGGATTAAATAGGTTTGCTCGTCGATCGCTTGAATAGCAAGCGCGTCAGAATTTTTAGCGGCGGGATTGTCGCCAATGATTTCGGCGATTAAATCTTCTAAAGTTACTAATCCAGAGGTTCCGCCAAATTCATCAACCACAATAACCATCGGTAAGTGCGATCGCTGCATCAAAGGCAGTAATTCGCTCAACGGGGTAGTTTCTGGGACGAAATGCAAGGGTTTTATCCAAGACGCGATTGGCGTATCCGATCGCAACTGACCTTGTGCTAGCGGAAAGGCGAGGTCTTTAAACTCGATGATGCCGCGAATATCGTCCAAAGATTCCCCCTTAACGGGGTAGCGAGAATGTCCGGTCGTATTAACTTCGTTGAGCAAGGTTTCAAAGGTTGCTGTTTGGGCGATCGCAATTAATTGGCTGCGAGGAATCATAACTTCAGAGGCGTTAGTCGTGCCAAACTCAAAAACATTTTGGAGAAGTTTGCGTTCTCTCGCTTCTAAACCCGTCGTTTCTCCTTCTGTAGCAATAATAATCTTAAGTTCTTCCGAGCTAACGCGAGTATACCATCCACTGTCGCTGTTTTTAATCCCGACAAGGCGCAATAAAAAGCGCGTCGATTGATTTAAGATCCAGATAAAAGGATTAAAAATACGCGCGATCGCGTCCATTGGAGGCCCTAGAAAGCGAGCCAGTTGTTCTGAATAGAGCAAGGCAACCGATTTAGGACATAGTTCTCCTAAAACGATTTGTAGGTAAGCTATGACCAAAAAGGCGATGGGAACGGCTAATCCGTGCGAAAGCGCCTTTGAAACTTCTGGAGACAGCGACAGACGAGCGAATAAATCTTTGATTAATACCGCCATCGTCCTTTCACTAATCCATCCCAGCGCCAAGCTTGAGAGGGTGATTCCCAACTGAGTTGCCGACAAAAGGCGATCGATACTTCTCTGAAAAGATTGTACGGTCTTTGCTTGAATATCTCCTGCCTCGACTAACTGACCGATCCGAGATCGCCTTACAGAAACGATGGAAAACTCAGCAGTAACAAAAAAAGCATCGATCGCAATCAGTATAATTACTGAGAGCAATCGTAGCAATATATCTGGAACAGTCATTGCAGTTATGTAGTTGGCGATCGCAAAGAGGCTTATGGCTTGACTGGAAATTATCGTTTCCTCTATTTATCGAGCGACTGGAATATTTTGAACATCTAGCTTTAATTTTTGATCGGGGTAATCAGTTAAGTTTAACGAGATTTTTTGTTCGTCGCTTACTAGTTCTAAGGGGATCTTAACAGTGCCCGAAAATTTTTCTCCGTTGGCTGGTAATTCTCCTGGTAATCCGTCTGCAATGGCGCTGAGCGGTCTTCCTTGCTCGTCTTCTACTTCCAAGAAGCTGTAAAGAAATCTGACGGGTTCTGAGCCTTTATTGCTGAGGTTAACATTAAGTAATAAAGAACCGCCTTCTTGCGAAGTTTTGACCACTTCCAGCGTGACTCCCTCATCGCGAACTTGTACGGGAAATTTAGCGGCGACGTTAGTTTTTTCAACTTTTTTGGGAGAATTATTAGCGGATTGGGCTGAATTTTCTTTTTCTTTAGCTTCATCTGCCGTTTTCTTAGCTGGTTCGTCAGATTTATCGTCTTTACCATTAATGCGATCGTAAACTTGGGTCAAAATCGTCTTTTCATCGAGTGGGACGAATTCTTGAGGACTATTCGGCTTAGTGCGATTTTCTGCTATC
Source organism: Candidatus Altimarinota bacterium (assembly GCA_012031035.1). Lineage (GTDB taxonomy): Bacteria > Cyanobacteriota > Cyanobacteriia > Cyanobacteriales > Microcystaceae > Hydrococcus. The sequence goes on along the minus strand of JAAUUT010000058.1, from coordinate 3,757 downwards.
TTTTTAGCCGGATTGATATCGGGTTGACTGACCCCTTTTAGGGCTTCATGACCCATGGCATAAGCGACCAAAGCACTAACAAGACCGCTTCCTAACATCATGACCAATAAAGATAGCGCTAGCATTGCGGTTGATTTACCTGGATGGATTGATAAAAATTTCATTATCCGACTATGAAAATCGCGTCTTACGTGAAATAGGTTGTTTCTATTTTAAGGACTAGACTGAATACAATTAAGATTCACCATCAAAAAAGCTATTCTAAAGATATAATTATTTTTGGCATTAATTGTTAATGTGCGATTATCCTCCGGGTAGCGGCAAAGTTGACTCGCAATCTGATAGTGACGTTAAAACTTTTTAACCAGGGTTGGCCGAGCGGTTGAGGCAGCGAACTCATAATTCGCGCAAGGCAGGTTCAACTCCTGCACCCTGGATTTTTTCAGTTATCAGTGACCAGTCACAGTAGACTGATAACTGATAACTGAATTACCGCATTTGTTCGATAATTAATTCTCTTCGCCCATCAGAGGCGGCAGGACGAGTATAGCCAGGGTTTTCTAGGAGAGAGGTATCGAAGGGATTGGGTAAATCTCTCGTTCTCATTCTTGGTAAAGAAGATTGTTGTTGCAGGGCATCTTTATAGATTTCATGAAGTAACTCGCCATCCCTAGCAATTTGATTTTCTGGGAAAGCAGCCGGAACCTTAAAAGGAGAGATTCCTAGTTGGGTGTTGAGTTGATCTAAAATACCAGTGCTTTCGTAAAAAGAATTCATATTATGAAAAAAAGCACACTCGAAAACTTCATTTAAGGAATCTTGTGAAGTAGCCGTTTGAGGGGTCGTCTGGTTAGGGGTAGTACCTCTGCCTTCAAGCATACGACGCTCGAAAGCTTGCAAACAAGCATTCATCCCCGCTGCAAATTCATAGCGAGTCAAAGCCCTATCGCCTCGATAAGTGCGATCGGGATAACCCGCAATACAACCATAGTCTTCAACCAAATTTCGCAGCGATTCAAATGCCCACGCATTGGGAGAAACGTCTGTAAATTGAGAAATACTGGTTGTTTGAGATAAAAGTTGTTCGCCATCGCGATCGCTATAAGACGGGATTTGATAGCCCCTATCGCTATAAGTAGAATTAGCAGCGATTGTTTGTTCTTCGCCTGCATGAGCTAATGACGGTGCGAGCATTGGGATTCCCAAAGCCGCTAGGATCGATAATAAAGCGTTAGTCTTTCTATTCATTGTTGCTTGCTCCTCACATAAAAGAGTATTTTTAAGGACAGGTGTTTTGAGACGGCAGAAATGGCGACCGAATAATTAAATTGCAAGAATGTTTTCTCAAAATTAGTCAATCTGGCTCAATTCTAACCGATCTCCTAACTAACAAAAGCTTTGTTAATTTATAGTTTTCCCTGGGTTTTATGAAAAGCGATCGCCCCGTTACTGTTTCAGTTGCTAGTCTCGATTTGACGGCTTTGCGCCAGTTTCTTTTAGATTTGTTCGCGCGTTTAGCCTATAAAGAAGGCGATTTTCTTCTTTCCTCCGGCCAGCGCAGTAGTTACTACATTAATGGCAAACAAGTTACCCTCAATTCCGAAGGGGCATTAGCGGTCGGTCGCTTGTTATTTTCAATTTTGCCAGAAGATACTCAAGCCGTCGCAGGTTTAACCCTTGGGGCCGATCCCATCGTTACTGCTGTCAGCGTCGTCTCAGCTTATGAAAATCAACCCATACCCGCATTAATTATTCGTAAGGAAGCGAAAGGACACGGAACGCAAGCTTATATCGAAGGGCCAATGCTTGCTGAGGAGACAAACGTGGTCGTCTTAGAAGATGTGGTGACGACCGGAAAATCGGCGATGTTAGCAGTAGAGAGATTGCGCGATGCGGGTTACGAATGCGATCGCGTTATTGCACTGGTCGATCGCGAACAAGGCGGCGCAGAATTTTATCAAGCGCAAGGACTCCAGTTTCAAGCTATATTTTCGATACGAGACGTTCAGCAACGTTATTCTCAATTACCAAAACCGCTTTAAGTTCGTCTACAATAACGGCTATTCGCTCCAACCCAGTTTTCATAATTCATCATTCATCATTCATAATTTTTAGATGGCTATGACACAAGTAAAAATCGGTATCATCGGCGGTAGCGGCCTCTATAAAATGGATGCTCTCAAAGAGGTCAAAGAAGTTACCATTAATACGCCTTTTGGTTCTCCCTCGGATGCGTTTATTGTGGGAACCCTAGAAGGAACGCCCGTTGCTTTTCTGGCGCGTCACGGACGCAATCATCACCTACTACCAACGGAATTACCCTTTCGGGCAAATATTTATGCCATGAAAAAATTAGGGGTGGAATATATTATCTCTGCCTCAGCCGTTGGTTCGCTCAAAGAAGAAGTCAAACCCTTAGATCTCGTCGTTCCCGATCAATTTATCGATCGCACCAGAAACCGAATCTCTACCTTTTTTGGCGAGGGAATTGTCGCTCATATTGGATTTGGTCATCCCGTTTGTCCTAATTTAGCTCAAGTGCTTGGCGATGCGGTAGCAAGCCTCAATTTACCCGATGTGGAACTCCATCGCGGCGGAACATATGTTTGTATGGAAGGGCCAGCCTTTTCGACTAAAGCAGAATCGAATCTCTATCGTAGCTGGGGCGCAACCATTATCGGCATGACCAATTTACAAGAAGCAAAACTGGCGATCGAAGCAGAGATTGCCTACGCTACCCTAGCATTAGTTACCGATTACGATTGTTGGCATCCAGACCACGACCACGTAACCGTCGAATGGTAATTGAAAATTTACATCGCAATGCCATTAATGCCCAAAAAGTCATTCAAGAAACCGTAAAACGTTTGAGCGAAAATCCGCCTGTTTCTGCCGCACATTCCGCCCTCAAATATGCCATTCTTACGCCTCTCGATAAAGTGCCAGCGGCGACGAAAGAAAGACTATCATTATTGTTACAAAAGTATCTTTAATCGGTTAGTGTTAAAAGGCAAGAGGCAAAAGGCAATAGTTTAAGTTTTAGATAAAAATTTAAGCTTTGCCCAAAAGTTTTGCTTTTAAAAGACAGGGCTTTTAGACTTTTATACCTCCCTGTTGCCTTTTTTCTCAACTGAAGGTTGGTGACAAAGTTATGAAGATACAAATCAAACAATTTCAGGCGATCGCGATAGCGATTATTATTGGTTTTGCTATTTGGTGTTCTGCACCTGCTTTAGCCGCACAATCGGTTACTGAAGTCAAGGTTAGTCTGGGAAATAGTGCGGGCGAGTTGAAATTTTTTCCAAACGATTTGAGTTTCGTCGCCGGACAAAAATATAAGCTCGTTTTAGACAATCCTAGCTCAACAAAACATTATTTTACTGCCAAAGATTTCGCTGACGCGAGTTGGACGCAAAAAGTAGAAGCGGGTAAGGTCGAAATTAAAGGAGCCATTCACGAACTAGAATTGAAACCAGGCGCGATCGCAGAATGGGTATTAGTTCCTGAAAAACCCGGTACTTATCAACTTCGTTGTACTGTTCCAGGGCATACTGAAGCAGGAATGACAGGAAAGATCGTAATTTCTAACCTTTGATATTTCTCTTAATAAATGGGAATGCACTTAGTTATCCCTCTTCCGTCAGTCTGGGAAAAACCTTACCAATTCTAAATTTGGAAACTATTGTCATAACTGCGATCGCGCTCTTATTTCCTAATAAAAATTAAGAATTCTAATCAATGCAAGTCAAATCACCTC
>JAAUUT010000183.1 GCA_012031035.1 Candidatus Altimarinota bacterium | reverse complement strand
CGGTGATCCTGCTGTTCAGCCTCGTCGGCATCGCCGGGAGCTACGGCGTCGCCTGGTTCGGCATCCGCATCAACACCTTCGCCAACTCCCGCACCGCGTTCGCCAGCCTGCGCGGCAAGCCCTATCCGCTCCACGCCATCCCGCTCAAGGCCGGGATGAGCATCGGCATGCTCCTGATCAGCGTCGAGCTGCTGATCATGCTGATCATCATCCTCTTCCTTCTCTTCTTTTTTCTCGGCAGCCGCTGCGATTTTCTTATCATCAGTAACTCCGCCGGCGTACTTGCAGCTGCCACAGGTGCTTTTTTTATCCTTTTTCTTCAGCAATTAAGCTAAAATTTTTTTCTAATTAAAAAATATAAATCAAATGGGGATCGCCATTGACAAGAGAAATTTAGCTAGATAACATATAAGATATCATTACCAACATTTTCAGAAAAACTAATTAATTAAGAAAATCATAAGAATTTTTCTTATTCAAACTTAATTTTCATAAAAGTCAAGGTTTTAAGATGAATAAAAAACAGATCGTCCGCTGTCCAAACTGCGGGAATCATGCCACGCGCCATCATTTTACTAATAATCAAATTATCGAAACTTCCTGTCCTGCTTGCGATTATTTAATGGTAAATTGCTCTCGAACGGGTAACGTTTTAGAATCCTATGCTCCTGGCATTCCCAGTTCTTAAGGTGGTTCGTTATGGAATGCGAGATGCCCTTAATTGTCCGCAAGCGGCATCAGCTTCTAGTCCACGAGAATAACGAACGCTAACGGCAATATGTTTTTGTCTGAGTATATTAGCAAAAGCTTCGATGCGCTGTTCGCTAGGGCGTTGGTAATCGACTTCTTGAATGGGATTGTAAGGAATAAGGTTGACGTGGGTTTGAAATCCTCGTAAAAGTTGGGCAAGTTCTAGGGCGTGTTCGGGTAAATCGTTGACTCCTGCTAAAAGAATATATTCAAATGTGACTCGTCGCCCCGTTAATCGAACGTATTCCCGACAGTCTTCGATCAAACTATCCAAAGTATAATGCTTAGCAGTAGGAATGAGTTGTTGGCGCAATGGTTGATTGGAAGCGTGCAGACTAACTGCAAAAGTCACTTGTAAGCAATGTTGTGCTAGCTGGCGAATTTTTTCAGGAAGTCCTACAGTTGATAGGGTGAGCGATCGCTGTCCGATTCCGACATCTTCATTCAAGGAATGCACCGCGGCCACAACTTCTTGAATATTCAAAAGCGGTTCGCCCATTCCCATAAAAACAACATTGCTAACTCGTTGTCCAAAGTCTTCTTGTACGGTTAAAACTTGATCGACAATTTCATGAGATTTGAGGTTGCGAGTAAATCCGCCTTTTCCCGTCGCACAAAAATCGCACGCCATCGGACAACCGACTTGAGACGACACGCAAACGGTGAGGCGTTTAGCAGTAGGGATGCCTACTGTTTCAATAATCAACCCATCGGCAAGGCGCAAGAGATATTTTTGGGTTTTATCTGGCGCAATACTGCGATAATGGATATTAGAGCGACCGATAGGATAATCAGCTAGGTTTTCGCGCCATTGCTTCGGAAAAACAGAGATTTCTGCTAGAGTTCGCGCACCGCGATCGTACAACCACTGATAGAGTTGCTTGCCGCGATAGGCAGGTTGTCCTTGTTGTTGTACCCAGTCGGTTAATTGTGCGAGAGATTTGCCTAATAAAACCTCTTGCTTGTCGAGTTGCATAGTCATGTTTGCCGATGTTGTGCTTGTGCCAATTGACCCATATTCATTGTGACTTATTTCTCAAACCAATTGAGTACGGGTTGTCTCACCAGTTCTCTATCTCCTTGAGTGACTGTCAAAAAATCCCCTTTAGCACTTCCACGAATGAGTAAATAACTAACATTTCCGTTAACCGCTTCAAAATAGTTGCCTTGTGGGTCGTAATCTTTGAGAGGAAGACGAATTCTATTGCCGTTCGTTTTGCTGACTCCTACATAAGAATGAGGTAAATCTCCCCCGCAAATATTGACCCAAAAGCCTTTAGTTTCAGCAATAATAAATAAACTTTCTTGCGATTGACAATAGTTGGGAAGCGAACGAGGATTTTGAGCAATATATCTGTGTTTTTGGTCTGCCCAAGCTGAAGAAACAAATAAACTTGAGATTCCCAGTCCTATTAGTAAAGTAGATAAAAATTATTGAATTGCATAAATAATAGTCTCTTTTTATACAATTCTATTTGAGAAATGCGATCGCAACGAAATCTTCACAATAACTTGAAACTTGCTATCTTCAACAATATTTAATGGATAGCGAGTCTCAATCGAGTATGAGTATAGTAGTGCAGAACTACTGCTTCGCGCGAGACCAAATGAACAAATGACGCGATCGCAAAAATATCATTTGTCGGCGAAACAATAGCTATTGGAGATACGGGCAACGGAAGCTAATAAAAAATATCTTGTTCACACTTAGAAGTTGAGGGAAATCACAACTTCTATCATGTTTCAGTGGAGGATAATTTTGCAGCTTCTTTAGACATAGTATAAAAACCTTGCTGTCCTCGATACCATTTATTTTCCCTCGCTCCTTGAGCCAGAAGATTAGTTATTTGAAGGCGTACCTTTTTCTTGACTTCATGAGGGATTTTGTCAACAAAAATTGCTTCCGCAACAGCATTAATATCCCAGACTCGTTCTGGTTGACTCTTTATCACTGAAGAAATGGCTTGTGGCAAAGAACTATTACGGAACTCATCTAATAAGTATTGCTGCCAACCAGGAGTTTGTTTAACAGTCTTTTTCGATTGAGTTTTTTTAGTCTGACTTTTTGGTTTAGAGGGAGACGCTGTTTTTTTCCCTTTTTTGGATTCAAGAGCGATTGGCAACTCGTTCGGAATTGTCTGTGAAACTGCCATACTTTCATCAATGTTTTCTAGCTGTTTCTTCGTATTTGCCTGTGGAATCGATTCTTTAATCGAGTTTGTCACCTTAGCCTTGTCTGCTTCCGCAAAAAGACCTATAACGACTTTAAGGCTGTTACGTTTCTGTTGAATCGACTCCAGTTGCGTTCTTAACTGGTCTTCTTGAGCAGATAATTGCGAATCAATATCTAACAGTTGGGCGAGAGTTGAAGGAGTTTTAGAGTTAAAGTTTTCAGATTCAGACACAGTTAAAGAGCTTTTTGTCTTCAAAAAATTTTCCTTATTTTAAAAAAAATCGTTCCTTATAGGTCAATTCATGATTTTTGTGTCAAAAACTTTACATTTTCACTGGGATCTCAATAATTTTTTTCAGGTATAAAATTTCGTTTGCGATCGCTTTTCCTAATTGATGACACACCTCAAACAAAACAATCATTGCTTCTGTGAGAGGATGAAATTTTATATTAGAGGCTTTATTGGTAAGCTGTTCCACATCTAGATTTCCTATTGATAAGTGAAGAAAGACTTCTTAAAACTCTCTCCCAGTCTCCCCGTCCCCCAGTCTCCCGTCCAACTTTTATGGTCGCCTAAATGTTTAACAGCTTATTACACGGAAGTGAAGGCGTTATCGGACAGTTTTCTTTCTAAATCAAATAGAAAACCATGAATATATTCTTCTGTCCAATCCGAACCATAAAAACGCTGAAACATCCCTCTTGCTGGGTCTTTTTGGGATCGATAACGCAAGTATCGCAATTGAGCTTGCTTAATCTCGGTAAGTCCTTGAATCTCGTCGATTGGTTTTGCCTGTGCCACGAAATTTAGATAAGCATTGAGATAGTCCTTAAACGCTTCAAATACATGAGTTTCCACAACGGATGTTGCTTGAGGACGAGTCCAGAGAAAGACAGGCGAGAAAAATGGACGTGCCTCTTCGGGAAAGTCTCCTCCCCACGGAAGATGCTGTTGATAGTGATGAAAAATTGGGAAAATAGGTTCGGTATATTTTGCTTGGTAGGTTCTATCGTCTCGGAATAAAGGCTGCATATCTAGCGCAATTAGATGTCCCCCTGGGAGCGTTACTAAATCTGCCCCAAAAAAAGGTAGATCGTAGTTTAAGTGCGGAAAAATCACAAAATTGAGTACCTGAAGTGACTTTCCACCTTGTACGTGCGCCGCTCGAATTTGGCGAAGCTTAGTCGCACTAAAAGCATAACTAGTGGTGACGACTTCCTCCTGATTTTTGCCTTTACCCACGATCGCGCTTTTACGCTCGAATCCTTCAGGAATAGGATAGGGTTGGAGATCTAGGCGATCTCTTAGGGTTGCAATCGCATAATCGAGAAATGGTTGATAGAGCGTCATTGGTTATTCGTCAATAGCTTTCTAAACTATAAACTTTAGACCTACCCAAATTAGGCACGATTATTGTCTGGCACTCAAAGCGGCTAATGGTACTGCATCTTCAAATAAAAACTCGTACAGAAATTTTTCAGACCAAGCGTGACCGAAATAACTGCTAAATAGACCGGAGGCTGGGTCGCGATCCGCACTATACTGGTCGTAGTCTTTCTGAGCTTTAACAATGTGCTGGATGTCTTGAGTTTCTTTGAGGGGTTCGGCGCGATCGAGTAGTTGCCAGTATAAATTTAGATAATCTTTGAAAGCTGAAAATACTCTTTTCGTAACGGTTTGAGCATCTGTTTTGGCAAAAAGCAGATATTTAGAGAAATATTGATTAGCATCGTAAAACTTCATCTCCAAATCTTGGGCGAGATCGGGATATTGGTCGTGTAGCGCTTTCAAAGGATAGATGTATTGTTTCTGGTAAGCTTCATCCTGAAACAAGGGTTGAAAGTCGAGTACGATCAAGTTTTTGACTTTGCCGAATGATAAAAAATCAATCCCTAGAAGGGGCAAGTCGTAATGATGACTGGGGTAGATAACGCTGTTGAAAATTTGAGCGCTTTCCCCTGCATCTATGTAAGTGTAACGAATTTTGCGTAGCTGAGGACATTGGTAGCACCAACTGCGAATTATAGCGGGATTCCGTCCGCGATCGCCGATCTTCATCTCTAACCCAGCAGGAATCTCCCGCTTTTGTAGCTCGAACTTGTCAAATAGCGATTTTTCTAAATGCTCTAAAAATGGTTGATACATAGCCAATCAAACGAAATCCCAAAACCTCTACGAGAATAGGAGATCGTTCTCGCGCCAGTCTCATTTCTGAGAAATAAAGCAATAAACCGTAATATTTTTAATGAATTGTTTCTCGCGCCAAATTTTGTTGAATCATTGCCTGCAATTTTTCATCTGAGACGCAGCGACGTTCGGAGCAATAGGATACCAAGTTAACGCCGTTTATGGTCTGTACCGTACCGATGCGGACGCGAAAATCATCATTGATAAACCAGCAGCGTTCTTGTCCTTGGTTGTTGTCGTATTCGGTATCGATCGTGAGGATGCCATCTTTGCCAAACCAATATCGACTAATGACGGGAATTTTTTCCACATAGCCGCGATCGCGAATCAGCTTTCCCGTCCAACCCTTCTCATCATCGGGAATATCAATCAAAACTGCGGCATAATCGGGATTGGGTTGCCGATCGTCGAGATTGTCTTGCCAAATAAAACTCGCTCCCCCCCTCGCCTTGGCAGGATCGATTCCTTGTTCTTCGCACGCTGCTTTGACTCTAGGGTCAGTTGGTTCCACTACTCGGACAATAAGATTCGATTCCCCGGATTCATCCGCCACTAGGTCGAAGTGATGAACGTGGCGCTGAATATACCAAGTTCCTTCACTCTTTCTAAAAAAATCCATCATAGTCATGGGAGAAATAAACTGCATAAATTTCTCAATCTCACTGCATCAAAAGGTGGTGTATTCTGTAAATTCAGACAAGATATTTAAAATTGAGCGATCGTTAAATCAGTGAATCCTTCTACACTTTTACCCCTTCCACCAGAGCTATTGACCGATCTCAAAGCAGGACTGGCGAACCAGGAGACACTCTCTCAATTCGATTTAAGAGGAGTCGATCTGCGGGGCGCAAACCTCAGCAAAATGTGTTTTTTGGGCGCTCATCTCATGGGAGCCATATTGAGCGAAGCGAACCTACAAGGAGCCGATTTGCGAGGAGCGAACCTACAAGGAGCCGATCTGCGAGGCGCAAATTTGCTCGATGCCTCTTTAAACCGTGCCATGCTTCAGGGAGCCGACCTCAGTGGAGCAAATTTAACCGAAGCCAGACTACAAGTTGCTTATTATGACAGGGAGACGGTTTGGCCGCAAGATTATCCTTACAAAACTTCTGGAGCGATCGGGCCAAGGGCAATTTTAAACGGAGCTTATCTCAGCACTGCTAATTTACGAGATGCCGATTTACAAAACACGAATTTAATCGGCGCTTATCTAAACGGAACCGATTTAACCGGAGCCAATTTAGAAAATGCTCGATTAAGTGGGGCAAATTTACGCCTTGCTTTTTTGACTGGGGCTTATTTACGCAATGCTCGGTTGAATGGGGTAGATTTACAAGGGGTCGATCTGCGGGCGGCCGATCTCAGCGGCGTTGAGATAGAACATCTCCAAAGTATTGCCGGGGCAGATTTTAGCCTCGTCCAAGGACTCAGCGAAGCCAATAGAGCCAAGCTCCTGGCCCGTTCGAGCGCAGAACTCGATGTTTGGAATTCTTATACCCGTCGGACGACGCGGCAGAGTTTGACGATCTCTTAGCTTTTTAAGTAATTTTACAACTTACCGAAATATCTAGGCTTGTATATCTGTTTTGATATTTTCAGGCAATTCAGGCGCAAGAAAAGAATGAGCAAAAACAGCCGCTTGAGTGCGATCGCGCAAATTTAATTGGCTTAAAATACTGGAAACATGATTCTTTACAGTCTTTTCTGTAATGTAAAGCATCTCGGCAATCTCACGATTGCTAGCTCCGATCGCAATTAGACTGAGTACCTCGCGTTCTCTGGGCGTGAGTTTTGCAAGTTCGGGTTTGGGATGGCTTATAGATTTTGCCGAACCTTGCGAGAAGACCTTTTTGAATAAACCAGGACTTAACTGGGTATAGCCTCGGTGGGCAGCACGAATCGCATCTGCAAGTTCTTCAGAAGGGGTATCTTTCAGCAGATAGCCGATCGCTCCAAACTTCGTCACCTGCTCGATATATTGCTCGTCATCAAAGGTCGTAAGAACGAGGACTTTAAGCGTGGGAAACTGATTGCAAATTATCTGTGTAGCTGATACCCCATCCATCACGGGCATTCGCACATCCATTAAAACGAGATCTGGCTGAAGTGCGGTAGTTCGATCGTTCGCGTAGCGTTCCAGAAAGGAGATTGCTTGGTCTTCAATTTGCAAGGAGTATTGATAAAGTTGCTCGTGGGCTAGGGCAGGTTTACGTCTGCCTTGACGTTCATCGATTATCGAGTGTCCCTCTTCTTATATCACAGGAGAAACGGTGATGCTTGAGGCTTTAGCCCTAATTTCTCCTATCGGTAGGTCTAAAGTCCCAAACCCAAGTTGAGGCGCGCGCTCATGTGGTTTGCCCTTGCCAATTTGTAAATTTAAGGAGTCCTGAGAGGGACAAGAAAATTACAGAGTTAATAAAGAAAACAATGAACGCATTGAAAAGTATTGGACAACTGTTAATAAATCAAATAAAAAGTCTGATTGCCGCCAGTGCCTTTGCATGGGCGATCGGCTATGCCCTAGGGCAAATGGTGCAAGCGCAGCCACTCACTGGTGCAACTACGCCGCAGCCAGAGTTCATCCGTGGCGGTGGCGGCTGTAGCCAGTTTGGGCGCGTCGATCCCGGTCGGACAACGCCTGCAGGCAATGAAGCCGTTAACCGAGTGCTGCAAGAACTCATCATGCGTCGCTGTGTGATGGAAGGTATACCTGTCACAACGGCGGAAGAGGATCGCATTTATCCCTTAATCAAAGCGCTGACAGCAGGTGTCCGCTCTAATCTCGGTAACGATGCTGGAACGAAAGCACAGTATGATACATTCCTCACTGGCGCACGTCGCATTCTGGATGCCAGACGCATGGCGCGTGTTGAGGCACATGTGGCGGCAGCGCTTGCCAGCAATACCGCACCGCGCACAAGTGATGGATCGCAAACGATCGCAGAGCCGCAACGCGCGGGTGAAACAGAGCTTTTGCAGCCTGAATTCCACCGTGGACGAGGCGGCTGCTCAGTCTTTGGCACCGCAGATGCAGGCAAAGTATCGAGAGACATTCAGCAAGCTGTGAACCTCGCCGTTCTTCAGTCGGTTTTCCGCCGCTGCCTGCTCGAAAATGTCCCTCTAACAGCCGCAGAGGATGAGCGCCTGTTCCCCGCTCTCAACGCACTGGCACAAGGAGCAGGCTCCCGGCAATATCAGCGGTTTGTCGCCCTTGCACAGCAGACGCTCGATCCAGTGCGCGCCGCACGGGTGAAAGCCAATGCAGATCTGGCTCAGCGCGGTCTCTAGCCTTTCCAAGCGAACAACCCAAAAGTTTGACATCCTCTCCCGCTAACCCTACGGGTGTAGACGGGAGATTCCTAAGACTCGCGACTTAGGTTTCTGCTTCCTTCCATTACTGGGATTTCGCAACTGCCGTCTAACTCTATGGTTATCAGGTC
>JAAUUT010000182.1 GCA_012031035.1 Candidatus Altimarinota bacterium | reverse complement strand
CTTAAGTGTTCAGTTTTGAAGACGAATTTTTGGAATCGAGAAATTTTGGAGCTAACATCTAACGAACAAACCGACTAAGTAAAAGAATGGGAAAACTTTCATGAATTTCCCTAGATCGTTACAATTGTATTGCTCAGAAATGCCTTGCTTGACGTATTATCCAAAAATGCAGTAAAAGCATAATCGCTGCCAAAGGAACCATCGTTGCTGGAATACTTTCTAAACCCGCACGATAGGCAATCCAACCCATAAGCGTTGGAAAAGTTGCCGCACCTAAACTAGCAATACTGGTTACGAATCCAACAGCGGCGGAGATGAGTCCTGAAGAAACGCGCATTGGAATCGACCAAACAATCGCGGGAAAAATAGCCGCCAGAGAAAAGCCAATTAACGGTAAGCTCAATAAACTATTGGGCAGCAACCACCAACAGATCAGAGCAATAATCAATAATATCAAAGAAAACGCGATCGCCCTGTTGACTCCAAATCGTTGTATAAACACTCCTAAGCTAACTCGTCCAATGGTCAATCCCAACCAATAGGCACTAATACTATAACCTGCGACGATTTCTGGCGTACTGCGACCGATATACTCAACGGTATACGCCCAATTTCCAACAGAAGCCTCCGTTCCTACATAAACTAGCAACAATAGTCCCATTACCAGCACTACAGGCGTTTTCAGAGCAATTTTTAGATTCGTCCATGGGTTAACTTGCGATGAGGTGACTTGTACCATCATGGGTGCGTATCGAACAGAAATCGCCCAAAAAGTCGCTGCGACTAAAAGACTTACCAAACCTGCAAAAACCAGGTAAATTAATCGCCAGTTGAGTCCTTGCGCTAGAAGCGCCGTTGCGATTGCGGGACCGAGTAAAGCTCCTACGCCATAAAAAGCGTGTAACATTCCAATTAAATGCTCGTTGCGGCGATCGCTGACAATATAAGTATTAATTCCTGCATCGATTAGTCCGATACCTAAACCCAGAAATGTCCCCATCACAACCATTATCGACCAGTTAGCCGCTACTGCATAGAGCGTCAATGCACCTCCCAGCGCAATGGATGATAGCAACAACATTTTTGCCAATCCCAATCGAGTTGCGATCGCGCTACTGGTCAATGCTGCTACGATATAACCCGTAACTTGACTGACGAATAGGAATGTTACTGTTGCTGGAGTCAGTTGATAGGCGTTTAGGATTGAAGGAAGTAAAACGCCGAGTCCCCCTTCAGCAATGCCGATAGAGATGAAAGCATAAAACGCGATCGCGACTCCTAGCCAAGCGGGATAATTTGATTGAGATTTTGGCACAGAGTTTTTCCTTACTAAATTCTAAATCATTTCTATTATTGATTAGCTTTCAGCATCTTAATTTCATTGAGTTTAAATTGAATCAAACTCATTAAAGGAAGTAAATACAAATAGGGTGCATAAGGAATAAAACCCGAATCGGTCATTAACAAAGTAGTCGGAACAAAACTAGCAACATTCCAAGGAATTAAAGGAGAAAGAACGACAGCCGTATTTTCGAGATCTATGGCAAGCTGATAGGAATCGAGTTTTTCTTGTTCGTACTTATTTTGAACGAGTTGTTTGGTTAAGAGAATGGCAATTGTTTGAGTGCAACCAAAGGCAGCAGAAGCAGTACCAATAAGAATTGTTCCTAAAAATAATTCACTCCTCGTTTTAGCTTTTTTGAGATAAATTTCAACTATCTTGAGCGTTTTAGTTTCTGTAAAAAGTCCTGCTAATGCTGTAGAGACAATCACAATTGCCGATACTTTAACCATAGAAATAATCCCACCTCCCCTAAAAATATCGTGTAAGGCAGTGGTTTGAGGCAAGTAGTATCCGAAAAGGGCAAATCGAAGTATTTGAATCCAAGAATATCCTTGAATATAAATACTAATTGCGATCGCGATCGTAATACTTACCAACATCGTCAGCTTAACTTCAACTCGCAAAAGCGCCAAAATGAGTATTGGGAAAATTGGAAGTAAGACAATAGGAAAAACCTTGTAAATACTTGTAATTTCTAATAAAAAATTATGGTTAATAGCTGGTACGGGATTGAAATGCGATAAAACCCAATAAAACAAGAGAGAAATGATAAGTGGAAGATAAGCAGTTCTCACCATATTTTTGAGGTTTGTATAAATTTTTGTCGCTGTTACGCTAGCAACTAAATGAGCGCTAGAAGACATAGGAGAGCATCGATCTCCTAAATAAGCTCCTGCGATAATAGCACCTGCTACTAAATGCAAATTAATATTGCTTCCCCTAGCAACAAGCATCAAAGCAATTCCAATGGTGCTAATAGTTCCAAAAGAAGTTCCGATAAGAAGAGAGAGGCAACTTGTTAAAATAAATGCCCAGAGAATAAAATCTTGAGGAGCGATTAATTGAATGCCATAATAAACTAATCCTGGTACTGTTCCAGCAGCCATCCAAATAGCAATTAAAATTCCTATTAAGAGCAAAATAGCAATAATAGAAAATGATTTTTTACTACTCGTAAAAGCCATCTGGAGCAACGATCGCATTTTAAACCCTCGCTTGAGATAGAGAGGAAGAAAAAGCGCTAAAGTCAGCAAAAGAGGATAAATAATAAAAATTCCTTGGTTAACGCAAATTAGTAAGAAAATAAAAGAAGCTAGCAGCGAAAATAGTAAATCCATTAGGATCGATTGAAGAAAATTACTGTATTTTCTTCAACCTATCAATCGCTTAAACCATAATCAAATGATGACTTGTCAAATTTATATGAATAAAATCGATAGATAATAAGTAAAGCCATATAATAAGCTCGATAATTAGGAATTAAAACGTCTTCTTTTTATCTTTATGAGTGCGATCGCGCCCGGAATAAAAATTTCTCAATTACGTGCGTTGGTTGCGATCGCAGATTGGGGAAAGTTTAGCGAAGCTGCATTGCATCTAGAACTTTCTCAATCGGCTATCAGTCATGCGATCGCGACTTTAGAAGAAGAATTGGGAATCGTTTTAATGACCAGAGGACGACACGGTGCAACCTTAACGCCAATAGGAGAACAAATCGCTAGCGAAGCGCGTCAAATTCTGGAATTACTGGCATCAATTTACCAAAAAGCCGATCGCGCCAAAGGATTACAAGGCGGACAGGTTCGTATCGCGTCTGTTCGCAGCGTTGCCACGCATATCCTACCAGAAATTGTAGTCGCCTTTCGCAACAAATTTCCAACCATTAACGTTGCGATCGCCGAGTATACTTGGTATTCAGAAGTAGAACAAACATTGCGAGAAGGACGTGCCGATATCGGTTTTACCAGTCTGCCAACCTCTGATGAATTTGAAACCTGGAAAATCTTGCAAGATGAGTTTATTGTCTTGCTTCCTCCCGAAACGCCACACTCAGATCGATCGCTAAGTTGGGAAGAACTAGCAAACTATCCGATGATTCTCAATCCCCACAATTACCAACATCATAAAATGGTAGCCGATCGCTTTGGACAATTCGGTCAAACCCTCAAAGTTGCTTATGAAGTCAAAGAAGATTCGACTATTATTAGTATGGTTCAACGTGGTTTAGGTGCAACGATTATTCCGCAGCTAGCCGCCAAACCCATCCCAGAAGGTTTACAAGTTAAAAGATTGCCCGTACCCTTAGAACGCGCCATCGGCGCAGCAATCTTAGCTAATGCACTTCATCCACCAGCCGTTTTTGCTTTTCTCGAAGCGATCGAACAGTATCAAAAAGTAGATTAAAAAAGTAATTATTGTGCTGTCATTCCGCCATCGGCAGTAATAATCGAACCCGTAATAAAAGAAGCTTCATCAGAGGCAAGAAAAAGTGCTAGGTGAGCAATTTCTCTCGGTTCGCCAGGACGACCGATTGGTTGAAATGTATCAATTGATGCGTAAACTTTTTCGATTCCCCCCAACAGATTGGCATGGGCGTAATTAATCGGCGTGTCTACCCATCCCGGACAAATGGCATTGCAGCGGATGCCTTGTTTAGCATAGTCCAGGGCGATCCCTCTTGTAAGCATAACTATTGCGCCTTTCGATGCGGAGTAAATCGATAAAAACGGTTCGGAAACCAAACCGTTAACGCTGGAAATATTGACAATCGAACCGCCACCTTGAGTTAACATATGGGGAATAGCGGCTCTACTGGCATAAATCGCCCCTTTGACGTTGACATTAAGCGTTTTGTCAACTACTTCGTCGGTAACTTCGTGGAAAACGCCAGGAATATTGACTCCAGCATTATTAACTAGCACGTCCACCCGTCCATATAGTTCTACACAACGGGCAACAAAAGCCTCGACTTGTCTGCGATCGCTAATATCTCCAACAAACGCCCCTGCTACTCCACCCGCTTTCTCGATGCCTTCAACCGTTTGTCCAACCGTTTCCTTATTGAGATCGACACAGATAACCTTTGCGCCTTCTTCTGCAAGGCGTTCGGCGATCGCTTTGCCAATACCCGAACCTGCCCCCGTAACAATACAAGCTTTGCCTTCTACTCTTCTCATATGAAAATTAGACTTTTTTTAATTTCCCAAACTAAATCGAAGTCAAACCATTAATATTGTCTAATATCAAGGCAAGTTAGCCAAATGACTTGCTTATTTCTATTGTTTATAAGCTGTTCCAAATCTAGATTTCCTATTGATGAGTGAAGAAAGACTTCTTAAAACTCTCTCCCCGTCTCAGAGTCCAACTTTTATGGCAGCCTAAATGTTTAACAGCTTATATGGCGAGTCTATTTGATGTTTCTGTAGCGCGAGCTTCTAGCCCGCACTACAATATTCATAATTTATTTAGACTCGCTATGAACGTTAATAGCAACAAGGCGATCGCTTATCGCTGCATATGTTGTTCTAGAAGTTGTTTTGCTCGCGGTTTATAAATGAGATAGAACAAAGCTTCCACATAGCGCAACATATCTTCTCGGTTTTCTTTAGAAGTAAAGTTCCAGAAGCCATAAATTCTTGCCAAAGACAACAATCTCGCGGTGTGAATTTTCCAAGTATAAGTGCTATAAACTCTCTCGATCGCGCGATTTGAGAGTTCTACCCAATTTTTAGCATTGCGATCGCAAAGATGCACAAAATCAAGAATTTTATGGGCAGTTTCTTCTAAGTTAGTGGGATTGATATAAAACCCATTGACGCGATCTTGAATAATTTCCAATGGGCCTCCAAATTGCGTAGCAAAAGTTGGCAAACCGGAAATCATTGCTTCTAAAATTGTCAAACCAAAAGCTTCAAATAAAGCCGGTTGAACAAAAATTCCTTGGCGATCGGCAATGACTCGATAAATTTCTCCCGAATCGCTTTTTGGCAAGCGAACGCCTAACCAGCGTATCTTTCCATGTAGGTTATATTGGTCTATCAATCGATATAATTTCTCAATTTCTTCTCTTTCTTCGCCATCTGTCGATTCTGAAACTGATAATTTACCTGCGACTAAAATTAAATTGCAACGCTCTTTTAATTCTTCGCAACGACCGAAACATTCTGCCAATCCCGTTAAGTTTTTGATGCGATCGAGACGTGCCATCGAGAAAATTGGGCGTTTATTGGGATCGTCTAACTTTCCAAAAACTTGAGTAGAATCTTCTCTGGTAAAGAGTAAATCTTCAAGTTGTTCTATTTTACTAGGCACTCTTTCTTCTGTGCGAGTATAAGGAAAATAAACGTTTTCATTGACTCCTGGAGGAACGACATTAAACTTAGGCGAAAAAAGCTCAATTCCTTTAACTACATGAAAAAGATCGGGCATCGTAAAACTTTCATAGGATTCGTATTGTCCTACGCTATCCGGTCTGCCAATAATTTCTTGATAGGTACTGCTGACAATACAATTAGCAGCATTCATGGCAATCAGATCGGCAGTAAACTGAAGCGAAAAATGATAATTACTCTCTAAATCTTGCCAGTAAAGATTGCTAAATAGATACTTCGACTTTTCTAGGGCGTGTGCAATATTAAATTGGGTAACTTTTAAACGCCGCGACAATAAGAAAGCTACCAGATTTCCATCAGAATAGTTACCGATAATGAGATCGGGTTTTCCTTGAAATTCAGCATATAATTCTTTTTCTGCATCAATGGCAAAAGTTTCCAAATAAGGCCAAATTTCAAAACGAGAAATCCAATTTTGCGTGACATTAGGATTGAATTCTCGCAAAGGAACGCGCAAAATCCAAGCATTATCGGTTCCGTGAACTTTTTCGAGGCGTTCGTTACACCGCGTTCCATCGCTGTTAGCAATTAAACGACTTAAAATGATAACTTTTGGTTGAACTCCCAAGTTATCTAACCCCGCTAGGGTAATATCTTCTTGTAGCCGTTGTTCGAGACTTTTAGCTTGGTCTAGGACATAAACTACCTGACCTCCCGTATCGGGACGGCCTAAAACCCCTTCCTGTCCAAACCATCCGTGAATGGAAACTAGAACGATGCGAAAAATCATAGGAATGCGAGAGAGAAAAGCCTCCATCGCTTCAGGGTCTGGGGAATCCATTAGTTCGTCGAAGATTTCTAGGCTTTCTTTAACGCGATTCGCGGTATTTCCCCATCCTGGTTCTAATCCCATCGATTGCAATTCAAAACGAAAATCTTCGTAAGACTGAGTTTCTGGCAATTCGCTGACAAAAGAAAGGGCTTCTTTAACTTGTTCGGAGAGTTGCTGGGGATTTTTAATCCGTCCGTTGATGAGTAAGGTGTGACCATTATAGCTGTGAAGGCTGAGAAAGCGAAATAAGGCTTCTAAACCTGCTTGAGGGTTTTGAAATCCTCTGCTAGAAAGAAAGCGGTTGAGGAATTGTACGCCACGACCAATATTCTTGGGGTCGCGAATAGTAGGGGCATAATCGTAGAATGGATTGAAATCAATTTCAAAAACGTTTCCTTCTTCTGGATGATAGGAGTTGACAAAGCGATCGCGCACGTCTAATAATTGCTGAATCGTCAGAGGCTCGATTGTTAAACCATCGTAGATTCTATAGATTTCGTGCTTGGCGATTTTCGGTCGATAAACTAAACAGAGACTTTCTTCTTCTAAAATAACTTCTTGCGTATAGTAAATTAATTTACCTACTAGAGAGGCTTGATAAAAGTTATCCGATTTTTCATGAGTATGACAGTAGCTTTCAAAGGCACTGATGATATCATTTCGCAACAAATATTTTTTTTCCGATTGTCGCAATTCCTCTAAAAACTGCCATAAATCAATTTTTTCGTCTGAGTTGAAAATTATCTCGATGAAATTAGACATGAAAATCTCCTACAGCTAACAGATTCCAGACCTTGAAACAAGAAGTTTACCGTTTAGACGTTCAATCCTAGATTAATTAATTGTCGAAAAAAATGACGATTATTCCTAAAAAATTAATCTAAAATCTAGAATTCAAAATTTTTTAACAAGCCGAGATCGCTGAGCGGGGAAAAACCCAATCGCTATCCAATCTAAAACTTTGTAATTCTTAAGTACAAGTTAGCCCTAGAATTGATATTGGTTTACAGCTAATAATCTATTGATAAAGGTTAGCTGTTTTTTGAGAATGCCCGCTTAATTGACTTAATAAATTGCAAGCGTGGAAATTTTTTGGCAAATTGTTCGATATCTAGTTTTAATTTTCGCTTACCTGGGTTTGGCATTAGGAAGACTGCCTCGATTGCGAATGAATCGAGCGACTATTGCGTTGGTGGGAGCAGCTTTTTTAGTAACATTGAATGTTTTATCTCTATCACAAGCATGGGGCGCTATCGATCCTAATACTATCGTCTTTCTGTTAAGCATGATGGTCATCAATGCCAACCTATCCTATGCTGGCTTCTTTGAACTAACGTTGCTATCTTTGATTCGCTTAACTAGCAGTCCTTTCGGCTTACTCTGCATTTTAACGTTTGGAACTGGATTACTTTCGGCATTTTTTCTCAACGATACGATCGCGTTGTTATTTACTCCCCTTATTTTAAGTCTGGCGCGATCGCTCGCTCTCAATCCTATCCCTTACTTACTAGCCCTCGCCGGGGCAACTAATTCAGGGTCGGTTGCGACGCTAAGCGGCAACCCGCAAAATATTCTCATCGGTTCTTTTGCCCCCATTAGCTACTTAGATTTTGCTTTTGCCCTAACTCCGATCGCGATCGTCAGTTTAATTTTACAAATTGGTTTATTGTGTTGGTTGTATCCAGAAGTACGCTCTCAAAAAGCATCTGTGAGTCTCCCTAATCTACGCTTTCGCCTTCACAAACCCCTGTTAATTAAAACTCTTATCATCACCATCGGACTGTTAATCGCCTTTACAATGGGGATCGAAATGGGAAAAGCAGCGCTGACAGCAGCGGCCTTATTATTAATTACTCGTCGGATAAAACCTGAAAAAGTGTTGCGACAGGTGGATTGGAATTTGCTGGTGATGTTTTCTGGGTTGTTTATCCTAACAATGGTTCGGACAATTTTAGAAAAAAAAGACAAAAAAAGCTGTCCATCAGATAAGGTAAAAGTGTTGAGCGATTACCACCAATGGACAACATTAGAACAATTATACAAAA
>JAAUUT010000181.1 GCA_012031035.1 Candidatus Altimarinota bacterium | reverse complement strand
GTCACATTGCATCGCACAGCCAGGAAATCCCAGATCCCCCGCTTGTTTCGTTTGCCGTTTACGATCTAGCGCTCTCAATCGTATGGGAGCCAATAATCAAGGAGCCGCAGCGATGGCAATGACCCTACAACAAACTTGGCTGCGCCAACCTCGCTCTATCCCTATTGGGATTAACTTGTGCAAATCGAAAATAACGCCTCTCGAACAAGCAGCAGAAGACTATTTAGGAAGTTTTCGCCATTTAAGAAATTGGGCAGATTATTTTGTCGTTAATGTTAGCTCTCCTAATACGCCAGGATTGCGATCGCTTCAAGATGGAGAACAACTCGAACCCATTTTGGCAGCTTTGACGGCTGAAAATCAAGGACGACAGCCAATATTAATTAAAATTTCTCCCGATCTCGATTGGGATGCGATCGCAACGATTCTGGATTTAGCAACTACCTATAACTTAGCTGGAATTATCGCCACCAACACCACCACGCGACGAGACGGACTCAAAACCGAAATTCTCAAAGCTACAGGTAAAAAGATCGAGGACGAAGCAGGCGGTATTAGCGGCGCTCCCGTGCGTCAAAGATCTACGGAAGTGATTCGCTTTATCTGGCAAAAAACTCAAGGACAGCTTCCGATTATCGGAGTTGGAGGGATTTTTACCCCTGACGATGCCTGGGAAAAAATTACGGCTGGTGCGAGTTTGCTACAAATCTATACGGGTTGGGTTTACGAAGGGCCGTGGGTGGTTTGTCATATTCTAGAAGGTTTACTCGCTAAATTAGACGAATGCGGCTTATCTCATCTTTCTGAAGCTGTTGGGGGATTGGAATGTTGGTAACTGGGACACTTTTTCAGTGACCAGCTATCAGTTGCCTGAACTACTCTAGAGACGGGATATATCGAGTCTCTACTAAACTTCCGACTTCACCAATCCGCGATCGCCAATTGCTATTTGAGTTAAATTTGAAAAGAAAGAATGGGCATTGCTTGCCAAAAGGTTTCAGCAAGAGGGAACAGTCATGGACGAGATGGAAAAATTACTCGCACAACTAAAAACTGAGTACGAACAAGACGAACAATCTCAGCCAATATCACCCATTGTGCCGCCTGTAACGGAGTTAAAACCGCCAATTAACTCCACTTCACCCTTAGATAGCTTACTGGCAGAGGTCAAGGCTGATATAGAAACTGCGGATAGTTATTCTCCACCTCTCCTTAAAAAAACCGTATTTTTACCTGAAAATCCCGTATTACAAGAAATGAAAACTCAATATCGGGAAAATCAAGAGAAAGAACTATTAGAAAAACAACATCAAGAAGCACAGCGACAACAGCGTAAAAAACAAGCGCTTCGCCAACAAGCGCAAGAGTGGTTGAAAAAGCTAAATCCCCGTTCTGAAGAAGGAAAATGGTTTGAAGAGTTTTCCTATTCCTATGAGTCTAAATTAGAAGCCGCAATCCACTATCTAGAAGCCTTACGAGAAACTGGTCATCGGTGATTGACGGGAGTAGGGGAGTGGGGGAGTAGGGGAAAGTCGGAAGTATTTTTTTTTTGAACTTTGAATTTTGAACTTTGAACTCCTAAACTCCTATTTTTCATAATTCATAATTCATAATTCATAATTTTTAAAGCGGCGTTGTTCGAGCCACTGTTGTAAAATGATGGTGGCAGCACGGCGATCGATCGCGCCTTTATCGCGGCTAGAAAATCGCTTTAGTTCTTTTAGCTGTTGTTCTGCTTCTATTGATGTTAATCGTTCGTCAATGTAGTCAACAGGCAACTGTAGGGCTGCTGAGATTCTTCTAGCAAATTTTTGGACTTGCTGTGCCTGAAACCCTAACGTGCCATTCATCGAATAAGGCAAACCCACGACTAACAAGCTTGCTTCTCGTTCTTCAACCAGTTGTTTGAGTAGTTCGACATCTCTAGCAAAAGAGGTTCGCTCGATAGTGGTTAAACCCGTAGCAATTAAACCCGTTCCATCGCATCCTGCTACGCCAATTCGTTTTTTGCCTACATCCAATCCCAAGGCTGAAATTTTTTGCATAAATTTGCTCGATCTCAGCCGTCAGGGTTTAAATCCGAGTTTTGTGAAGATTCGCCGATATTTTTGCCGTTTTTTAGACAAATTTTTGGAGTTAATTTCAGAGTTCTCCAAATTAGATGCCTTAAACGAGGATTTTTGCCATGATATTCTACTAGGAATCGGCGTTCGAGGAACGGGATGCAATCCTTGAAGCATTTCTGACAGTTGCAAACCTTCAGGTTTTGTTTCTTTTAGTTTATGCCACACCGAACGGGACATTAGTAAGGTGTGTTCGATTCTTTGTGCCCCTAATTGTTCTAAATATTCTTCGCGTTCGTGCTGATAATCTGCCGATACTAACTCCAGAGATTGCGATAGCAAATTAGTGACGCTCTGCGCCATTTTAGCGAGTAGTTTGGGATACAACCAGGTGTAAGCTGGGTGAACGGTCAATTGAGCTTCGTGAGGCTGGGAACCATCTTTGTGCAAATTTAATTTGAAATAACCGATCGCGGCTTTGCGTTGCGGTTCAAATACGTAGCCGCTAATCATTTCGCTTTTGCTACACCATTGGTTAAATTTCTTTAACAAGGTATTGACTAAATTTGACTTAAAGTCTTGGACGTGGCGATCGAAGACTTGACGAAGCAAGGGAGGCATAGAAACGCAATCTAGCTGACACAATAACTGAGCATCGGCGTTACTTGCCGGAAGTAAGTTTGGTAGTTCGGAATCGTTTTTGGCTAATTCTTCTAAAAGTTTGGGAGTCAGCGACCAATAAGTCAATTGCGCTAGAGGCTGAAAGCCATTTTGTCGATACAGTGCCAATGCACCTTGTTCGTTAACGTTGACTTCCAGAACCCAGGTTCGTGCTTCCCAAATGCTTTCAAAGCAGTAGCGTAGAAGTTGAGAGCCAACTTCTTTAAGATCGACAAATAATTCTGAAGTAGGATTTTGCTCGACTAAGACGCGCTCGACTCTCCAAGTGCTGCGAGTTTTGTTGAGCGGACTAACTTGAATTAAGCCAAGTAATTTTCGCTCTCTACTATTGGCAAGCTCTTGTTCGGCAACGTAAACGCGAAAGCGATCTTGTAAGGGGTTGGGGAATAGACTGAAAAACTTGAGCGCTCCATACCAGCGACGCAATTGCTGTACGCTTGCTACTGGATTAGCGCAATCGCACGACCGTTGAACCTCAGCAGCATTGGCGGCGATCGCTTCAATCGCTTCTAGGTCGCGATACTGTGCCGGACGGACGAGAATTTTTGGACTCTCAGAGAGGTAAGAACTCATCGATCGTATGTTTGGTGCAATGTTTAGTGCTATTCCCAGCATTTTTGCTAGGTCGATCCCTCAATTTAAGGGTTATATTTCTTTATATAGTTTATCAGAAGTTTTCGGCAGGCTGTTTTGCAGGGATAGCCATGCCACCGAGCAATCTTCACTTTTCTGAGATAAACTCTTGTTTGGAGCAAGATCGATCTAAATTTATCTTGTTGCAAAACCCTAACTAAAGAGATAAATTTAAATTTTTTTTTAGGTTAGTTTTACATTATTTAGTAAAGATTTGTAAACTATAAACTAATCCATCTATGTAAACGCTGGATCTGAAGATTAAATGAAACTCACGATTAACGCCGAGCGCTTCTTACCGATCGGTCATATTTTATCAATGGCTTTTGGCTTAGCCGGATTGTTGTTGGTTTTACCAAATGCTGAATTTATTGCTAATTTGCCTGAATTCGGCAAAACTGCCTTTGCTTGGTCGATGGCAGGCGGAGGCGTAGTTTATATGCTTTAGGGATGGCAGCCGTCGCCGTTTATGCGTATCGAAATTTGGGATTGTGGCACTGGCTGACCTTCATGTTACCCGCTATCGGTTTGTCTTTGGGGAGCGAATTATTAGGAACGAGTACGGGGTTTCCTTTCGGTCACTACCGTTACTTGAGCGGTCTTGGCTACAAAATTAGCGGATTAGTTCCTTTTACCATTCCCCTATCTTGGTTTTATCTGGGATTTAGCGCTTATTTACTGGCTCGTGCGGGGCTTGCTAGCCGTCAGATGCCAAATTGGTTGAGATATGTCGGCGCGATCGCCCTTGGCTCTCTTTTGCTCACTTCCTGGGACTTCGTTCTCGATCCTGCAATGAGTCAAACAACAATGCCATTTTGGGTTTGGGAACAACCTGGCGCTTTCTTTGGCATGCCCTATCAAAACTTTGCGGGTTGGTTTGGTACGGGAGTCGTATTTATGACCGTAGCAACGCTACTGTGGATGGTCAAACCCCTAACCTTGCCCCAGAATCGTTTGGGATTGCCTTTAACGATTTATCTAAGTAACTTTGGTTTTGCAACCATCATGAGTCTTGCGGCAGGCATTTACATCCCCGTCTTATTAGGGATTGTTTTAGGCGTTATTCCCGCGATCGCACTTTATCAAATGGCATCTAGTTCAGCAGGACAGGCGAGCGAGCGAGCTTCGGATGACGAGCAGAAAAATGATTTAACCTCGGTACATGTCCCTGTAGGAGTCATGCCTAAGTGATAGCATTCAGAGGCGAAGAAATTCTGGGTGCGATTTCTCTGGGACTGTTATTGTTCCAGGGAAGTGCCACTTTAATCCTTCTATCCCGCTTGATGAAAGGTGCTAATCGCCGCGCGCCACTCGAACCGAAAAACCCTACACCAGAGCAATTAGGAACTGTCAGTATCATCGTTCCGACGCTTAATGAAGTCGATCGCATCGATCCTTGTCTTGTGGGTTTGAGTCGGCAAAGCTACGAAGTTCGAGAGATTATCGTTGTCGATAGCCATTCTCAAGACGGGACGCAGGAGAAAGTTAAAGCGATCGCCCAAAAAGATCCCCGCTTTCGACTCATCCTTGACGACCCGCTCCCTCCGGGATGGGTGGGTCGTCCCTGGGCATTGCATACGGGTTTTTTAAACAGTTCTCCTAGCAGTGAGTGGATTTTGGGGATAGATGCCGATACCCAACCCCAACCGGGTTTGGTCGCTAGTGCGATCGCCGCTGCTACCGAAGAAGGCTACGATCTCGTATCGCTCTCGCCCCAGTTCATTCTGTATCATCCAGGAGAATGGTGGTTGCAACCTGCCCTATTGATGACCTTGCTCTATCGCTTCGACTCGGCAGGAGTACGCGGACAAATCCCCGAAAGAGTTATGGCTAACGGACAGTGTTTTTTGTGCCGCCGTGCGGTTTTAGAGCAGTTGGGAGGATATAGCAGTGCGGCGAGTTCGTTTTGCGACGATGTAACCCTCGCCCGCTACGCTGCTACACAAGGCTTTAAGGTCGGCTTCTTAGACGGTGCTAAGGTAATCCGAGTACGAATGTATGAAGGGGTCAAAGAAACTTGGAATGAATGGGGGCGATCGCTCGATCTCAAAGATGCGTCTTCTTCTAGCCAATTGTGGGGAGATCTATGGCTGCTCGCGTGCGTACAGGGATTGCCTTTGCTTTTGTTGCCAATCCTATCGCTATGTCTGAGTTGGGGCTATTCTTTCCCGACTTTGCAATTAGCCTTGGGGCTAAATTTATTTTTACTTGCCATTCGTTTTGCTATGCTGTGGGCAATTTCTCCTTCTTATTATCGAAATAAAAAGAACTCGCCTGCTTCTCGGTATTTCTGGTTTTCGACCTTTGCAGATCCGTTAGCGGTGTTACGTATATTTCTTTCTGCTACCCAAAAACCGACTCAGTGGCGAGGGCGAATTTATGAAAGTAAGAAGATTGAAGGATAAAAATTAGAAGGTTAAATGTTCGAGATTTCATGCTTCATCTTTTAACTTTCATTGTTTTTTAATCAACTCGTTCGAGTTGCCAAAGAATTTGATTGCCTTCTCGTCTTACCCGCGAGACAACCCAATTTCGCCACGACCAATTATCGCCGCGACTTGTTACGGCACTGGCATTGATATCCATTAAGTCCGCTAGTTCGGAGCTAGTAATTAGATATCCTTTACTAGCAATTTCATCAGCAATGCGTAGAGTTTCTATAACATTTTGTAGTTGGATTACCCTCTCCGCTCTAGGTAACTGTGGTTCGTCAATTGCAGTGATAGATGAATCAATCATGGTTGTCATAGGGAAGACAGTGTTTATTACACTTTTTAGTAATTTACTATTTTAGCAGTCAACTTTTCTGATAATTATGCTACTGCCATCTTACTCATTTTTCTAGATACTAGATAGCTAAATCTTTAATTTTCTGTTCAACGCTTTGAGGGGATCGAGAGAATAAGGGAGAGCAAGAGATAGGTTAATCTACGATCGCCTTAGCAAAAATTATGCAAGTTAAATACTCATAATTTGATTGTTTTTTCACTTAATAAAATATACGATTTCGATCGCTTGACAGTTAGTTACCAGAGTAATTTACTGGTAACTGTTAACTGGTTACTAATAACAGATTATGTCTGCCAAAGATTTTAAACTGTAGCTCAAGTTGACCATTTCGTCTAGAGAAAGGGTTTGTTGGGCATCAGAAACAGATTTTTCGGGTTCGGGATGACATTCAATAATTAAACCATCTGCACCTGTCGCGATCGCGCTTTTGCCAGAGGTGCAACTAACTCGCGCCTGCCGACAGCATGGGAAGGATCGACAATAATCGGTAAGTGAGTAATCTGTTTGAGAGCGGCAACTGTTCCTAAATCGAGTACGTTACGAGTATTGGAACAAGCTTTTTGTAACTAGCAACTTACGTTAATATTAGTATCAACTCAGAAGAGAATTTATTGGCGATCGCAACAGAAGAACCCGGTAAAGGAGTCGAATTAGTTGAAGTCAATGGCAGTCAATTTGGTCGTCGTTTTACCTTTTCAGTTAAAAAGAACCAAGGCAAACAACCAGGACGAGTTAGCGATATCGAATGACATCCTTCTGGACGATACCTTGCAGTGACACTTGACGATCGCGAAATCGTATTTCAACAAGTCATTTGAGATGCAGCTACAGGTAATATTTCAGCACCTTACAGATCGAGCGGAACAACAAGGAGACAACGAGCTTAATCGCTAACATTGCTGAGTGCAGCCCAACAACCCGCTCGCGCTCAGACGCAACCAACAAATACAGATTTCTGGAGCAATCTTGATGCTTCTGTCAAAAAAGCGATCGCACTTTTAAGTAACCCGTACAGCATAGCAAAAATAGAAGAATTCTCGTCCGTTCTACAGTGAGGAGTCGTCAAATATAACGAGTTAATTGGACGCGGTAACGTTGCTTCTTAGTTACGTCAACCTCATTTACTTCCAAACGTCCTTTCCCTCGCACAGAAATTAAATCGCCCTTTTTAACTGCATAACTCGCTTGCGTTATTTCTTTCCAATTTACTCTCACATCTCCCGATGCGATCGCATCTGTCATTTTACTACGCGACATCCCAAATCCTGCCGACGCGATCGCATCTAAACGAGTAGACGCTTCCACTGTTGCGATTTCTTTCTTCTGTGGCGGACGCACACGAATTTCATTCAAATCGATACGTTGCGTTTTGACAGGAACCGAACGCACTTGCACCAAAGTAGTTTCCAAAAATTCCACCATTTCGGGCACGACGATAACTTGCGCCCCTCTTTCTCCAAGTACGATAATATCTCCGACTTTCTCGCGAACAATACCACTACCCAAAATCGCCCCCAAGAAATCCCGATGATTGGCGGGGTCAAACAGGAAATTGCCTGCAATATCTAAAGCTGCAACTTCAATTTGAGTCGCATCGATTCCCACTTCAGATCTCGCCATTCCAACTCGCTGGCGTTCTGCCTGCGGATAGCCGCCAGATGCACAAAACTCAATTTCTGTCAAGCGTCCAAAAATTTGCCGAACTTGTGCCAAAACGGGAGGCGACAGAAAATCAGTCAAAGCAACTTCCCAAGTCTTCAGCGCTTGTTCGGCTTTATCGATAATACGAGCAATTTCGTCTCGATCCTCAATTCCTTTTAATAATTCTTCTCTAGGAAGCATTTGCAGTTGAATTATGAATGATGAATTATGAATTTAGTAGAGACGCGAAAATTACCCTACGGGAACCCTTTCAGGGAACGCTTCTCTACAATGCCCTTCCTTGTCTCCCTTGTCCCTACTCCTCATTTACTCTTCTTTATATCCTTGTATACTTTCCGGCTCGAATTGCCGCAAAATAGTTGTTGCTCGATCTTTAAGCGCTTCGGAACCTTGAACCACGAGAAGATATTTCCCTGCATTGAGGCGATTGCGATAAGGGAGGGCATCACCACTTCCGAGTGATAAACCCGCACCACCACCGACAAAAAAACTGCCCATTGCGCCACCTATCGCGCCTGCTAATCCGCCTAAAATATGATTGCCCGGATTTCCCGCCCAATCAAAGGTATCTAAACCCGTAATGAGGTTAAATAGATAACCTGCCACAAAACCGAAAGGAACTAACCAATACGCCATAAGTATCGCCCGTTTTTTGCCTGTTCGTTGGGGTCGATTAAGCCAAATTCGTCAGCACTTTTGTAGCCTTTACCCAGAATTGTCAATTGACCGGTGGAAATGCCAGCTTTTCT
>JAAUUT010000180.1 GCA_012031035.1 Candidatus Altimarinota bacterium | reverse complement strand
CAGCATTATGAACTGTACATCATCCCGACCTCGGCGATCGCCTGACTCATCCCATGACTGCGGGAGTGGGCATTAAAGCTGTAGCCTCTACTCCATATACCTTAGAGCTTTTCTTAGTGCCATTCGACTCAAGACCCATTTGACAGGAATTTCGTCTTTGCTTAGGTCTAGGTCTAACCATTTTTTTTCTTTTAAAACCAAGCTGACGGGATTGTAGTAAGCATAGTCCAGTCGAATGCTACTCGGACGGTAAGCGGTTTGTGAAGGTTGGGTAGTGCAGCTTCCTACAATAGATAGGCATAATATCATGGCTATTACGAGAAGCCAACTCGGAAAGAATCGATAAAATCTATTGCGTTTCACCATCACTATTTTTAAGCGTTAGTTGTTTGCAGAAAGCGGACGGGAATTTCTTGGTTTAACCAATCCACAAATCCTTGATTTATATTGCTAGGAGAAATTTCTGCAATAAAGTTGGTGTAACTGATGTGTTGTTTAATAGTTTGTGCGATCGCGTCTTTATAGCCATCTTGCGTCTTAATAATCAGCACTACTTCTGGTTCTTCAGTAATTTCTTCTTCCCAACGATAAGCACAAGTAATCGGAAACCAGTTAATGCAAACTGCTAGCTTGTTCTCTAGCAAAGAATGCCCGATTTGACGAGCTTCGTCCCAAGAATTTAAAGTTACATAGTAGAGTTTCATAGTCGTTGGTCAGTGTAAGTATTTATGGTTTATGCAAAAACTGTTATTGAGCGCGATCGCCTTTAAAATCTTTCAAAAGCCTTAATTGAGTTTTCGATTGTCTTTTTGTTTCTATTTCCCAGCAATCTCTCGTTCTTGGATAACTTTCTACTCGATTTGTCAATCCAAACATTCCATCGATTAACTCTCGTTCTATTGATTCAAAAAACATTTTGTTCTCCTATAAATTTCAATGGTGCATTTCTAATAACAAGCCAGGATAAAGTAAGATAACTACTCCCCAAACGATTAACCCAGTGCCAATAACGGGTACAAGCGATCGACTCCAAGGTGAAGTTTTCTCGATCGCCATCACTCCTGTTAACATAAGCATTCCGGCAAGATGCCCTACACCTGCAACAAACATCACCAACATTAGCGCCCAACAACACCCCAGACAGTACAACCCGTGGTGAAGTCCTAAATTCCATGCTGCTTTTAACCCTCGTTGATAGTGATGGTGCAGAAAACTGACCGGATGACGGCACGCCCTCAAACATTGCTCTTTCAAAGGACTAAATTGAAATGTGCCAGCTAACAACAGAACACAACCTGCAAACCAGTTAGGATGTTCCTCCCACCAAGAAAAAGGTGCAAATAAATAATGAACTCCAGAAGCACCAAGGAAAGCTAGCAATGCAAAGCCAGTCCAAATAGTCAAATAAGCTAAAAGAAAGGCAAGGAGGAGAAATAAAGGTTGCTCCCCCTCGCGTAGCTGGTGACGGCTAATTTGGAAAAACAGTCGCATCAAAGGCAAGCTAGATGGCAGCATCATTGCCACAATCATCACCTGCCAATCGATTAGCGCAAAAAACAGCTTTAATCCTCCCAGTTGAGAGCTATCCCTAGTAAATAGCTGAGGATGAAATAGATAATTTCCCCGACTTGCAGCTTCTAAAACCAGCAATCCCCAAGCAGCTAAGATCGTTACCCAAACCAGCACTAAACCTTTATTGGGACGAGATAATCGCCAAAAATTCCCGACTCGCTCTGTTACTCCGTCCACGCTTACTTATCAACTCCATGCGTTTCGATCGATATAATTGGTGTAGAGCCTGAAGTAGAGTGACTGACCTTTTTACAAGATTCTTTTTGAGTAACCAGATCGCGATCGATAATCTTGTTAAAGGCGATCGCATCATCAACTTTAGTTCTCGGTTTGAGATCGAAAATGAACCCAAATGCAGTCATACTAATATCTCCTAGCAAGAGAAAGATTACGCTTCAAATCGAAATTCACCCTGAATGGCATTACGTCCGTTGTACTCCCACACCAGATCGAACTCAGGCAAATTAACCTTGTGGTGAGAAGCTTTAGCAACATAAGCAGGAGAACCAGGAATCGTGCTGAAGATGCTATCGACTAGCTTGGTGGGTTTGCCTTCTGCACTGCGATAAGGAGCCATTTCCGCACTCAAAATTTCGCCAATGCGAATCGTGCCTTGAGCTTCTTTGATGTGGTAGTCGATGGGTGCAATGCGAGTGTCTAGTTGTTCGCTGACTAAATGGGCAAGATCTGCTAATGCCCCGCCCAATTCTCCTGTAAAGACTTTAATTAGAGCGTTTTGCTGTGCTTCTGTACCCTTGGCATCCACATAAATAACGGCTCGCCAATTTCCAGCTAATACATTGCCAGGAATGTAGACAATTTTAACTAGGGTCAAACCGGATACATCGATCCCTAAAATCGTTCCTCGTTCGACGTGATAAGCGACGAAGCTATCGCAGTAACCGCCATCGGGGTCTTCTCCAATCCAGCAAGGGCAGGGAGTTTTACAGGAACAGGCTTCTAGGATTTGTCCTTCTATTTCGTAGGTTTTGGTGGCTGTGGTCATGAGAAAGTTAAAAGTAATAATCTAAGTTGCTAGTGCAAGAAGGCAGAAGGCAGAGGGCAGAGGGCAGAAGGTAAAATGCTTATGGCAAGAGCTTTGAGAAGTTTTTTGACGGCACAATTATTTCCGCCGTGCTGCACTAGTTACAAAGAGCGAGTGTTTTTACCCCCCTCATTCCCCCCTTGTAAAGGAGGGAGGATGATGAAACTGTTACAACCAAGGATGGCGGGGTGGATTAATATTATTAAGGTAATAGTTGCCAACAGCGTAGTATTTCCAACGCACGGGATCGTGTAATGTATGGGTTCGCGCATTGCGCCAGTGGCGATCGTAATTAAATTCTTCTAAGGTGGATTTAGTACCCGCTAATTCAAATAGTTTGTTGGTTGCCAGTAAAGAGGCTTCCGCAGCAAGGGCTTTAGCTTCCGCAACGGCGATGGAAGCTTCGACAACGGAAGATTCTGATAAATTAGATGCGTTCGCGTAGCGTGGGCTTTGCCCATTCGGCTCTGCCGCTGCCCCTTGGGCAATCGCGCGATCTACAAACTCACCCGCACGACTCAGCAATGCTTCCGCCGCATGAACTTGTATTTGCACTTGACCGAAGTTGTATATCGTTAAAGGATCTTCGTAACCATGTTCCACATTGCTATCGATCCAAGGTCGGGTATGGTTGCGAACAAAGTGAATCGTATCTCTGACAGCAGCTTTGGCAATCCCCACATCTACAGCAGCTTGGATAATTTGCGCGATCGCACCCATCGTCGTCGGACGTTCAAAAGCTCGATAGTGAGGGATGACATATTCTGGTGCTACTTTAACATTCTCTAAAATAGTCGTGCCGCTTGCAGTCGTTCGCTGTCCGAAGCTACTCCAATCATCTAGTAAGGTTAATCCTGGCGCATCCCGTTCGACAAAGGCAATAACTGTCTTATCTTCCTCATTTTGAGCAATAACCGGAATCCAATGCGCCAATAAGGCTCCAGAAGAATAAAACTTGCGTCCGTTAAGAACATATCCAGATCCAGATCGCTCTAAGCGTGTTCGCACGTCAGTTAGAGATTTCGTCCCAACTTCCGAAAAAGCATTACCAAATCGCTGACCTTGCAACGCTAAATTAAAGAAAAAGCGTTTTTGTTCATCGGTTCCATCCAAACGAATCGCTTCTATCATGTAGAGGTGATTTTGTGGAATTTGTCCGAGACTGGGATCGGCTTGGGAGATAATTTTGATGACTTCTGCTAGGGTGACATTAGATACAAAAGCTCCTCCATATTCCTTGGGGACAGTAATACTCCACAACCCGCTTTGAGAGAACTTTTTCACTTCTTCGACGGGTAAACGTCGATCGCGATCGCGTATTGCATCTTCTTGAGCAAATTCTGCTGCTAATTCTTGAGCAATAGAAATTGCCACGCGATCGTCTTGTATTACCAATGCTTTTGGTTCTGTTTCAATTAATACAGATGTCATATCAACTTATCTCCGTTGAATAGTTCAATCGTAAAGTGGGCCTTGCCCGCCCTACCTATGGTGTTTGTACATAAGTCCTGGTTCAAACAACTACTAAGGCGGGTTGCTTGCGGCGCGATGCTTCAATTTCTCGTACCAATGGAATCACCGTGCGACCGAAGGCAGAAAGGTCATCGCTGTAATGTAAGAAACCTAACAAAATCAGATCTACTCCCACCTCGTAATACTGTCGAATCCTGTCAACTACCTGCTCGACAGTGCCAATCAATCTCGTTTTAAAGCCATCGTTGTATTGCACTAAATCCTCAAAATTAGAATTTGCCCACATTCCCTGTTTTTCGCGAGTAGAAGCGCCTGCTTGTTTGACTGCCTCGCCAAAGCCTTTAACTGCCTCAACATCCGCTTGAGCAATAATTTCGCGCAGCAATTCATGCGCTTCTGCTTCGGTATCTCGAACCAGTGCAAAAGCATTTAGCCCAAATTTTACTCTGCGTCCTTGTCGATCTGCCAAAGCAGATATTTCCTCGATCTGTTCGCGCACGCCTTCAACCGTATTACCATTCATGAAATACCAGTCAGAGACTCGCGCTGCCATTTGTCTAGCTGCTATTGAGTTACCACCTTGGAAGATTTCGGGATGGGGTTGCGAAATCGGTTTTGGCTTAACCCAACCGCCATTAATCCGGTAAAAATCCCCTTTAAAATGAAATTCTTCTTCCGTCCACATCCCTTTCAGTACGCGGATAAATTCTTCCGAACGGCGATAGCGTTCGTCGTGGTCTAACCAAGGTTCGCCATAGATAGTGAATTCATTTTGAACCAACCGCTAACTATATTGAGACAAAAACGACCGCGAGAGAGAAAATCAATCGTTGCACCCATTTTGGCAACGACTCCAGGATGCCATAGTCCAGGGTGTACGGCAGCAATTAACTTCAGTCGCTCGGTTACGGGGGCTAATGCCGCTACTGTAGTGAGGGCTTCTAGTTGATTTTCTGCCCCATAGCTGGCGATAAATCGCGCCTGTGCCAGTGCATAATCGAAACCAACTTGTTCGGCAGTTTGTGCGAGTTGAGCGTTGTAATCGTAAGTCCAATCAGTATGTTGATGAATTTTACTGACGACTAATCCTCCACTGACATTGGGAACCCAATAGGCAAAACGAATATCCATAGGTTGCTCCTGTG
Source organism: Candidatus Altimarinota bacterium (assembly GCA_012031035.1). GTDB lineage: Bacteria > Cyanobacteriota > Cyanobacteriia > Cyanobacteriales > Microcystaceae > Hydrococcus. Next base: position 3,374 of record JAAUUT010000180.1, on the reverse strand, counting down.
TATTGGCAGTCTGTTAGTTAATCCCTTGAGAATGTGGAATTTTGGGATTTCAGCTTGTCGCGATCGCAAACCTCAAAACTTTTTTGAAAAAAAATACAATTCTTTGATAGGAATAATGTAATTTTGATATTACTACAACCTCTCTCAAAAAGTTCGTTGCTCTGTATACATTTTCAAAAAACACATAATGTCTATCGTGTTATTGTAATATTGTCATTTTAAGATCACAAAAAAATCATGGGAATTGCCAAAGATATTACTGAGATAATCGGACAAACGCCCCTAGTGCATCTCAATCGCATTCCGGTGGCAGAAGGTTGTGTAGCTCAAATCCTTGCCAAACTCGAAAGTTTAAACCCAACCTCATCGGTCAAAGATCGAATTGGTTTAGGTATGGTACAAGCAGCAGAAAAAGCAGGGTTAATTAAGCCTGGAAAAACGGTTTTGGTCGAACCCACCTCTGGTAATACGGGAATTGCTCTAGCAGCGATCGCAGCAGCAAAAGGCTATCAACTTATCTTGACCATGCCTGAAACGATGAGTTTAGAGCGACGGGCATTGCTCAAAGCTTATGGCGCTCAGTTAGAATTAACGCCAGGAATAGCAGGATGAGAGGGGCAGTACAACGAGCCGAGGAGATTGTTGCCGAGTTGTCTAATGCCTTTATGCCACAACAGTTTGCTAATCCTGCCAATCCGAAAATTCATCAAGAAACGACCGCCGAGGAACTCTGGACAGATACAGACGGACAAATAGATATTTTAATTTCTGGAGTTGGAACTGGCGGTACAATAACTGGTGTTGCCGAAGCGATTAAGAAACGCAAACCTAGTTTTAGGGCGATCGCAGTCGAACCTACAGAAAGTCCAGTGCTGTCGGGTGGCAAAGCTGGCGCTCACAAAATTCAAGGCATTGGGGCGGGTTTTGTGCCTCAAGTGTTGCGGCAAGAGTTAATCGATGAAGTAATCCAAATTAGCTCCGAAGAATCCGTTGCTTATGCTCGTCGTTTGGCAAGGGAAGAAGGATTGCTGTCGGGGATTTCTTCTGGTGCGGCACTAGCAGCAGCAATTCAGGTTGCCAAGCGTCCAGAGAATGAAGGCAAGTTAATTGTATTCGTACAGCCCAGTTTTGGAGAGCGTTATCTCAGTACGATTCTATTCCAAGAGCTACCCGACATTGAAGTCGTTCATCTCGATAATGCCAAGCAAGAATTAACTGTTATGAATTAACTAAAGTTTTTAAGCTACTTGTTATGATTGCGAGGACAGGTTTCTAAATCCTGACTTAATAAATTGTCTTTTGCTTGCAAACCAATCCAAGAATCGATTTTGTTAAAATCAAATCCAATCTCTTTGCGATCGCCTACTTGAATCAACGGACGACGAATCAAAATCGGATTTGCTACCATCAACGCCAAAGCCGTTTCCTCATCCAATTGTTCTGGTATTACTTCTTCTGACTTTACTTGCGGTGCTGTTCGATTAAACCATTGACTGACTGGTAAATCGCCAAAAAATGGACGCAAGGTTTCAGATGTCCAAGCTTCGGTTAAAAGATTGCGAACGTCTAGTTCGTGTCCGGCAGCTTGTAGGAAAGCTTTTTGCTTGGTATTGTTGATACAGCCTGGTTTTTCGTAGAAAAGTATTTTAGTCATAATTCAGTTCATTATTCGTAGTGTCTGGTTCATTGTTATCTTTCATAGATATTTATTCCCTATTGCCCTATTTATTGCCTGTTCCCTATTTTCCCTATCCCCTAAAAATTAATAGCGTTACAAGTCTCAGGATCGAACTTAAAACGCGCTTTGGATAAAGTGTCGCCGTAGAGATGAAAAGTAACGACAGGTTCGTCGCCAACTGCTTCTACTTGATGAATCGCACCAGGGACAAAACTAATAATCTCGCCAGCAGTGACAATTTTTTCGCCAACTGGTTCGATTTTGTTAGGAAATTTTGGATCGTTGACGCGCCGCCAAAAGGTATGTTTTTCTTGTCCTTGGAGGACTGCTACGACTCCCCAAGTGCCATGATTGTGAATGGGTGAAATAACCCCAGGTGCGAAGGTGACATTTTGGACGGTCAAAGGATAGCCAATTTCGTCATAGAGAACTCGAATCGATATCCCCGTTTGTGCGGCAGGTTCTAGATATTGCGTTTTTAGCCAGTAAGAATTAATTAGTAATTTTCGGACTAAAGTACGAATTTGCGGCAAATAATCCCATTGTTCTGCCTCAATTGCCACGCGATCGAGCAAATCGACAACATCTGTCAAAAAACGATGGAAATAGTAGTTATTGCGAATTAAGTTCCATTCTCTAGCAGAAGGACGCACTTGGCATTCTCCTTCTTCTGTTACTAGCCAATCTTTGCATTTCATTTTCTATGTTTCTCCTTTGGTAGTATGGGCAAATGACCATTCGCCTTTAACTCCCCCAATCCTTGCAAAGGGGGGAAACAGGAGAGTAAAGAGGAGCGATCGCGGTTGTATACTTAATCAGAAATCCTCTTACTCATCCTCATCAATAGGATTGGTTAAGATATCAAAAACGACTGAAGCACCAAACTCATTTTTGTCGTCAATTTCCTTAACTTTGGCAGTAATTTCTTTGGCTTTTTCTATTTCTCCTAATCTTGCCAAAACTAATCCAGAAGCAGAATAGGCATTGAGATAAAGTCGAATTGCGTAGTCTTCTTTGCGACTGACTAAAATTGGTTTTAGTTGTTGCCAGTTTTCGGGTAGCTGTTCGGTTTTCTGAATCTGTTCGAGAACTTCGATCGCGATTTGTAGTGCTTGGCGATCGCGATGTTTGTAGAAAAAATAACGATAGGCGCTGACTAAAACGTCTAAATTAGTATCGCACAGCGCGATCGCTTCTTGCATATAACGATCGGATTCTTGTGTATTTTCCCAGCTTTGGGCTGCCGATCGCAACAATTTCTCAATCTCACTCGGTACTTGATACCAAGATAAGTTTGCTTCGCTCGTTTTCATGATTTTTGTTGTTGGTAATGAGTTCGTCGCCTCAAATCGAGACGGTCTAAATTTCAACGATTCTCGTCAATTATGTAAGCTCGCGATCGAGTACTCCCACCACTTTTTTTCAAGCACTCGATTATAACTGTTGAAAATCGCTTTGAAATCTTCGGCTAATTAACACTTGATACACTTTGCCCTATTTAAAAAATAGCAAATAATCATCTTCATTTTTAAGTATTTTTGTTTAAAAGTGCTAAGAATATAGTTTTCAATCTATAATTTTTTTAAAAAATTAATTTTCTTTACTAAAGTCTCTGTAATTTGACATAGTTACCTTAATTAAGAATTGATGCTTGCTTAAAATTGCATAGCTTCACCCTAAAAATCTTCAGCTAATT
>JAAUUT010000057.1 GCA_012031035.1 Candidatus Altimarinota bacterium | reverse complement strand
AGGTTGTGCTTCTCTTGCCAAATGTTTGAGGATCTGTAATTCTACATCCATTATGCTCTCCGTCTTGTAGAGATTTATTGTCTTGGTTTCTTCATTTTAATTCTCGGAGAGTGACAAAAGAGGGTTAGGTGAGAGCTTTAATGCGATAAAGATTACTGTCATTAACTAGTTATCGCTTAATAGCTGAAGCTGTTTAAAAACAAGCTATCAGAATTTCTAGCAATTCCTTAGTTCTTCATCTTCAATTAAGACTTAGCTTAGTGACAGCTAATTAATAATTTTTAGTCTTACACGACATTCTTATTTACACGAATACCTTACAGAGATTCAAACCGCTTGTCAAGCCTGTTCGACAATCTTAACAATATAATTAAGTCTTAAATTGAGTAACGGTCTAATGAATTGGAGATTGGCGTTGAAAATTTCTGCCTCGGATTTTTCACAAGGAAATTGATAATAGTTTGCAATAGTAGTAAAATCAATGTCAATTTGGTCAACGATCGCGTTTAGGTGTTAGGAATGGCGATAAAACTACAGCAACTAGCTCGTATTTTCTTGTTGATGGGAGCCATAGGCTTTTTAGGCATCGATCCAGTTTGTTCTCAACAAGAAGTTTCCTTAGTGACTCAAGACGCACAAAGAGAGCCGACAACTGCGCCAACAACAGAAGAAATTATTCGAGTTACTGGAGTGCAACTCAAATAAAACTGAGACGGGAATAGAACTGATTTTACAAACCCCCATCGGAGCAGCAGAACTCTTGCAACCGAACAATGTTAGTTCTGGCAAGAACTTCATCGTCGAAATAACTGGCGCGCAACTGCAACTGCCCGACAGCGAGGCATTTCGCCAAGCTAACCCCATAGAAGGCATTAGTGAAGTGACAGTGACCAATATTGATGCTAATACCATTCGCATTACAGCTACAGGAGAAATCGCCCTACCAACTGTAGAATTATTTGACTCAGACCAAGGATTGATTTTTGGCTTCACCCCCCCTCCCCCCAGAGTAAGGGGGGAGACTCCAGGGGGTATTGGGGCACAGAGAGAGCCGACAACTGCGCCAACAACAGAAGAAATTATTCGAGTGACTGGGGTGCAACTCAATAAAACTGAGACGGGGATAGAACTGATTTTACAAACGCCTACGGGAGTCGCCGAACTTTTGCAACCGAACGATGTTAGTTCTGGCAATAACTTTATCGTCGAGATTCCCAATACTCAATTACAGTTACAAGATGGCAAGCCATTTCGCCAAGCTAACCCCATAGAAGGAATTAGCGAAGTGACAGTGACCAATATTGATGCTAATAACATTCGCATTACAGCGACTGGAGAAACCGCCCTACCAACTGTAGAATTATTTGACTCAGACCAAGGATTGATTTTCGGGTTCACTGCGGTTTCCGACTCGGCACAAACCCCACCAACGCAACCAGAAATAGTTTCAATCGATCGCGTTCAACTCAATCAAACTGAAACAGGATTTGAAATAATCTTACTAACCCCCACGGTCACTGCACAACAGTTGCGAGTTGTCAATGTTTCAGAAGGAAACAACTTTATTGCTGAGATCCCCAATGCTCAATTAAAGTTACCAGACGATCGGCCATATAGGAGTGAAAATCCCATTGAAGGGGTCAGTGAGGTAATCGTTACCAATCAAAATGAAAATACGGTGCTAGTGACCGTTACAGGAGAAGACAAACAGCCTAAAGTAGAGCTTTTTGATAGTGAAGAAGGGTTAATTTTTAGCGCTGTTGGCGATACTGAATCCGCACAGGAAGAGGAAGATATTGAGTTAGTGGTAACTGGCGAGCAGGATGGCTACTTCGTACCTAATTCATCTGTAGGAACGCGCACCGATGCACCACTACGAGATATTCCCCAATCGATTCAAGTAGTGCCTCGACAGGTGATTGAAGACCAAGGAGCGAACGATGTTGGTGATGTACTTAGTAATGTGAGTGGGGTTTCCGAGCGAGGTGGGCTATTTTTCATTCGTGGTTTTGAATCTACTGGTAGCTTTCTGCGCGATGGCACTGGAACGAGTAGTAGCTTTCGTCGAACTGACTTGGATTTGAGCAATATTGAACAGGTGGAAGTTCTCAAAGGGCCAGCATCGGTACTGTACGGCACCGGAGAACCAGGGGGCACAATTAATCTTGTCACCGAGCAACCCCTCAGAGATCCAGCTTATGAAGTTACGGCTAGAATTGGTAACTTCGACTTTTACCGGGGTAGTGTCGATCTGACTGGGCCGCTCAACAACGACAGAACGATTCTGTATCGCTTGAATTTTGCTTATGAAAACGCTGGTTCTTTTGTCGATTTTGTTGAAAGAGAAAGAATTGCTATTTTCCCAGTTCTGAGCTTCGAGCTAGGCGAAAATACGCTGCTAACGGTAGAAGGAGGCTATGAGAATGAATCGAGCCTTAACGATCCAGGATTACCGCTTGAAGGAACTATTTTACCTAACCCTCTAGGAGAAGTGCCTCGCGATCGCTTTTTGGGAGAGCCTGATGCTGACAGAGACATTTTATCAGAGGGATATGTCGGGTATCGTCTCGAACATCAATTTAGCGATGACTGGTCGATTCTTAATAAATTTACAGCCTCCTTCTCAACCCGTACTCAGGGCGGCGGCGTACTTGAAATATTAGGATTAGGCGAGGATAGCAGAACTGTAGAACGTGATTTTGCTAGGGGAACATTTGAAAACCAAAACTACACCTTACAAACGGATGTGAATGGCGAATTTCAAACTGGTATTATCGATCACGCGCTACTGTTAGGGATAGAACTGAGACGAAATGATTTTAGTGACGAACAATTTGCTGGAGCAGGTTCTTCTATTGACTTGTTCGACCCAGAATATGGAGATCTTCCATCGTCGGCTGACCTTGTTCAGAACTCTTTGGTAGAACAAACTACTCATACTATCGGAGTTTATGCTCAGGATTTACTCTCGATTGGCGAACAAGTCAAAATTTTGCTGGGAGGTCGCTTTGATTGGTTTTTTAATGACTTTGTAAACAAGCTATCAAATACCTCAGAGTACACTGAAGAGTTCGCTTTTAGCCCGCGTATCGGCATCGTTTATCAGCCTATCGAGCCAGTTTCGCTCTATGCAAGCTGGAGCCGCTCATTTGTTCCACAGGTGCAGGTTGGTGTCGATCGCGAAGGCAATCCGTTTGAGCCAACCCGTGGCAACCAGTTTGAAGTTGGAGTCAAAACAGAACTTTTTGAGCGCCGACTCACAGCCACCCTAGCAGCCTACTATATTACCCGACAAAACGAGTTAGTTCCCGATCCGGTTGACTCTGACTTCTCTATCCAGCTAGGAGAAACCCGCAGCCAAGGGATTGAATTTGACATCGCTGGAGAGCCTTTGCCAGGGCTGCGTTTAATTGCAAACTACGCTTACACCGATGCCATTATCTCCGAAGGCGAGAGTGAATTTGAAGGCAATCGTATCACTGGCATTCCTTTGCATAGTGGTAGCTTCTGGGTGGTGTACGAACTGCAACAGGGAACTTTAGAAGGGTTAGGCTTTGGGGCTGGTCTTCGTGCTATTGGGGAATCAGAAGGCGATTTTGAGAACAGCTTTGAATTACCGAGTTATCTACGAACCGATGCGGTGCTTTACTATCGGCAAGACGACTGGCGAGTGCAGTTGAACGTTGAGAACTTGTTTGATGTGGAGTATTTTGAAAGCAATAATCGTCGTTATGGTCAACCATTCACGATTCGGGGCACGGTTTCGGTGGAGTTTTGATCGAAGAAGCGCGATCGCCCACACAAACCTAAAATGAACAGACATTTATCGGAATCGCATTAAAGATTTTGATGACAAGTTGATGTTAACCGCAACAGGATTATGAAATTGGTATTTCACAGCAGCTTAAGATAGATTTAGGTTAGGAATTTCTTCAATCAAGCTCGACTTTCTATTTTTATTTCCCGACAACTATAGTGAATCGATCCCTCAAGCCTGTTCTAGTCATGGCTTTTTCTTTACTTCTCATGACATCTTGCCATTTATTCATCCCGGGTTCCGAGCCTTTAACCGAGCCGTCGGGAATTTCCTCTGAGTGCCAAGTTGTTCGACACTCACTAGGGAAAACCTGTGTTCCGGTTGAACCGAAACGTGTTGTTGCACTACACCCAAGATTTATCCTAGATCCGTTATTATCGCTTGGCATTCCTCCAGCGGGCACAACAGCCGATGATTGGCGAGGAAAGAGATATTGGGGAGGGTTATCTCCTGATGAGGTAAAGGGAATTGAAGTCATTGGTCAGTCTTATCAACCTTCTCTGGAAAAATTGCTCATGGTCAAACCGGATTTAATCTTGGGATTAACTGGCGATCGACAATATTACCCACAACTATCAGCGATCGCACCTACAATACTATTGGATTTTGAGCAAGAAATTAAATTCTCTTTCAAAAAACATTTAGAGCGATCGCTCGCCTAGTGGGTCGAGAAGCTAAAGCCGAGGAAGTTCTCGCTCGATATCAAAAACGAATCGAAGCATTGAAAGAACAGATAAAGGATAAGCTAGAAGGAAAAGAGATTTCCCTTATTTTTTATAGCGATGGCACTTTTTGGGCACCTGACCGTCACGCAGTTGTTTTTCAAATTCTGAACGATCTTGGCGTGCATATTAAGCCCATTTTTCTAGAAGATCGCTCAAATTTTATCCCTACATTTAGTATTGAGGCGATTGAAAAGTATGATGCCGATATTTTATTTATTGGCGATGAAGATGACAAATCAGAATCTTTTTTCCTGAAAAATCCGCTGATCTCTTCCCTCAAAGCCGCTCAAAACCAGCGGCTTTATGTAGTTGACGATCAGATCTGGCGAGCTTATGGCCCTTTAGTAATCAACAAGATAGTAGATGACCTTTCTAAATATCTCTTAAAAGCTACATAGACTTTTTAAAAGATTGGAGAGATTTTAGCATTTTCAGGATCGGCATCTTCCCTATATGGCTTAGGGTGCGATCGCAGTGGCGAAAGCGAATTAGGCAAAAAGCTTTGGTTCGATAGCAGTAAACCATGAAAACAAAGTTTATCCGTAACCTCACTTTTCATTTCCATCGCGTCCTCGGACTGATTCTAGGAATTATTGTCAGCATCGTTGGACTCACGGGAAGCTTGCTGGTGTTTGAAGGCAAAATCGATCGCACTTATCGACAGCAGATCAAAAAAATTAAAAAGAAAGATTAGTTTTAATCGAGCGAATTTGATTCTTGAATTAGCTGTTGTTGAATTTCATCTGGGGAAAGACCTTCTATTTGTAAGAGTAATTCTTCGATTTCTTTCATTTGTTCGGGTTTGGGTTGTTTTTCTTCGATGACAGTCGATAATTGAGCAACTGTAGGAGCATCAAATAACAAAGTCCGAAGGGGTAATTCTACTTGAAAGGTTTCTCGCAGACGTGAAATTGTTTGTACGGCTAGTAAGGAATGTCCTCCCAATTCAAAGAAATTATCATAGATCCCGACGAGATCGATCCCTATCAATTCCTGCCAAATCTTAGTAATAGTCTGCTCGATTGGGTTGCGAGGAGCAACATAGTTATTGCCTAAAAGAGGACGGGAATGTCTGACTTGAGAACTTTGAGATAGGTTGTCAGATTTGGGATGTGTAAAACTAGATAAAGCTACGTTTTGACTTTGGTTGAGAACTGCTTGTAAATCTCTGGTAGAAACGATAACTTGAGATAAAGGAGCAGCCAAAACTCTCGATAAAACATCAATGGCTTCCGTTGCTAAAAGTCCATGTTTGAGATTGTCTTCGCGCCATTGTTTTAATTCTTGGGGAACAGTAGTATTGACCGCCATTCCCACTTCTTGCCACACATCCCAGTTAATAGAAACTATAGAGCAATTTCCTGTAGCTGTTCGATCGCGAGCAAAAGCATCTAAGAAAGCATTGGCAGCACAATAATCTACTTGTCCTAACCCGCCTTCGAGGGAACTGAGGGACGAACAAAGAACTAAACAATCTAACTTCAGATCCCTTAAAACTTCGTTTAAAACTAAAGTTCCTTTAACTTTAGGAGCAAAAATACTTTCAGCTATTTCTGGCGTTTTTAGTTGAATCATTCCCCCTCCTGCCACTCCCGCAGTATGGATGACACCATGAATTGTGCCAAAATGTTCTAAAGATAGCGCGATCGCGTTTTGCATTTGTTCGCGATCGGCAACATCAGCTTTAATTACCAGAACTTGCGAACCTAATGCTTCTAATTGTCGTACTTGTTTTATTTTACGACAGGTAGCATCTTCTACATCGCGATCGCATAACCATCGATCCCATTCTTCTTTTGCGGGGAAGGAAGAACGTGCCAGTAAAATAAGTTTAGCTCGTACAGTTTGGGCAAGGTATTGGGCAAAGACTAAACCCATGCCTCCCATACCTCCCGTAATCAGATATACTCCTTGTCGACGCAATTTGCTTTGGTTAAAGGTAGGTTTTTCTAAGGGTACTGCTTCAAAGGTTTGCTCCCAGCGATGGTTGCCACGATAGGCAAGAATTGAACTATTTGATTCTGCTTTTAATTCTGTTATTAGTTGTTGTACTAAATTTTCTTTCTCCAATTCCGATACAACTACATCAACTTGACGACAGGTAATATGGGGATATTCTTGAGGAATGACTTTACAAGCACCCAAAATAGTTGCTTTTTCAGGACACAAATTTTCGTTGTCAGTTAGATCGTATAATTGATTAGTTACAACCAAAAGTTGAATCTCTTCAGTAATATTTTCTTGTCCCAAAGCTTGAGCTAAATAAAGTAGACTCCAGAAACCTAAATTCTGAATAGTTTCTAGAGACTGAGGAACAGATGGGGTAAGACTCCAAAGATGAGCGATCGCTTTGATATTTTTCCTCTGTTGTTTTAAAGTTTTAATTAATTTGTGATAGTCATCAGCACGATTGGGATTGAGGGTATATCGATTATTATCTAGTTGCTTAAATTCCTCTCCAATTGAAATTGCGATCGCATCTTGTCCAGCTTGTTCTATTTTTTGAACGATTTGAGAACCAATATTACATTCATCTACAAAAACTAAGTAAGAACCAGATTCAAAATTTCTTGTTTTTACCAAAGGAACTTGTTTCCAAGAAGGAACGTAAAACCAGTCAGAAATATTCGACTTTTTAGTTAACTTACTTTCTGGTTCGCTCGCTTTTGCTCGTGTTTGTCGTTCGATCCAATAACGCTGACGCTCAAAGGGGTAGGTTGGTAAAGGTACGCGATGACGTTGTTCTTTGGCATAAAAACTCGACCAATCGATCGCAACTCCTGCTAACCAGAGTCGTCCTAAAATATTGAGTATGAAACCGACATCTGAGGTTTGGTCTTTTGGATGGCGCAAGGAAGGTAACACAACTTGATCGATCGCTTGAGTAGAATGCTGTTGAACTAAGGTACACAAAGTACGTCCCGGACCTACTTCTAACAAAATACGATGGGGAGTTTCTAACAGTTTAGAAATTCCGTCACTAAAGCGAACGGTTTGCCGTAAATGTTTTGCCCAATAACAAGGATCTGTTGCTTCCTCTACTGTAATCCATGTTCCCGTAACATTTGAAATAAAGGGAATGGTGGGAGGATTTAATTTCACCTTTCTAACCGCTTCGGTAAAAGGTTCTAAAATGGGTTCCATCATCCCAGAATGAAAAGCATGGGAAGTATGGATACGGCGACACTCTACTTTGCGATCGCTCAATTTTTTAGATATAACATCTACAGCTTCATAAGTCCCAGAAACGACACACAAATTGGGAGCATTATTAGCAGATAATGATAACTGTTCGTTTAATAAAATTTCTACTTCTGATGCTGGCAAAGAAACCGCTAACATTGCTCCTGGTGGCATTTGCTGCATCATACGCGCACGAGTGGCGATTAATGCTAAGGCATCCTCTAAAGACATTACCCCAGCTAAAGTAGCTGCTACATATTCCCCAATGCTATGACCGATGGCAGATTGAGGAGATATTCCCCAGGACATCCACAACTGTGCTAAGGCATATTCAATGACAAAGATTGCAGGTTGAGCGATCGCAGTTTGCTTTAGTTTTTCTGCTGCTTCAGCTTCTGATTTATTATTATAAAGGAGCGATCGAAAATCTAAGTTTAAGTGATGTTCTAAAAGAGAGCAGGCGCGATCGATGTGTTCTCGAAAGGTGGGTTCGCTTTGATAAAGTTCTCGTCCCATTCCCACGTATTGAGTCCCTTGTCCGGGGAACATAAAAGTGATGGCGCGATCGCTCGGTTCTTGAAAGTAAGTTAAAATGTCTTGCGATCGGGGATTTTCTAAAATATTTAAAGCTTCTTCTCGATTCTGACACGCCAACACGCGACGATAATTAAATTCTCTACGCCCTACTTGAAGAGTGTAAGCGACATCCGCTATTTTTAATTCTGGATGCTGTTTGAGATGTTGTGCTAGGTTTTTGGTGGCAGTTTCCAATGCCGTTTCGGTTTTAGCAGACAAAACTAACAACTGCCAGGGACGAGATTGTAGAGACGCGAATTCGCGTCTCTACAACTGGTGCTTCTTCTAAGACAACATGAGCATTAGTTCCACCAATTCCAAGGGAACTAACCCCAGCACGACGAGGACTACCGTTAGCTTGCCATTCCTGTAACTTAATGTTGACATAAAAAGGACTATTGACAAAATCAATTTGGGGGTTAGGTTGCTTGAAATTTAAACTCGGTGGTATCAATTTATGTTTGAGTGCCAAAGCAGTCTTAATTAATCCAGCAACACCAGCAGCAGTATCGAGATGACCGATATTGGTTTTTACCGAACCAATGGCGCAAAAACCTTTTTTTTTGAGTATGAGCGCGAAACACTTGAGAAAGAGCCGCAATTTCGATAGGATCGCCTAAAGCTGTACCAGTACCATGAGCTTCAATGTAATTAATTGTTTCGGGATCGACTCCTGCTAGCATCATTGCTTCTGCAATGACTTCTGCTTGTCCGTTGACGCTAGGTGCAGTGTAGCCTACTTTACCAGAACCATCATTGTTGATGGCTGAACCTGTAATTACAGCATATATTCGATCGCCATCTGCGATCGCTTCTGACAGACGTTTAAGAACAACAATTCCCACCCCATTCCCAATCGTCGTTCCTCCAGCATTAACATCAAAAGCACGACAATGACCGTCAGGCGATAAAGTTCCGCCTTCTTCGTGTAAATAACCTGTTTTTGAGGTATGCGAATCGATACCCCTCCAGCTAAAGCAATATCGCACTGATAATTTAGCAAACTTTGACAAGCAAGATTTGTAGCAACTAGGGATGTAGAACAGGCGGTTTGTACGGTAAGACTCGGCCCGGTTAGATTTAATTTGTAAGAAACGCGGGTAGCGAGAAAGTCTTTATCATTACCTATCAAAGTTTGATAAGATTGAGCCGAACCTACGCGATCGCGATTTAGATCGAAAAAATGATAATTATTTAAGCTAGCACCAGCATATATACCAATGCGACTTTCACATCTTTGGGAATCATAACCAGCATCTTCCAATGCTTCCCAAGCGCATTCTAGAAATAAACGGTGTTGCGGGTCAGTAATTTCAGCTTCTTTGGGATTAATATCAAAAAATGAAGCATCAAATGAATCGATATCTTCTAATACTGCTCCAGCTTTGACGTAATTAGAATTATTTAGAGTAGCAAGTTTTATTCCTGAAGCGATTATCTCTTCATCAGTAAAATTAGAAATAGACTCAACTCCATCCCTCAAATTTTGCCAAAACTCCTCAAGATTTTTAGCTTTGGGAAAACGTCCTGCCATACCAATGATGGCAATCTTTTCTATTGAATTATTTGTTTCCAACATATTCATTTCCAAAATCTTTGATTTTCAAATAATTAATTTTTTTAAATATTTATCTATCAATCTTTAAAATTTGATAATAGCGATCGCATTGCAAGTATTGCTCAAAAACTTCCACTGCTCTTTTGACACCATTTTCTACTTGAACTTTTTTACTTATTGCACCTACACGCATCCGTATGCCCTCATCACTTACCGAAGCTTGAATTGCTTTTGCTAGCTTTTCGGCTGACAACTGTTTTCGTCTAATCGGTGGTACGGCTAATCCTAAATCTACCAGTCGCTCTGCCCAGAAAAAATTATCATAATTGTAAGGGACAATTATATTAGGAACTCCAAAGCGCAATGCTGTATGAATTGTGCCGCATCCCCCATGATGCACTACTGCTGCTAGCTTAGGAAACAACCAGTCAAAAGGAATCCATTCGATGGGAAATACCCATTCTGGTAAATTTATGTCATTGCTAAGATCTTCCCCGATTAATAAAATTCCTCTTTGCCTTGATAGTTTTAAAGCTTCTAGCACTAGCTGAGTAAGTGTTTTCGATTCCCAACCTCCCTTATTTCCAAAGCCAATGTATACAGGTGGCGAACCAGCATCTAGAAACTTTATTAAATCAGTTGGTGGCTGCCAATTTACAGGACTGTCTAAAAACCAATAGCCTGTGACATCTACCCAATCTGGCCAATCTGATGGTTTTGGTAACAAGGTAGGACTATAGCCGTAGAGAAACGGTAGTTGTTGTCGATTCATACGACTGATAGGATCGGCAAATAAAGAGATAGAAGGTAAGTGGAGTATTTTTTTGCGCCACTGATTAATCGGTTGTCGAATTGCTTGCCAAAAAAGTTGATTGAAAAAGAGATGAGTTAGATAGTTATAGCTACTTCCCCAACGCCAATGACTGGGAATAAAGTGGCTAGAAAAAGCACGAGTAGTGTGCAATGGAACTACACAAGCAGCATAGCCAGGAACTCCGAGTTTTTCTACTAATTCATAAGCAGGAAATGCAGGGGGAGAAAAGATAATCATTTCTGTTCCCTGACAAACATCAGAAAGCAAGGTTAATACACTGTCTTGGAATGGTTGTAGTACCTGATTGTAATAGCGTGCTAGTGCAAAAGGGTTTTGAGAAGTTCCACTTGAGTAGTTTTTATACCAATTTTCACAGTCTACACAACGAAAATCTAGCCCCAATCGCTCGACAAATTCTTGATAGTCAGGATGGGTAGCTAAACTCACTCTATGACCAGTTTTTTGTAATCCTAAACCTAAAGCTATGTAGGGTTGGACATCACCATCTGAACCCCATGTTAAAATTGTTATCTTCATAATTTATCGTATTAATATATGTAATATTTATTTGAGTTCAATTTTTAGGTAATTGTTGGCGCTGATTGAGTACCCGAATTCGCTTTTGAGCGCGATCGCGTACCGACTCAAAAACTTGTTTTGGTTCCGATTTTTGCGTTAAATATCGAGCCAAAGCCGATATCGTTGGATTCTGAAACATTTCTACTACTGATAAATTTCGATTTAAAACTGTGTTTAATTTGTGATTAACTCGAACCAAAAGTAAGGAATGACCGCCGAGATCGAAGAAATTATCATTAATTCCTACTTTTTCAAGATTTAATACTTCTTGCCAAATACTAGCGATCGCGCGTTCAATTTCAGAACTAGGTGCTTGATAAGTTTCTGTTAATGTTGGGCGTAAATTTTCAGGCACGGGTAAAGCGTGACGATTTACTTTACCATTAGGTAACAGAGGCAAATTATTTAACCACACAAATATAGAAGGAATCGCATATTCAGGTAAAAACTCTTTAAGATAATTTCGTAATTCATTAGTTGTTAGTTGTTCATCGCGATCGCTAACGAGATATGCTACTAATTGCTTATCTTCAAATGTTTCTCCCCGTGCCATAACGATGACTTCTCTAACTGCGGGATGCTGACTTAATACCGCCTCAATTTCGCCTAATTCGATGCGGAAACCTCTGAGTTTGACTTGATGGTCTATTCTGCCTAAATACTCAATCGTTCCATCTTGATGATAACGCGCTAGATCGCCTGTTCTATAAAGTCTTTCTCCTTGCTTAAAAGGATTAGCAATAAACTTTTCCTCGGTTAATTCAGTACGATTGAGATAGCCTCTTGCTAGTCCTAACCCTCCTATATGTAACTCCCCTGCTACTCCAATTGGCACGGGTTGTAGATATCGATCTAAGATGTATATCTGGGTATTTGCGATCGCGCGACCGATAGGGATAAATTGGCGATTTATATGACGCTGACAGTGCCAGTAAGTAACATCTATAGCTGCTTCTGTCGGCCCGTAAAGATTGTGCAATTCGGCATCGAGACGCGCAAAAAATCGCTTCTGAAGTGCCAATGAAAGCGCTTCCCCACTACAAAATACTCGTTTGAGACTGCGACATTTTTCTAGTTGCGGTTCTTCGAGAAACACCTGTAACATTGAAGGAACAAAATGCAGGGTTGTAATTTGTTCTGTGGCAATTAAATCGACTAAATAAGCACTATCTCGATGACCTTCTGGTTTTGCTAAAACTAGGGATGCACCCGTAAACAACGGCCATAAGAATTCCCAGACTGAGACATCAAAACTAAAAGGTGTTTTTTGTAGGACGCGATCCGCGCAGCACTCCCGTAGGGAATCGCAAAAAGTTAAATCATATTCATCTTGCATCCACATTAAACGATTGGATAAACCTAAATGAGTATTTAAAACTCCTTTGGGCGTTCCTGTCGAACCAGAGGTATAAATGACATAAGCGAGGTTAGAGATGTTAACTTCACTAACTGGATTCTTGTAGCTTTGACGATCGGTTAAGATGATAGCATCGCGATCGAGACAGATAACATGAGTATCTTGTTGTGATGGTAGCGTCTCTATTAAATGGGATTGAGTCAATAATACTGATACTTGAGCATCTGCCATCATAAATGCTAAACGCTCATTTGGATAGGTGGGATCGAGGGGTAAATAAGCTCCTCCTGCTTTTAAAATAGCAAGAATTGCGATTACCATTTCTAAAGAGCGTTCTATACAAATGCCGGCGATAACATCTGGTTTTATCCCCAAGTTTTGTAGGTAATGTGCGAGTTGATTGGCTCGATTGTTTAATTCGCGATAAGTTAAATGTAGATTTTCAAAAACTACGGCAATGCTATCTGGTGTTCTTTCTACTTGCTTTTCAAATAGTTGATGAATACACAAATCTTGTGCATAATCGACTTGAGTATTATTCCACTCTACCAAAATTTGCTGTTTTTCTGTCTCGCTTAGTAGGGATAATTCTGAGAGTTTAGCTTCTGGATTGGCGACAATTACCTCTAACAAGTTTTGCCAATGAGCTAGCATCCGCGCGATCGTTGTAGCATCAAATAAGTCAGTATTGTACTCGAATGATGCAGTTGAACTCTCTTCATTAAGTTCTACAACCAAGCTTAGATCGAATTGGGCAGTACAACTTTCTACTTTTACCGGACTCAGGTTTAACCCAGAAATTTCTTGTATTTGAGGAGGGTTGCGCAGCGTGAAAGACACCTGGAATAATGGTGTATGGCTGACATCTCTTACTGGTTGCATGGCTTCTACTAGCTTATCGAAGGGTAAATCTTGATGAGCATAAGCTTCTAAAGCTACCTGACGCACTCGACGCAACAATTCTCGAAAATTCGGATTACCTTCTAAATTCGTTCGCAAAACAAGCGTATTAACGAAGAAGCCAATTAATCTTTTTAACTCGTCGCGGTTACGATTGGCAATGGGAGAACCGATTGAGATATCTTCTTGTCCTGTATAGCGATAGAGTAACGTTTTAAATGCCGCCAGCAGTAACATAAATAGGGTGACACTCTCTTGACGCGCTAGCTTCTCAAGTGCTTCAGTCAGAGTTTTAGAAAGTTCTAAAGTTTGCTGCGTTCCCCGATAAGTTTGGACGGGCGATCGCGGACGGTCTGTTGGAAGTTGTAAAATAGTAGGTGCGCCTTCAAGCTGTTTTTTCCAATAAGACAACTGAGTGGCTAAAATATCTCCGGTTAGATATTGTCGCTGCCAGTAAGTATAATTTTTATACTGAATGGGTAACTCTGGTAATGATGGCAATTTTTGAGTTATTGAGGCTTGATAAAATGCACCTAAGTCGTGAAGCAATACCTCTACCGACCATTCATCAGCAATAATATGGTGTATTGTCAGCAGCAGTATATGTTCTTGCGATTCTAGATGCAATAATTTAGAGCGCCATAGTGGTAGCTGCGATAAGTTGAAAGATTGTTGACTTTCTTGTGTTGCTAGTTGTTGTAGCTTTAATTCTTGCTCTGTGCGATTTCCTAGGTCAGCGCTGCGCGGATCGCATTTTTGTAAGTCTATTATGGGTAAAGTTATAGTCAAAGAAGGAGCAATAACTTGAACGGGTTGACCTTCTGCTGTTTTAAAAGTAGTTCGCAAACTTTCGTGTCGTTTAACAATCTCATTTAAACTTTTCTCTAACAAATCGCGATCGCAATTTCCTTTTAGACAAACGGCAAAGACAATATTATAAGCAGGATTACCAGGTTCTAATTGTTCTAAAAACCACAGTCTTGTTTGAGTAAAAGAAAGTGGATGAGTGTCTGTATCGGTGTTAACTTGGGTGAAAGGTAGTAAGGAGATAGAATCTACCGTCAGCAGTTGAGCGAGTATCTTAGTTGTCAATTCTTGTACGCTCAAATCTTCAAACAAGTCTGTTATTGGCACAACCATCTCTAATTCAGTTTCAAGGCGGTTTTTCAACTCAAACACTTTGAGCGAATCTAATCCTAAAGCGATGATGTTTTGCTGGGGATTAATTTGAGATGGCGCTATTTTCAATACCTGTGCGACTAATTCTTGTAGATAAGATTCTAAAACTGCCTGACATTCCAGATGGGGTAAAGATAACAGTGTTTGACGGTTAAGACGAGTAATTGATTCTTCGGACTCAGTAGTGTTTATAATGCTACTTGCTATAACATTTAATCGATTTGTCAAAAACTCGCTACGAGTAGCACGGCGTTGAATTTTGCCACTAGAAGTTTTAGGAATACTTCCTGGTTTGATTAAAACTACGCCATAAACTTGTACTTCATGTTCTCGTATTACTGCTTGACGAATAGCTGAGATGACTTCTTCTAGATTCGGTTTTGCACGAAATTCTAATTCTTGTACCACTACCAGCTTTTCTTCATTTTCCACCTCTACCGAAAAAGCTGCACTACAATGCGATCGCAATGAAGGATGACTACATTCTACCGTTAGCTCGATATCGTGAGGATAAAGGTTACGACCGCGAATGATAATTAAATCTTTAACTCTACCCGTAATAAAAACTTCGTCATTATCTAAAAATCCTAAATCTCCAGTCCGTAGAAAAGCGCCCTCACCCGTTGATAAGTAAGCTGAGAAAGTCTCTTCTGTTTCTTCAAGGCGATGCCAATAACCTTTACCTACACTCGCTCCCGATACCCAAATTTCACCAACTTCATTAGGTTGACAGCGAGTTAATGTGTCGGGATTGACGATAATAATTTGTTGTTCTGGTAGAGATTGACCGCAACTAACTAAAGTGCGAGCATTTTTATTGTTAACGCTAGCTTCAACAACTCGATTCTGCTCTAAAGCATCTCCGCAAATGGTTTTAAACGCGGGTGAATCTGCCTTAAAACCACCAGCAATCATTAAAGTTGCCTCCGCCATCCCGTAACAAGGATAAAATGCTTCTGGGCGAAAACCACATCGTGCAAATTTTGCACAAAATTCTTTTAATATATTTGCTCGTATCGGTTCCGCACCATTAAATGCTATACTCCAACTGCTTAAATCTAACGTTTCTAATTGTTCTGAGGTAATTTTCTCAATACACAATTGATAAGCAAAATTCGGCGCGCCGCTAGTAGTACCTTGATAGTCAGAGATGGCTTTTAACCAGCGATAGGGACGCGCTAAAAAGGCTGACGGAGGCATTAAAATACAAGGAAACCCACCGTATAAAGGCTGTAAAATGCCCCCAATTAATCCCATATCGTGATAAGTCGGCAACCAAGAGACAAATTTACTACTCGGTGAATGCCCCATCAAATAATAAGTCATGGCAGCATTATGAAGTAGGTTGCCATGAGTGAGGATGACCCCTTTGGGCGTTCCTGTAGAACCTGATGTATATTGCAGAAAAGCGATAGTATCTTGGTTTATAGAAGGTTCTTGCCAATTAGTTTCTATGCTTTTATCGATATAGTCGGTAGTCAGCCATTTTAAAGGGTTTAAATCTGCTTTTTCGCTTAAAAGAGATTGTATTTGAGACTGAATAGTTGAAGTTGTTAATGCGATCGCAGCTTGTGCATCTGCTACTATCGCTTGTATTCTGGGCGTGTTGCGTTGGTTGCGTGGGGGATAAGCAGGCACGGCAATGACACCCGCATAAAGACAGCCGAAAAAAGCGGCGATGTAATCTAGTCCTGGAGGGTAAAGCAATAAGGCACGTTCGCCGCTTAAATTTAACGCTTGAAGTTGAGTTGCGATCGCTTTACTATATCGATTTAATTCTTGGTAAGTTAGAGTAGCTGTTGCTGTTTCGCCATCTGCCAAGAAAGTAAAAGCACTATCCTCTGGCTGTAGATAGCTTTTTTGACATAAAATTTCAACGAATGTTTTACAGCTAGCTTGGTTGTCTAAATTTTTGACAAATTGAATCATCGTACTTCAAGACACTGAATATACACGCCAAACGCGATCGGATGAGTAGCGATCGATACGGCAAACTAGTTTTTTATTTCTTTCAAGAGAAATAATTTATTTTTCTCGTTCTACTTGGTTCCGATTAGCTTGCCCGCTGTGCCAAGCGCGATCGCACTTTGTAATAAGCCTCTGGCAAAGCTACGTCTAAAGGAAGATCTACGCTAACATAGTTGAGAATTTATATTGTACAAAGCAATAAAATTTTTGCTAAGTTTAGTTACAAAATAAACTTTACTTGAAAGTTATTTTTGGAGATTTGACGGCGAAATGTGACAATCCTTACAAGTTAGGCATTTGTCATTGAGTTCCTGAAAATCATTAACTTTTGCAGGAACTCGATCTGCATAAACATTATCGAACATGAAAACACTTGTCAAGTTAATTGATAAAATTTATTAATAATAGTAAAATTGACAATAACCAAAATGATAATAATGCTGTAAACATGAAATAGATCGCATTTACTAAAACCGTGCCAGAGAAAAAAAATTATTATCGTCAGGCAATCCCTTGGCTGGTTGGATCTGGGCTATTATGTATCACCCTTATGGGAGGCTGGGTTAGTTATAAAAAATATTTCAATCAAACGCCAAAACCTGTATTAGTCAACCTGCATTCGATAAAAAAAGGGATAGTAGAAACCACAGTCACCGCAAGCGGCACGGTTGAGTTAGGCGGACAGCAAACCCTTAAATCGCCAAAAGAAGTAACCGTAGAACAAGTAAAAGTTACTGAAGGCGATCGCGTTTATAAGGGACAGACTCTTATTGTACTGCGCGATCGCGCGGCGATGGAAAGTTATCAAGAACAACTGGTAGAAAATGCTAAAACGCAACTCGATCTCAATCGTCGTCGCGAAGAAGTAATAGAAGCAAGAGAACTACTAAAATCGAGGGAGGCTCGCTATAGAGAGTTTCAACAATGGCAACAAAAAGGGGTAATTTCAAGAAACGAGTTGCGAACCGACCAAGATAACTTTGAGCAAGCGCGTTCTCAATTAAAAGATGCCCAAGTTGAAGAAAAAAAAGCCGAACTCGACGTTCGCAACGGTCAAGAAAAACTCAAAAGATTGCAGCAACAACTTGGCGATCGCTTGGTGATAGCACCGACTAACGGCATTGTTTTAAAAGTATATGTCAAAAGTGGCGATGGCACTAAAACCGAAAGCAACCTATTAACTTTAGGCAATCCAAACAAAGAAATTATTAGGGTGCAATTAACCACACTCAATGCCTTACAAGTAAAAATTAACCAAACTGCCAGAATTAGCATTATCGGTCCCAAGTCCCAAACTTTTACCGGAAAAGTCATTAGTTTATCTCCTCAAGCTACTGTCCCGAATACGAGTGCTGATTCCTCTAATTCTTCAGAAGCTTCTTCTAGCAGTGGAGGACAAACAAAAGTCAATACTCAAGTCTTGTTAGATCGACCCAATAATACTCTCATTCCAGGTAGTATAGTCAGCGTCGAAATCATCACCGCTCGCCGACAGAATATTATTGCTATTCCTCCAGACATCGTACAAATGACAGACGCAAAACCTTTTGTTTGGATTCAAGATAGTCAAGGTAAAGCCAAAAAACAAACGATTACTTTGGGATTACAAGGTTTACAAAAGGTAGAAGTTACTTCTGGACTTCAAGCGGGAGACAAAATAGTCATGGCTCCTTCAGATCTACCTTTAACTCCTGAAACTCCGTTAATTGCTAAGTAGAGGCTTTTTATGGGATTGCCAATCGCTGATTTACTATTCATGACCTGGAAATCTCTTTCAAGTAATTTACTGCGTTCTGGACTTAGTAGTTTGGGCGTTTTTATGGGCGTAGCAGCAGTAAACACTACTTTAAATATCCAAACTATTTCTAGCACTCAAATTGCAGAAAAACTAGCACTAAGAGATAAGCCTTATATTCTACCTATTCTAATCTCTGAATTCGGTGAAGAAATTAAATTAACCCAAACAGATCGACAAGCTTTAAAACAGTCAATCCCTAATATTCGCTCGATTTCTACTCTTGGGTATGTAGGAAATTCAGGCTCGGTTCAATTTGAAGATAGACAGCTTGACAAGGTTTCAGTTAATAGTGTTTCTCTTAATTATTTAGAAACAACTGGCAGAAAAATGGTAAAAGGTCGGTTTTTTAATCGGGCTGATTTTGACCAATACCGTCAAGTAGTAATTGTTGATGAAAAATTAGCGTTTGCTTTGTTTCGAGGGCAAAATCCTCTTAATCAAGCGATATTTTCCTCTAACCTTCGTTTGATCGTTATCGGTGTCACGCAAAGTCGATTGGGCGATTCCGATCCCAACGTCCGAGGCACGCTTTGGATAACAGAAAACTTTGCCAATGCCTTAGAAGGAGAAGCACATTTTAACGAACCACAAATTAGTCCTCACCGTTTGGAAGATATTACTAACCTAGCAACCAAAGTCCAACAAATTTTATCGCAACGTTATCCTCAGATGAGTGTTTATGTAGAAGACAATGCAGGAGATCTGCTCAGAGAAAAAGAAACTCAAGAAATCGCTAATTATGCACTTGCTGGAGTTGGGTTGATTGCTTTGGTGATTGCTGGAGTTGGCATTGCGAACATTACCGTTGCTTCGGTTATCGAACGGACTAAGGAAATTGGCATCAGACGCGCTTTGGGTGCAAGTCAATTGGAAGTGATGTTGCAGTTTATCCTCGAAGCGATATTACTTAGTATAGTAGGGGGAGTAATTGCGATCGCGACAGTACACAGTTTAACTCATACAGCGACAACCACAGTCATTCAAGCTCCCTACAAATTCTCTTCCCGGAATGCGGGATTATCAATGGGAGCAGCACTTTTAGTTGGTGTTGGTTCGAGTTTTTTCCCGGCTTTGCGTGCGACTAGGGTTGATATTATCAAAGCTTTACGCAGTGAATAGTCTGTTAATCTTTCTCTAAACTTAAAGATCCCTCCAGATAACCTTGCGATAGTAAGGTTTAGATGAGTGCGGCTCAAACAAAGCTATTAGAAAGAAATGACGCTCGCAGACAAAGGAGGGGTTGAAATCATGGCTCAAGAAAGATTTGTCGTTATCGGCTTGCCCGATACTCAGAAGTACAGCGAGAACTATCCAGAAATTTTCACCGCACAAACCCAATGGATTGTTGACAACCGCGAAGCACTTAACATTGAATTTATTTCTCATTACGGCGATGTTGTTCAACACGGTACGGGTTCTCTCGCTCCCAGAGAGTATGCTAATGCTAAAGCCTCGATGAGTATTCTGGAGAGAGCCGATATTCCCCACGGTGTCGTGGCTGGCAATCACGACGTATTAGAATCGGGTGGAGTCGGTCAGGATTACGATCCTAGCAACTACCTGCAAAACTTTGGTCCTCAATGGTATGAGGATCGTAGTTGGTTTGGCGGTGCGTCACCTTCGGGATTAAGCACTTACCAGCGTTTTAGCGGTGGCGAACAGAATTTTATTGCCCTTCACCTACATTTAGAAACCCCCCATGCCGAACTCGCTTGGGCACAAAGTATCATTAATGCCAATCGCGATAAGCCAGTGATGGTTACTACCCACCGCTACTTGCAAGATGCAGAAGATTACACGGGAGGCGTTCCTGTCGTTGAGTCTGGTCGCTATCCTGACTTGTGGTACAACTTTGAGGGACAGTATAATCCCGATGGCATTCGAGCGGAAGAGTTATTTAATCATTTCATCGCCACCAACCGCAATATTTTCCTAGTTAATGCAGGTCACTTTCATGAGGAATATCGTCAAACTAGCATTAACAATCATGGATTGCCCGTTCACGAAGTTTTAGCCGATTACCAGGACGATCCTAATGGTGGCAACGGCTATCTTCGGATTATGGAATTTGACACCGCAGGCGATCGCATCAATGTTAGCAGTTATTCCCCCACGCTAAACGACTTTTACACTAAAGATGAGAGTCAATTTAGCCTCAATGTTGACTTCGATCGCTATAAAGCGCCCAATCCAACTGTCTATTTTCAAAATGGCGTAAGTGGCTATTCTTACACGCAAGATACTTGGATTAATGAGGCTTCTAAAGATACCAGCTATGACAGTGATGCAACGCTTATAATCGATGATGACACGACTAATAGTTGGTTGCGCGATCGCTCCGGTCAAACTCTCCTGCGATTTGACGATATTATTGGCGATGGGGCAGAAGGTAAAATTCCTCTCGGAGCCACCATCACGCGGGCAAATCTCAAACTTACACTCAAAGAGGATATCGATAATCCTCTTGCCAATCCCGATTTTTCGATTTACTACGTGACTCGCGCTTGGGATGAAAGTTCGACTTGGAATTCGTTAGACAATGGTTTAAATAACGCAAGCGATTACGACGAGCTAATTAATCCTTTTTCTGGCGACAACAACCCTAGCGGTTATAACATTCGCAATATCGATGTCAGCGAAGCCGTTCAACGTTGGGCCAATGGGGAAGCTAATTATGGTTTGGCAATTATCAGTGAGAAAATTTCCGGCAATGATGACGGGATTGACCTCTATTCTTCTGAAGCTGAGGAAATTATGTTTCGTCCCTCACTAGAAGTTGAGTATACCTCGAACAATTCTTCATCGGCGATCGCAGCAGCTTTGAACTCCTCCACTAATCTTTTGGGAGGATTATCCGAACTGCCTGTGAGTACGTAATTGTGTAACGATAGGCTAATAGTGCTGGTAGTTGTTGCGTCCGCATTTTTTTGCCTGGTATAATGCTGCATCAGCATTTTGGAGCAATCTACTACCATTCATGCCATCGTGAGGGCATATGGCAATGCCTATACTAGCCGTTACATTAAGAGAATAGCCATCGATAAGAAACTCAGGTTGCAGCACTTCAATTAACCTGTGGGCAATCTCACTTACATCTTCTCGATGGCGAATCTGTGGCAGGAGTAGCACGAATTCATCCCCTCCCCAGCGAGCCATCACATCTCCTTCCCTAAGACAACTAACAAGACGTTGGACAACACTTAGTAACAAGAGATCGCCTACCGCGTGTCCTAACGTATCATTAACCTCTTTAAACCGATCTAAATCTAGAAACATAACGGCAATGAGTTTTTGACTCATTGGCAACATTATTTAACACTGAAGTCAATTTTTGATCGAACAAAAGCCGATTGGGTAGATTGGTAAGGGCATCATGTAAAGCTTGATGCTTCACGATCGCTTCTCTTTGCTTTTCCTGAGTAACGTCTCGAAAACTCCAGACTCTACCGACAATTTCGTCCTCTAGTTGGTGAGGCTGTAAATAGTACTCGATCGTGTTGCCATTTTTTAATCTCAAAAAATCGTGTTTCTGGGCATTAATTTCTAAAAACAAGGCTTTAAAATCGATCGCATCTGGCTCGATTAATTGTTTGAAGATAGCATCTGACAGATTCTCTTCCAAACCAGTTAAGTCCGAGTCTACAAGGTTCCAAATTATGACGAATTTTTGATTAAAACTGACGACTTTCCCCGCATAATCGAGTACGAGAATCCCATCGGCTGTAGCTTCAAAAGTGGCTAACAACAAGGCTAAAGAGCTTTCCAACTTAGCATTAGTTTTCTTCAACAACTCATTTTGTTCGACTAATTGTTGCTCTTGTTTAAATCGCCGTAGAGCTTCGGTAACGGTTAAGATCAGGTCGGTTTCATCCCAGGGTTTACGAATGTATCGGTATAAAGCAGCAGCATTCACAACATTCCCAACTGAATCGGCATCAGCTTGCCCAGTCAACATAATTTTTAGTGTTTTGGGATAGAGAGTATGGAGTTGAATCAACAAAGCATCTCCATCCATTCCTTGCATTCTCTGATCGGAAACGATCGCGGGAATGTCTCTACCTTCAGTCGTCAGTTCGGCGCAAAGCAAAAGGGCTTCTTCACCGCTACTAGCAAGCTCAATGTCATAGTCTTTGCCGAAGTGGCGTTTGAGTTGGTTCCCCAAACTCCTGAGAATACCCCATTCATCATCAACACAAACAATTGTCGCTCGCATAGTCTACTAACTCAACGCGGTACTAATTACTTTCTGTAACTCCTCTTGCGTCCAAGGTTTGTGGATGCAAGCATAAAGATTGGCTTGTCGTCTGGCACGCTCGATCGCTGCTTCGTCAGCTTGTCCGGTTAGCATGACCGTTATCACTTCAGGAAAGCGTTCATGAACTTGAGCTAAAAACTCATCTCCTCTAACATTGGGCATGAGCCAATCAGAAACAATGATGAGAATTTTGATATTTTCCTGTTCTAACTCATCGATCGCCATCCAAGCTTCTTCAGCACTTTGAGCAATTTCGTAGACATACTGATTGCCAAAGCACCGTTTTAGTTGTTCCTTGAGAACCTTTAAAATTGAAGATTCATCATCTACACAAAGAATCGCAGTATCAGATATCACTAAGTTGCCTCCTCCTTACTCAACAGACTCGACGGGTAGATAAACGCTGACTTGAGTATATCCTGGTTGACTTTCTACTTTCATCCATCCATGATGTTTGTCAACAATCTTCTGGCTAATATACAGTCCCAGACCACTTCCTTCTCCAGCAGATTTGCTAGTAAAAAAGGCTTCAAAGATTTTTGGCTGTACTTCTGGCGGAATGCCAGATCCCGTATCCGAGATCTTAACCTTTACTCCATCTTCGTACCGACGAATCGTAACGGTAAGCGTTCCCCCGTTTCCCATTGCTTGAATGGCATTGAAGATTAGGTTTGTCCAAACTTGAACTAGTTCGTCGGGGTATCCCAAAATATCGGGAACATCTTGATAGTCTCGAATTAAATTGATATTGCGTTTGAGTTGATTGTGATAGATAGCAAGCGTGGTTTCTAGCCCTTCCTGTACTTGCATTAACTGCTTTTTGTCACTGCGATCGAAATGGGAATAGCTCTTGAGCGCAAAAACAATCTTGGAGGAGCGATCGACTGCATTGAGAATCATCTGATTGTTGACAAAGCAGCAAGTTAGATTGTAGGCAAGATGAACGCCCCATTCACCCTTATTCCCCTTTAAAAGAGGCAGCAAGAACTCAAATTCTTTAACAATGCCCATGTCCATTAAGAGATCGGCAATTTGTCTGGCATTTTGAACGTCGTGTTCTTGAAGTTGAGTTGTAATTTGGCGTTTAAGGGCGCGGTTTCTTGGAGAGGAAACCGACGCTTGGTTGTCGAGCGTCTGAGCGATTAGCTTGAAAAAGCTTTCTTGCTCTTCTGGATTCAACCGCTGATGTAAGAAAGGAAGTTCGGCAAGGGCTTCTTGTAGTGCTTGCTCGGTGTTGCTGGCCGATGCTTTGATAATGCCTAAAGGATTATTAATTTCATGGGCGACTCCAGCAATGAGTTGCCCCAAGGCTGCCATTTTTTCTTGTTGAATCAACTGATTTTGGGTTTTCTGGAGTTCTTGAAAGGCGATCGCTAACTCGTAGTTTTTATCCCATAAACTTTTGCTGAATTTATGGAACAAAACGCCAATGATAACGGCTGATAAGATTAAAGAAAAGGTGGTTCCAATGTCTGCAATTACTCTCGTTCGCTTTTGCTGCTCTATATAGCTTTTTTCCAGGTTGGCGACTTCAGCATACAACGCATCATAGATTTCATCAATGCCATCTGCATCAACGTCTATCGCTTCTTTGGTGTTACCTTGGGCAATTAGCACCAGTACGCGGTCAATTTCGGTTTTATAACGCTTATAGAAAGCAAAAAAATTGCTCAGATCGTTTTGTCGCTCGATTTGTTGAAGCTCGTTAAAAATAGCATCGGTGCTTTGCTTATTTTCAGCCAGTTCTTCGGTTAAGTTCTCATCAATTTTACCTTTGGAAATGCCCTCCCATTCCAAAGCGTTGAGTCGGCTTACTTGCTCTTTGACTTGAGTTAAGAGAAGCCTTGTGTTACTATTGCGTTCTGCTATCTGATTGAGTTGATAAATAGCAGTAGCACTCATGCTCGCCACTGCGATCGCCACCAACAATATAGACCATGTTGACAATTTAGGCTTCAGATTGACTTGGGCCCGATCGAATTGAGCCTTTGATGGAAGGATGAGGGATTTCAGCATAAATCGCAAGTCAGGCTAAGTAGCCAATAGCTTTAGTATTATTGTTCCCAATTTTTTCAAAAAATCTTACAGTAGTTTTATCTTGTTGAATTCTGTTAAGTCATTTGAAAGATGTATGTTTTGTAATGGCAAGATAAAATTTATTGATAAAATAGCGATCGCACTTATCATCCTTGCTCAAATTTGTCAAGGAAATGCAAAGTTTTATTACTGTAGGAATTATCAGCGAATAATACAAGCGATCGCCAAATTATTATGGGCTACTAGCTATTGTTAATTAATATCTTATGTTTCCAATTATTTATTCAGATGAATTTCTGGCTCATCAAACAGGAGACTATCATCCAGAAAGACCAGCACGTTTGACGGCTATTGTAGAAACGCTTAAAAAGGTTTCTTGGACGAATAAACTACGCTGGCAATTACCAACTGCGATCGCCACGAGAGATCCCATTCCCTACATTCAAAATATCCATTCCCCTGAATATATCGCTCGCGTGCGCAATATTGCTAGCAATGGGGGAGGATCGTTGGATATGGATACTCCGATTTCTCCTCGCAGTTATGAGATTGCTTTATTAGCTGTCAGCGCTTGGTTGGATGGGGTGAATACAATTATTGCTAATGATAACCCTGCTTTTGTTTTAGCACGTCCGCCGGGACATCATGCCGAAGCAGATAGAGGGATGGGATTTTGTTTGTTTTCTAATGCTGCGATCGCGGCGTATTATGCTCTAGAACAACCTAACATCGACCGAGTTGCTATCCTCGATTGGGACGTACATCATGGCAATGGAACCGAAGCGATTATAGAAGACAATCCTAATATCGCCTATTGTTCGCTGCATCAATCTCCTTGTTATCCTGGAACGGGGAAAGCGAGCGATCGCGGTAAATATAGTAATGTCCTCAATATCCCCATGTTACCAGGTAGCACTTTCGAGATCTATCAAATTGCTTTTGAAAATTTTGTATTTCCTTTTTTGAGGGATTTTAAGCCAGATTTATTGATTGTAAGTGCGGGTTACGATGCCAATCATGACGATCCTTTGGCTGAAATTTCTCTCAAGCCAGAAGACTATGGCGCTTTTACTGATTATATTCTCAAGATTACTCGTCGCATTCTCTTCGGACTCGAAGGCGGTTACGATCTCAAAAGTTTGTCTCAGTCTATAGCGGCAACCATTGAAAAATGCTTGTAACAATTACTGACAAGTCTTTATCTTCACTTAAATCAAAATAACTTTTTTTGGCGAATACTCGCTCCTAAAACGCCAATAGCAAACAACCCAATCGCAGATTGTGGTTCTGGGACAGAGGTTGGCGATTTAGAATCAACAATAACCTCGACATCCTCATCCACAACTGCCAACACGCTTTCTTGTCGAAACTGCTCGATGTACGCTTTAATAATCTCATCGAGGGCAGTTTCATTTTCTTGGGTATCTTCGAGCAACAATCTAACTACCTTAGAAGGTTCTTGAATAATCGTTCCCGTACTGTCCTCAAACTGTCCGTTAGCATCGAAAATCGTCAATCCATCGGGAAAACGAGGCGTAATAAATCGATCGACAAAAGCTTGAAATTGTTCTTGGGTTACTTGTGTCCCACCAGCAATATTGCGCCCGAAAAATAGATCGGTTTGAATGAATTCTGGGTTAGGATCGTTATCGATAAGATTTTCACCCGCACCAAAACCAACTTTCAAGTAGTCTTGATTGTTGATTTGCAAGACACTTTTTTGATGAAATTGTTGTCGATAGGCGGCGATAATTTCCGCGATCGCTTTTTTAGTTTTAAGATTATCTTCTACAAAAAGCGTGACGACCTTATTGCTCTCAAACTGATTGTTAGCATCGAAAATAGTTAATCCAGCAGGAAAATGAGGCGTAATAAATTTATCGACAAACGTTTGAAATTGTTCGTCTGATACTTGTGTGCCGTCAGGAAGATTTCGCCCGAAAAATAAGTCTTCTTGAATGAGTGCAGAAGCCATAGCTTGAGGGAGATCGACTGCGATCGCCACAAAAATCGCAGCACCCATCACTAAAGTTTGTGCAACCTTGGCAATCAATTTTTGCATAAGTTTAAGTTCTCCTTTCTCTATCCCTTTATACGGATATACGGTTGCTCAAAGCTAAATATGCAAGTATGCTTGACAGTTGCTTGATTAGTATCGCAGTATTCATCACCTAGTACGGTAATTCTCCCACAACCAGTACACAAAACCAGACAAGCGCGATCGCGTAAGAAGACTATTCTAGTTATTGAAGGTAGATAGTAAATCAATTTAAAACTAACGCCTTCACTTGTTGAACCTTTGATAAAACCCCTAAAATCGGAGGTAATATATGTCGCTTATTCGTTGGGAACCTTTCCGAGAAGTCGAAACACTACAAAGAGAAATGAATCGTTTGTTTAATTCTCTGACACCTACAACATTTAGCAATGGCGAACGAGAAGGACTCGCTCATATCCCCGCAGCAGAAATGACAGAAGCGGATGATGCAATCCATCTGAAACTTGAAGTTCCAGGTTTGGAAGCCAAAGATATTAATATCGAAGTCACTGCTGACTCGGTTAGCATTAACGGCGATCGCAAATCCGAAACCAAAACTGAAGAAGGTGGCGTAACTCGTACAGAATTCCGTTATGGAAGATTCCATCGAGTCATTCCATTACCCGTCCGCGTTGAAAATACCAATGTAACGGCGCAGTATCAAAATGGAATTCTCAATCTAACGCTGCCAAAAGCAGAAGAGGAAAAGAACAAAGTTGTTAAAGTCAATATTGCTTAATCTTCTGCTGTAAATCAAGATAATTCGGCTCCCCTTTGATTATGACTTTTAGAGGGGAGTAATGACTCGCCTTTTTTTGTGACGTTCGATAAGATAATCTCAGAGACGTTAGAGTCTCACTCCTCAAAGATTAGATTTTCATGGGGGCGGTGGGACTTGAACCCACACGAGCTTATAAGGCTCAACGGATTTTCATTCTCGTGCAGCTTTCGCTACTGCCGCGTGTTGGCTTTGAGAATTGGACTCTCTCTTTACCCTCAGCTTAATCTGTTAGGGTAGCTCCCGTCGAGTCTCTGCACCTTCCAAATTTGTCTTTTGTTAATAGTTAGTTTTACTAACGACCAATAACTAATGACAACTTTTTGGCTTGGCTCAGGATTGCCATATCTGTTAACAGATTTAGGTTTCCCTGAATTTGAGAGCGTTCGCATGACAGATTTCTCTATCAAGGCTCAATTTTTTAAGTCCGTAGCGTCTACCATTCCGCCACGCCCCCGCATATCGTCATGGATTGTATTTTCCATTCCGAGGCAGCGATCATATACAATACCATACCATTGTCAGAAGTGACAAATATAATTTGATAAAGTACCAGATTGCTTCCCTGTGATTCTTTTCTTCTTTATCAAATGTGAGCCATTCATCCCCCAGTTAAAAGAGCGGGAGTGTCAATACAAGCAGTCTCTAAGGAACCTCCTCTTGAAACTAACACGCAATAGATCGGTGAATGCTGTTTCGCGCAAACATCTTCAGTAAAGCTTGCCATTGCATTTTTGGTGAAATCTACTATAATTAGCAGTAAGCAAAAGATTTTTTTAATGGCAATGGTAGAAGATCGAGAACTAACCCTCAGTACCGAGGATTATAGCCTGCTGACCGATTTGTATCAGCTAACCATGATAGCTTGTTACGTCGGGGAGGGATTAGAAGACAAACCCGCTAGCTTTGAATTGTTCGTGCGCCATTTTCCCGACAAGTTTGGCTATTTGATAGCTATGGGGTTAGCGCAAGCCTTGGATTATTTAGAAAAGCTGCATTTCACTAGCCAACAAATAAAAGCCTTACAGAATACGGGCATATTTGCCCATGCACCGCTCAAATTTTGGTCGCTGTTGGAGTCAGGACGATTTAATGGCGATGTTTGGGCAGTTCCAGAGGGAACAGCTATCTTTGCTAACGAGCCGTTGCTGAGGGTTGAAGCTCCTTTATGGCAAGCGCAATTAATAGAAACCTACCTCCTCAATACCATCAACTATCAAACCCTCATCGCCACAAAAGCTGCTCGTCTGCGCGACGTAGCAGGGCAAGAAGCAGTCTTATTAGAATTTGGGACGAGAAGGGCATTTAGTCCGCAAGGTTCGATGTGGGCTGCTAGAGCAGCTATAGCGGGAGGATTAGATGCAACTTCTAACGTTCTTGCCGCTTTGAAATTGGGACGCAAGCCAAGCGGAACGATGGCGCATTCTCTCGTCATGGCAATTGGGGCAATGGAAGGAGGCGAGGACGAAGCATTTAGCGCTTTTCATCGCTATTTTCCGGCTGCACCTTTGTTAATCGATACTTACGATTCGATCGCGGCGGCTCGTCGTTTAGCAGATAAGGTAAGAGAAGGCAAAATGGAATTAATGGGAGTGCGTTTAGATTCTGGGGATTTAGTTGAATTATCTCAGAAAGTGCGATCGCTCCTTCCAGAGGTTACTATCTTTGCCAGCGGCGATCTCGATGAGTGGGAAATTGCTCGATTAAAAGAAGCAGGCGCTTCTATTGATGGATATGGATTAGGAACCAAACTAGTAACGGGTTCTCCTGTTAATGGAGTCTATAAAATTGTCGAAATTGACGGGATTCCCACCATGAAACAGTCTAGTAAAAAAGCCACTTATCCCGGACGCAAGCAAATTTTTCGTTCTCAAGAAAAGGAGCGAATCCTTTCGGATAGATTGGGATTAGCGCATGAAACGCCTAATAGCAACGAGCAACCTTTATTAGAGTTGGTGATGCAAGAAGGTAAGCAAATTAAAGATTCACCAACTATCGAAACTATTCAAAAACGCACTCAAATTTCCGTTGCTAGTCTTCCGTCCGAAACTCGACAACTCAACAATCCGATACCAATTACCGTTAAGATATCTGACGGTTTAGAATCTCTTCGCTTATCTTGGATTGCTAGTCATTAACCTGTTATGAATTCAAACTTTACTAATAAACAAAATTTTTTTAGGACTGATACATCTATTGCCTATTCCCTCTTCCCTGTTCCCTAACTACGTTAAGTAATTTGAATGAGTGAGCGCTTAACCGAGGAAAAATGACAAAAATAGCCTTATTTGGAACCAGTGCCGATCCTCCCACTTCTGCACATCAAGCTATTCTAGAATGGTTATCCGAGCATTACGATCGCGTGGCAGTTTGGGCATCCAATAATCCTTTTAAGGCTCATCAAACTTCCCTCGAACACCGCATGGAAATGTTGCGGTTGCTAATAGAAGAAATAGAAACTCCTCAAAAAAACTTAGGAGTTTACGAACGATTGAGCCATTTAAGAAGCTTAATTAGCGTTGAACAAGCCAAGGAAATTTGGGGCAACGAAGCAGAATATACTTTAGTTATTGGTTCGGATTTGGTCAATCAAATCTTTCGTTGGTATCGAATTGAAGAATTGTTACAACAAGTCGAGATTTTAGTGATTCCTCGCCCTGGATATCCGCTCGAAGAAGAAGATTTAGAAGCCTTGCGAAGATTGGGAGGAAAGTGCAGGGTAGCTGACTTAGACGCGCCTGCTATTTCCTCAACAGCTTATCGCGAAAAAAGAGATAAAAATGCTGTTACTACACCGGTTAAAGATTATATTAAACGCGAACAATTATACGTATGAACGTTGACGAACAAAAATTAGGCGATCGCAAGGAATTAGAAGATTTTAAGGTAGGGGTTGATAATGTTATTTTTTCTGTGGATACTCACCTCAATCGCCTTTTAGTATTACTCATAAAACGTAAAGATAATCCTTTTAGCAATTCTTGGAGTTTGCCAGGAACGCTAGTTCGTAAAGGAGAAACGTTAGAACAATCTGCTTATCGTATTTTGGCAGAAAAAATTCAAGTTAAAAATCTTTATCTCGAACAACTTTATACGTTTGGAGGGCCGCAGCGAGATCCGAGAGAGTCTCCTAATAGTTATGGCGTTCGCTATCTTTCTGTCAGTTATTTCGCTTTGATTCGATTTGAGGATGCTAAATTAATCGCTGAAAATTTGAGTAATGTTACTTGGTATCCCATTCAAAAAGTTCCTCAATTAGCTTTCGACCACAATGAAATTCTTAAATATGGCTATCGGCGTTTGCGCAATAAATTAGAGTATAGTCCGATCGCGTTTGATGTGTTACCAGAATTTTTTACGCTTAACGAACTTTATCAACTTTATTGTACGATTTTAGGCGAAAATTTTTCAGATTATTCTAATTTTAGATCTCGTTTGTTAAAATTAGGTTTTTTATGCGATAGCGGAGTAAAAGTAACGAGAGGTGCGGGTCGTCCGGCAAGTTTATATCGTTTTGATGCAGACGCTTTTGCCCCATTTAAAGATAAGCCTTTAGTATTTATTTAATTAATTATGAAACTTCCTGATGAATGTAATAATATCCAAGAAATCCGTACTGAAATCGATTACCTCGATCGCGAACTCATTAAAACAATAGGAACAAGATTTGCTTATGTCAAAGCTGCTACTAAATTCAAAACCGATGAAACGAGCGTTAAAGCACCAGAAAGATTTAAGGCGATGTTGGAGCAAAGACGAGTTTGGGCAGTAGAAGAAGGATTGAATCCAGAAATTATCGAGCAATTATATCGAGATTTAGTTAATTATTTTATCGATGAAGAATTAAAAGATTGGCAACGCGATCGCTAGTAGAACTAGTAATTTTTTGGAGGACAACAACATGACTGTTTTGTACGAAGATTTTTACGTCACTTGCGATGAAGATGCTATTACTATTAATGGCTATTATATTCCGATGGGAAGTTTAAGAATACCTTATCAATCGATTAAGAAATATCGCGAAGAAAAACTCAATTTTTGGCAAGAAGGATTGAGGATTTGGGGAATGGGATTAAGTCCTTATTGGTTTCATTTCGATCCGCTTCGTCCAACTAAAACAAAATGTATTATTCTCGATCGCGGAGAAATGATTAAATCGGTTATTACGCCTGCCGACCATAACAAAGTCCTACAAATTTTACAAGAGAGAGTTCCTTTACCCCGACTAGAATTATGAAAATCGCGTTCGCACAACTCAATCCTACTATTGGCGACCTTTCAGGCAATGCAAAACAAATATTAGAAGCCGCACAAAAAGCCTCTCAAGAAGGCGTTCGTTTAATGTTAACTCCCGAACTATCTTTATGTGGATATCCCCCTAGAGATTTACTTCTAAAACCTGATTTTGTCGCAGCAATTACTACAACACTAGAAGCGTTAGCACGACAATTACCAACTCAAATAGCCGTTTTAGTAGGAACAGTAGAATTAAATCCCTATGCTACCTCTAAAGGTCAAAAATCTTTGTTTAACAGCATGGCATTATTAGATGAGGGAAAAATTCGACAAATTTTTTACAAACGACTTTTACCCACCTATGATGTTTTCGATGAAGATCGCTATTTTGAACCAGGAGATCGAGCCAATACTTTTTGGTTATCTTCTCTCACAATTGGCGTAACCATTTGCGAAGATTTATGGAACGATGAAGGATTTTGGGGCAAACGAAACTATGAAATTAATCCTATCGAAGATTTAGCTAAATTAGGAGTCGATTTAATCGTTAATTTATCCGCTTCTCCTTATACCGCCAAGAAACAAAAGTTACGAGAAGCGATGCTCAAACACAGTGCCAGTCGCTATAAAACTCCGATTATTTATGTCAATCAAGTAGGCGGAAATGATGACCTAATTTTTGATGGAAACAGCGTCGCTTTTAATCGTACAGGCAATGTCATTTGTCGTGCTAAAGCATTTGCATCGGATCTAGAAATTCTTGAGTTGGACGAACTATCGAAAGATTTATTGCCAGCATCAGTAACATCATTACCAGAAACGACAGAAGAAGAAATTTTTGGGGCATTAGTTTTGGGAGTAAAAGACTATGCTAGAAAATGTGGCTTTTCTAAAGCTATATTGGGGTTGAGCGGTGGAATTGATTCGTCATTAGTTGCCGCGATCGCAACAGAAGCAATGGGTGCGAGAAATGTTCTCGGCGTATTAATGCCTTCTCCTTACAGTTCCGAACATTCAGTCATCGATGCAGAATTATTAGTTAAAAATCTCGGTATTAACAGTTATAAATTACCGATTGGCGACCTGATGAAATCTTACGACCAACTCCTAGAACCCATCTTTGCAGGGACGGAATTCGGTATTGCTGAAGAGAATTTGCAATCTCGCATTCGCGGTAATTTATTAATGGCAATTGCCAACAAATTCGGTCATTTACTTCTCTCGACGGGAAATAAATCAGAAATGGCGGTGGGATATTGTACCCTGTACGGCGATATGAATGGAGGATTAGCGGTTATTGCTGACGTTCCCAAAACCCGCGTTTTTTCAATTTGTCAGTGGTTAAATCGCACTCAAGAAATGATTCCTCATAACGTCCTAATTAAACCGCCCAGTGCAGAATTAAAACCGGGACAAGTTGACCAAGATTCTCTTCCACCTTACGAAATTCTTGACGATATTCTCGAACGCGCTATTCATCACCATCAATCCATAACTCAAATTGTAGAAGCAGGTCACGATCCCGCAGTAGTTAGCAAAGTGATGAAATTAATTTCTCGTGCAGAATTTAAACGCAAACAAGCACCGCCAGGATTAAAAATTACAGACCGCGCTTTTGGGACGGGGTGGCGAATGCCGATTGCAGTGACCTATTCAAACCAGTGATGAACGCCAAACCCAACGGCGCGACTGGGATTAGAAAGTTCTGCGGCGAGACGCAATACCGCTTCGCGACCAATTTCTGTTTCAAAAACCGAAGAAAAAACCGCATCAATTGAATACTGCTGAAAAAACCGACGCAGACGTTGAGGAGAACCCGCGATCGCAGCTTTAATAATATAAATTCCTTCCCATCCTTTATGATAGCAATCTTCTAATTGTTTTAAATTAGAAACTGATTCATCCAACGCGATCGCAGTAGAATAATTAATGCTTAAATCCATCGTGCGATCGAATGATTGAGGCGATAAAGGTTGTTCGATAAACTCTACCATCGGCGTTTCATCGGTAACTTGCAACCACCTTTTTGCTTGCTCAAAACTCAACCCACCATTGGCATCTAATCGCAGTTTCGTATCTGTTGGTAACGCTTGAATTAGTTTTTGAAATAGTTTAATTTCCTCCTCAACTTCGCCAACTCCAATTTTCCATTTAAAAGTCATTGGAAATTGAAGAGTTTTTTCTCTATCTACAATCCTTTTCCACACCTCTAAAACTTCTTCTCCCGCAGGCAATAAATAACTATAATTCAATCTCCCTCTTTTCAAATCTACCTTGTCCCCCTTGTCTACCTTGTCCCCCTTGTCTACCTTGTCTACCTTGTCTACCTTGT
>JAAUUT010000179.1 GCA_012031035.1 Candidatus Altimarinota bacterium | reverse complement strand
AATTTCAACAGCTTGAAGAACGTGTTAGAAGCTCTGATAGAAAGAATAGAAAGAATAGAAAATCAGTCGGAGCAAGCTTCAGAGAACTTACAACACAGTTTGGAGAAAAAATTCAACAATTTGCTTCAACAGAAGCTGTTGAACGATATGGAAAAAGCTCTGGTGATGAGAAAACTTTCAACAATCCCTATTACCTGATTCAGAAGAATGCGGTTTTTGAAACGTATGGCTGGCGGCACTATCTGACTGTTACGGCTCCTGACAGTCGAGGTCAAATCCTGGTTCTGGGGGGGCATTCTTCCAATCCTCTTCACATGGATGTTCTCAAGAATCGTCTTGGGGAACAAGATGTCAAGACCTTCTCCGATATCCAAACCGCCCTGGACTACTACCAACAAATCCGTCAATTCAAAGAGGACGCACAAACAATCTTGTGGAGGTTAGGAGAGCGATCTCCACGAAATCCCCTTTCAGGCTATGGAACGTTTGAGGGACAAAAATATAGGATTGTTTCTGACGAACAAGCTTTTCGGATTATTGCCAATGACGGTCGAGGGGAAATCCTTAACTATCCTAGCGACCCTTACGCACGTTACCCAGAAGTTCAAGCATCTGTTAACTTTACAAATTCTGATGTTGAGTTATTTCGGGCTGCGGTATCTCAAATAGAACAACAAAGACGGGAAGCCGAACAACAACGGCTCCAACAGCAAGAGCCGTCTCGACAACAGAGAGGAAGAGGTCTTGCTCGTTAATTTTTTTGGCGCAAGGAGCGCGTAAGTAAAACTTTGAGCGTAGAATGTCGCAAATTTCCAGCAGAAATTTTTTTACGATGGCTAATCAAATGCCGATCTCCTAATTTACGATCGATCGACATTAAGATAAGATCGGCTAAAGCTTCTAAATTTTATGAAACTCGATCCTCTTTTTGAGATTGTCAATCATCAGCTTAGTCAAACTCAAAATGATGCTCTCAACCCCACAGAAATGATAGTTTTGCGCGGGATTTTGCAGGATCTGACTTATAGTGAAATCGCACAACAAGAAGGTTATAGTCCTGGCTATCTAACTAATGTCGTTGCTCCAGAATTGTATCGAAAACTCTCTAACTTGGTTAGTGAAACCGTTACTAAAAAGAGATGTCGGCAAATTTTGGAGTTTTATACTTCAGAGCGAACTGAGGCAAGTTTTTCAGGATCGGAAGCTACAGACTTAATTTGTGAAATCAATCCGGGTCAATTGCCTTGCTATCCTAGCGGTGCAGTTCCTCTTAACTCACCGTTTTATATCGAACGCGCCCCCCTAGAGGAACAAGTTTATGAAGAGATTGATAAACCAGGAGCATTAATTCGGATCAAAGCTCCCAGAGAAATGGGCAAAACCTCGCTGATGCTTAGAATTATAGACCATGCTAACCGTCAAGGCTATCAGACAATCTGCTTAAATCTAGATCAGATTGACCGCGCTATCTTAAGCGATCTCAATCGATTTTTACGCTTTCTCTGTACCAGTGCCGCTCATCAGCTTAATCTCGAACCGAAACTAGATGACTATTGGGATGAAGATATCGGCAGTAAAGTTAGTTGCAGTCTTTACTTTCGCAGTTATTTGCTAGAGCAAA
The DNA here is from genome assembly GCA_012031035.1 of Candidatus Altimarinota bacterium. Classification (GTDB taxonomy): domain Bacteria; phylum Cyanobacteriota; class Cyanobacteriia; order Cyanobacteriales; family Microcystaceae; genus Hydrococcus. Next base: position 7,091 of record JAAUUT010000179.1, on the reverse strand, counting down.
TCGACTCGCCTTTAATCTTGGCATTGGATGAGTTGCACTGGATTTTTGAGTATCCGCAAGTAGCACAAGATGTATTGCCTCTACTGCGTTCTTGGTATGAAGAAGCAAAAAGACTTCCGATTTGGCAAAAGCTACGCTCAATCGTGGTGCATTCAACAGAAATTTATATTCCGCTTCAAATCGATCAATCTCCTTTCAATGTCGGTTTACCCGTTCGACTAGAAAGCTTCAATTTAGACCAGGTGTATCAATTAGCCAAAAGGTATGGACTCGACTGGAGCGAGAGTCAAGAAGCAGAACAACTGATGGGTCTAGTTGGCGGACACCCCGCGCTGCTACAAATTGCTTTTTATCATCTCAGTCGCGAGGATTTAACCCTTGCGCAACTGCTAGAGACAGCCCCAACAACCAGTGGAATTTATTACAATCACTTACAACGTTATTGGTTGGCTTTACAAGAACAGCCTGAATTAGCTCAAGCTTTTTATAGTGTCATTAATGCTACCAACCCTGTACAATTAGAACCGATTATCGCCCACAAGTTGAGCAGTATGGGATTAATTGAATCATTAGCTAATGAAGTAACGCTAAGCTGTGAGTTGTATCGGCGTTATTTTCAAGAGAATCTTAGAGCGAGCGAAATCGAGAAATAATTTGCCCCCAGTAGGGAATAGGAATAAATACCTTATTTTGTTTGTTTGAGCCAACTAATATGCTCTAATCTATCCGCTCTCTGCTATAAGAGACTATTATCCTCGACTAACTTACTCAAAAGTCTAGCGGACTTCGTACCAATACTTCTCGGTTAAGGACACAAGCAGGGTAAAGTGATAATTGTTCTCTAAAAAATGCGGTTGAAAACTGGTGCAACTAAAAAATTTCTCCTTGAGCGCGCCAAAGTTAGAAGCAGAGTTAATCTTGAAAGCCATAGAAACAGTCATTTCTCCGTCCTTGATTAGACAAACTCTCTTAGAGACAGGCAGTTATGAACACAGAGCGCGGAAATTGCCCTCTGTGTTGGTAGTGTGTAAGGGATGCTTCTGATGTGGGATAGAGGGCTACATTCTTACCGTATGGTTCATGCCACATTAAATCAAGGATGTGACTATTTAGGGCGAGTGCCAAAAAACGTTAAATTTCCAGTAGATAAGGTTTTAGATGATGGCTCGTATCTGTCCTGGATTGCTCCAGACCGCAAATCCAAGCACAAAGGTGGGTCAAGGATTCAGGTACGGGTTATAGAATACACTATCGACTCACAGAGTGGACAACAAACTTATCGTCTAATTACCAGTTTGATGGATATTGCGCTATTTCCTGCTTTGTTGTTAGCTACTCAATATCATCAGCGTTGGGAAATCGAAAATACTATTGATGAGCTAAAAACCCATCTTAATGGGCGTAAAATTCCTATCCGTTCTCTCAAACCTCGCAAAGTTGTTCAAGAAATCTACGGTTGGCTTTTAAGCCATTATGCAGTTCGCACTTTAATGTTTCAAGCCGCAACAGAGGCGGAAATATCTCCTTTGCGCAAAGGGTTTCACTGGTACTCTCAAAGTCATTCGTCGAGCTATTGCTGATTTCCAAGATGCGAACAGCGAACAACTACCCTTTTTTCTCCAAACTAATCCTGGAAATTTTGGAGCAAAAAATCCCTCCTAGACACGGCAGAACAAATCCCAGAGTTGTCAAAAAACCTCGTTCTAAGTTTCCATCTAGAAAACCAATCCACAGAGGAGCAGGTACTAAACGTCAACCACTTACTTTTTTTATTCTCAATACTGCTTAATTCTTAACCGAGAAGTATTGGCTCTGATTCTTGCTCTTGCTCTGATTATTTCAGGAATTCAAAGCCCTCGTGACAGTGTAAAGCGTGACTTTCCTGTTGCCCTGATAACTCCAGTGGTAATGAGTGTTTTTTGCTTTGATGGCTTGCTGTCTCGCATTGATGGTTTAGTACTCCTGAGTATATTTTTTGTTTGGATGATTGCTGTAATGATTGAAGTTCGTAAACAGCAAAGCGCGGCTGACGAAGTGCTGGGTGAGCGTCGGTGTTGGCTTGCAATTATTCTTTGTGTTGTTGGTCTTGGCTTTCTGATCTTTGCAGGGCATCTCATTGTAGTTGGAGCAAAAAGTATTGCTGTGTCTTTCGGAGTCGATGAATTTGTCATTGGAGCAACGATCGTCGCTATTGGTACATCGATGCCCGAACTTGCAACAACTGTAGTTTCCAAGATTCGTGGACATGAGGAAGTGGGGCTTGGAACAATACTGGGCAGTAACATTTTCAATAGCCTTTGGGTTGTTGGGGTTGCTGCAACTATTTCCCCTATCTCGGTCAGTTGGCACGAAGTTTCGGTAGCTCTGGTTTTCGGGTTTTTGACAGTAGCACTCACTTTCCCTACAAATAGAGGTTTTATTGAACGCAGGCGTGGAGTAATATTACTGGTACTTTACGTTGTTTATGTTGTTACAATTCTTCAGCAATCGGCGTTGCCAGCAGCCTAACCACTGCGATGCAGCGGACGGTTGAGAGCGGCTGGTGTTGAGTTTTGGGATATTTGCCGCCGCTGAACGCAATCGTTAAGATTTTTTAAATTGACTTTATAAATACTTTTAATATCCGATCGCAATCTTAATTTGATGAATAGCGTTTGTCGATCGCGCCGATATTTTTTTCAACCCAGTGGCGATCGAAAATCGTTCGATAAATGCGGTTATTAACTTTGAGGACGTTACTTTGTCTGATAACTAACCCCGACAAGAGTAACTCCCTAACTTCTGCACTGTCAAATGCCGCTATCTCTTCTTGCTCTAAAATGTTTTGATAGAGTTTCAAAATTTTAACAGCCTGCCGTTCGTTTCTGAGGATGCGATCGCGAATTGTTCTCAGATGCTCTGGCTCGTCTTGGAATTCCCAATTTTCGATGATATGAGTTCGCACTAATTGTTCGATCCAAGCTGCTTCCCCGCTAGCTGGAATTAAAGTTGAAGTGCTAGCAATTAACTTACAGAGCTTTTGGGTCAAAAAAGGTTGCCCGTTCGTCCAAGCGAGGATTTCTTTGAGGACGAGTTGCGGATGGTTGACCCTCTCGCTTAAACCTTGTAGCAATGGTTGTGCTTCGTGCATTTTAAAGCCATCGAGTTGAATCGCTCGACCAATATTAAAAGGGGTACGCCGATAGTCTCTCATCAAGTCGGAAGGATTGGCTACGCCAAACAAAGCAAACGTCAAACGCTGGTATTCGCGGTTGAGGCTGCGCTGGTTATAACACGAGCGAATCAGGGCAAAAAAGTCATTCAGACAAAAATCAAGCCCAAAAACGCTATCAATTTCATCGATAAAAATGACTAAAGATGGTTTGGCAAGATCGTTTTCAACTCCTACCTCACCGAGCAAAATTTCTTCAATAAATTGTCCCAATCGCTGTACGGGATAAAGATTTTGATTCTCGTTCCACCAAGTTTTTAAATTGACTTTACCGAGTAGGTTAAAACCTTGCCACAACTCTACGACTAATCCCTTGTACCATTGTTCGAGAGTAATATTTTTTCCGCCAATGCGGGTCATATCGATCGCAACGCAAAGATACCCTTCTTGCTGAAGGTGACGCATCATGCGTACCATCAAACTCGATTTTCCCACTTGCCGCCCATTAAAAACATAACAGAAATCGCCTTGCTGGAGAGCCTTGTAGAACAGTCGGTCGGCAGAACGCACCACATAAGTCGGCGCATCCATCGGCAAACTCCCTCCTACTTGATAGTGGTAAGCGGTAGGTTCTTGAACGCTCCGCAGCAGGGCATTTTCAAAGACGAGTTCGGCTTGGGTGGCTTTGAGAATTTCTAAGGTTTGTGCTAGTTCTTGGGTGCGATCGCTGACTTTTTGTTCTAAACTGCGATTAGATTGAGCGATCGCGTCTTTTGTTCGTTGCAACTCGGCATTTTTTGCCTCTAAGGTTACAAAAGACTCTCGCAACTGAACCGCCATGCGGTTGAATGACTCGGCTAATTCACCCAATTCATCGGTGCGTTCTACCTCAACAGTCTGTTCCCATTGACCTTTAGCAATTGCTTTAGCGGCAGTATTTAAGCGCAAAATTGGTTGAAGAATCCATCGAGATATGAGAATAGCTAAGGCGGTAGCCACTGCTAAAGCGATAATTAACAGTGCAATTGTAGTTCGAGTATTCGCGTGAATTTGCTTGATAAAGTCCGCTTCTGGGACGACGACAAAGATCGCCCAATCTAAGCCAAACCGATCTTGAAACGGCTGTATTTGCACGAAATATCGCTTGCCATTCCTTTCAAATTCTAGTTGCTGGGCATTTTTAAGCAGATTTTGGTAGTTGACGTGAGTCGTTAAATATTGAGCGGTCGCTTTGGTTAGATCGTTACTACTTTCTGTAACGCTAACTCGTTCGGCTCCGTAATCTTTGTTTAGGGTACGAAATGGCTTTTCTCCGGTAGAAGTTGCCACGAGCATTCCTGACGAGCGCTCGATGATAAAAGCTTGTCCGTTTTTACCAATTCTGAGATTGTGCAGAAATTTTCCAATCTGTGAGAGATTGATATTCGTTAGCAAAACTCCCTGCAATTTACCGCGATCGTCATAAAAAGGCAAGGAAGCACCGAGATAGGAAGTAATCCCGGCGGTATTGGGATAAATCTCGCTCCAAGTGGCTTTGCGGGCAGCTACACCCGCTTTATACCAAGGACGAGTGCGCGGATCGAATTTGATACTGTCGAGGAGATTTTGGCGATCTCCCGACGAGTTGAGCGCATAAGTCCGAAAAATATAGCCACTCTCTTTGGTCGAGATTCTCAGGGTCAGCGTGCCATCATCGAGTCTTTCCGCTCCCAGATTTTCTTGATTTTCTAATCCCAATCCCACAAATGTGATGGTATCGAATATCTGTATCTGTTGCCAAAAGTGACGCTCTAGCGCAGCTAAATCTTGTATATTCAGTTGACCGAGACGAATAGCAGTAGCATTAATTTGATTGATTTGATGGGGAACGATGAGATATGCCTGTAAATTCTGTTCGACGCGATCGCTCACTTCCTCCAAAAGTTGAGTCGCCACGTCCTTAACGGCTCTCTGACCGTTTCTAAAAGACAAATATCCTACCAGTCCAACCACAGCAAAGACTTGAACCAGAAGCGGCACTATCAAGACAGTACGGAGCGATCGCTTTCCAAAGACCCTAACAATTAACTTGTTAAAAAATTCGATTGACATTCCACAAGAATTTTACCACCCAGATATCAGCCCAGCCTCAACATATGTTGTTAAGATAACGAAAATTTTGAAATAATGAACCTCATAAATCTCATATAAATTCTTAAAAACCTCATATAAAACCTCATATTTACTGGTTGAAAGTCCGTAGTTGAGTTTCTAGCCAAACGCGATCGAATACCAAGCTATAAATGCGATTGTGAACGATGAGATGATTTTGCTGCTTAACTACTAATCCCGACAAAAGTAACTCTCTGATTTCTGGACAATCGAAAACAGTCATTTGTTCTCGTTCTAAAATGTTTTGATAGAGTTTCAAAATGAGACTGATTTGCCCTTTGCTCTTGAGGAGGCGATCTCTTATCGTTTTTAGATGCTCTGGTTCGTCCTGGCTTTCCCAATTGTTGATTATGTGAGTTTGTACCAACTGCTCGATCCAGACAGCTTCGTTGCGAGTCGGTGCTGCGATCGCCTCTGTACGGAGCAGTTTACAAAGCTTTTGGGTCAAAAAAGGTTGCCCGTTCGTCCAAGCTAAAATTTCTTTGAGGACGAGTTGTGGATTGCTTACCGTCTCTTTCAATCCTTGCAGCAACGGTTGGGCTTCGTGTACTTTAAAGCCATTGAGTCGAATTGCCCGACCAATGTTAAAGGGAGTGCGTCGAGAGTCGTCAATCAAGTCTGAGGGGGTAGCAACGCCAAACAGAACAAAGGTTAGACGCTGATACTCGCGGTTGAGACTGCGCTGATTATAACAAGAGCGAATTAAGGCAAAAAAGTCATTTACTGGAAAATTCAAGCCCAATATGCTATCGATTTCATCGACAAAAATCGCGATTGGTGGCGGAGAATCTTCACCTTCTGTGCCGACTTCTACGAGTAACACTTCTTCAATAAATCGGCTCAATCGTTGCAATGGAGATAGATCGAGTTGTTGATTCCACCAATGCTTGAGATTGACTTTACCGAGCAGGTCAAAACTTTGCCATAATTCCACTGCCAGTCCCTTGTACCATTGTTCGGAAGTGACATTTTCTCCGCCAATACGAGTCATGTCGATCGCCGCACAGCGATACCCTTCTTGTTGAAGGTGGTACATCATGCGTACCATCAAGCTAGATTTTCCCATTTGCCGCGCATTGAAAACATAACAAAAATCTCCCTGCCTCAAAGCTTGGTAGAGCAAGCGATCTGCCGAGCGCACTACATAAGTCGGAGCTTCCATCGGCAAACTTCCTCCCACTTGATAGTTAAAAGATGAGGATTGCCGATCGCTCCGCAGGAGTTCGTTTTCAAAGACGAGTTCGGCTTGAGTTGCTTGTAGGATTTCTAGGGTTTGTGAGAGTTCTTGGGTGCGATCGGCAACTTTTTGTTCGAGATTATCGAAAGATTGCCGAAGCCGATGGATCGTTTCGACAAAGTTGGCACTCAAGCGACCAATTTCATCGTTTGACGGCTCTTTGACAAAAACCGCCAAATTCCCTTCCATAACTTGATTGGTCGCCTCAGTCAATCGTTCCAGTGGAGCGGCAATTTGTCGGCGCAGCGCGATCGCCATTCCCGTCCCTACAGCAAGGGCAAGTCCCGCTCCCAAAAAGATTTGCCATTGCATATTGACTAAACTCTGGTTGCCTCTATTTAATCCCGAAGTCAGACTTTGCTGTTGGCTTGAGACGATCTTTTCCAGCAAAGATAACATCGTTCTAGTTCTGGGAACTGTTTCTGTACGAAATAGAGACAAATCCTTTCGATAGTTTTCGCTTTCAACGATCGCGAAAATTTCTGCGGTAAAGCCAAAAATTTCTGGCGATTTTGCTGGATATTTTCTATTTTTGCTTGTTGGTTAGGATCG
>JAAUUT010000178.1 GCA_012031035.1 Candidatus Altimarinota bacterium | reverse complement strand
GATTTGTTTTAAAAAACTTTAAAACTTTAAATTTCATAACTTTAAGCACAGAGACTTTTCAGTAGTCATTAGTTATCGAGCGTTAGTACCTTTTATAAAAGACAAATGACACGAAATTTCACACATTTTAGTCGAGAGATGAGCTTAATAGTAGCGATCGGGAACTACACTAACTATGAACCCTTCCATCTGGTAAAGTTGCTCCCGTGAGAATTGCTCCCGTCAGCTTTACCATAATACGATTGCCAAAACCTACCTGAGCGCCTCTAAGATCCGCTTCTCTAAGATCTGCACCGCTCAAATCTGCACCGATAAGCTTAGCTTGCTGCAAATTAGCGCGTCTTAAGTTAGCCTGGAGCAAATTAGCCCGAAAAGATTGGCTTTATACAAATTGCTGCTTCTAGATTGACTTGATGCAAAAAGCTATCGCTGAGATCGGCTTCGCTGAGATCTGCACCTGCCATATTCCTTCTCGAAAGATCTTTTTCCTTTAAATTTGCACCTCTCAAGTCTGCATTGCCATAATCTTCGTAGTAAGGTCTTTTGGGGCGATCGTAAGTTGAATGAGGATATTCCCACGTCGGATGAGGGTGTTCTATCTTCGTCGAGTGCGTTGTCGATGGCGTAGAAGATTTTGATTTAGACTGACGAGACGATTTTTGGTTGCTTTCAATCGAGCGCAATTTCTCTCTGGCGTGGTTAATTTCTTGGAGTTTCGCCACGGCTTTTTCTACCAATCGTTGGTTGTCTTTGGGAATGCGATCGGGATGCCAAATAAACGCCAAATCCTTATAGGCTTGGTTAATCTCTTCGAGAGAGGCCCCTAATTCCAAGCCCAAGACTTTGTAGTATTTCTCTAACTCTTTCATTCCCACGTTCATAGAGTTTAACCGTAATGGAATGATTTCCTACAGTTAACTGGATATAGCTCAATCTTAGCTAACCAAATAGTTTTTAGTTCTTCTAGGATAATTGTCTATTTGGCGATCGCGCTAAAAATCTTAGAAAAATTTTGGTAATTTTTTTAGATATCTAACCTCAGTTAGGTTTTTACGCCAGAACGAGCGCATTTTATTTTAGAGCAGGCAAATGTCAATCGATTAGTTAAAATGTTAACAAGTCGAATCAATAGCATAATCTGCTAAAGATGAGCTAGTAACGATCTACCAAAAAAGTCCATTGAAGTCAAAGGAGTTTATTCGCGAGTGTCCGAGATTAGATTTTAGCGCTCAAGTTCTTTCTTATTCAGTAAATTAAGACTGACAAGTTTTGTTTGAGAACATTATCTATTAAACAAATTTCTATTTTGAAGCCAGAGCTTCGATCGCAGGAAAAAATGACAACTGATAACATCCGTCTACGTAACGAATTTTTAAACACGCAGGTTATTACTCGCAACACGGGCAAGAAGTTGGGAGTTGTTAAAGAAGTTTTAGTGGATATCGATCGCCGAGAAGTCGTGTCTTTTGGACTGCGAGACAACTTTCTGTCTTTTTCGGGAATGCCTCAGTATATGTATATCAACAGCATCCGACAAGCTGGGGATGTAATTTTAGTAGAAGATGAAGACGCGATCGAAACGATTGATATCGATGCCTACAGTCCCCTCATCAATAGCGAAGTAATTACCGAAACCGGAGAACCTCTCGGTCGAGTCCGGGATTTTCAATTTTCACTAGAAGACGGCAAAGTTTCCTCAATCGTCATTGCTTCTATCGGTCTTCCCCAAATTCCCGAACAATTCATCAGTACTTACGAAATCTCTATGGAGGAAGTCGTCAGCAGTGGACCCAATCGCTTGATTGTTTTTGAAGGAGCAGAAGAACGCCTCAGACAGATCACCGTGGGCATTTTAGAGCGTCTTGGTTTGGGTACGCCTTCATGGGCAAGAGAAGAGGAAGAAGGCTATCCTACTGCGGCTCGACCAGAAAATCAACTCCCTTCTGGCATTCCTATCCGTACTCCCATCGAAACGCGCAAACCCGTCGTAGTCGAAGAACGTTGGGATGAGGATGAATGGGAACAACAACCCATCGCCGCGCCGCCGCCGCGCCGTCAAGCCGAAGCTATGCGCTACGAAGAAGAATATGAAGAAGATTATGAAGAGGACAATTGGGGCGAAGCTAAAAGAGAGCGGACAGCGCGTTACGAACCCCAACGCGAACCAGATTATGAATACGATGATGATGTTCGCAGCGATGTTTGGGATGACGATGTAGAGCCAGAGCCTTATAAGCCTACTCCAGTTAATCTCCCTGACAAGAAGAAGGAGAAAACCCCTGAATATGAAGAGGAAGCGGGTTAGAAGCAACTGATGACTGGTTAATAGGAGATCGGAACCCTGGAAGATTGGTGAAAATATATTTGATATTTGACAAAGAAATTAGGAAACGCGCCTAGCAACCTACCCAATACCAATGCCTCCAAAAATAAGCTCGCCAAATATCAAGATTAGGAGAGATCTGTATTTAAATTTCCCAATCCTTAATCCTCAATCACTTGAGTTATTCTTGGCGCGTTTTTTCTTGCAAAATAGTTTTGGCGACAATTCGCGTTTTTTTGCGATCGGCTTCGGTTAGATCTTCTCCAGCCTGCAAGCGCGTCGCACTAGTTTGCAAAACGGTTGCAGCCCCTTTATCTCCCAATTGTAAAGCTGTTTGCGCGGCAGTTTGTAGCATGGTGGCTGCCCCTTGGCGATCGCCCTCTTTTAACTTGTTCTCAGCAATCTGGGTTTGTCGATATTTAGCCAGCGTTAAGATGGCTTTTTGCACTTGTGGATCGGGTTGTGGGTGATAGACAGACTGCGCTTCTATATCGACGGGAATTAAGTCTGAAAATAATCCTTCTTGAGATTTGGCGGGATTATCGTAGCGGACTTGTATTTTAGCAATGGTTTGCTTTCCTGGCTCGAACTGACCTAAATATAGATTGACCAGAACTATCCGCGAGTCTCCTACCATCAAATCTCCCAAACGAACGAAATAGCGATCGCCTTGGGGTTGAAAGGTTAATTCTACCGTTTCTGGCGCGACTTGGGCAACGGGTTTGAGTTCAGCCAGCCGTACCTGGGGCATTAACTCTACGATTAGACGAGCATTGGTTAATGCGACCGACTGCAAGCGAGTAAACAATCGGCTAAACTCGCCGAGGACTTGTTCTGGAGTTTCGATATAGCAAAGGGTTCCGCCAGCAGAGTCGGCAATTTTTTCTAAAACATCTTGATTCCAATAGGTTCCGAAACCTAGCGTATTAATTGAGATGTTATATTCCGATGCTAACTGAGCTAGTTTGAGGCAGCGTTGGTTATCGCCATGTTCGTTTTCGCCATCGGTCAGCAGTAACATATGAGAAGAGGCGTTGTTTTTTCCTTTAGTCGCCTCGATAATTCCCAGTTTCATCCCCTCATCTATCGCTGTCCCGCCAGCAGGTTCTAGTTGCTGGATCTGTTGTTTAATTTTGCCGAGATCTGCAATAGTTTGGTTGGGAACAATCGCCTTAGCACGATGGTCGAACGCAACTACCGAGAGGCGATCTCTAGGACTTAATTTTTCTATCAACCTAATTGCCGCTTCCTTAACTGTTTCCAATGGTTTTCCGGTTAGAGAACCACTGCGATCGAGGACTAGGCACAAATTTAAAGGCAATGCCTCTTCTCTTTCTTCAGGCGCAAGCGCAGAAATTGATAGAGAAAGTTGACGCTGACTGCTTGCTTGATTGGCATCAAGGCAAGCATCGCTTAAGGCAGGCTGTATGCTAACTTTCATAAGGATATCGGAATTATCGCCGAACGATGACAGTTCGATCGTTCTGCTCTCTTATAGCTTATTTCAATAAGAACTGCCAGAGGGGAGCGTCCTTCGGAGGATAAGAAAGACAAGGGAGACAAGGAGGACAAGGGAGAATATTGACCCGCCGCGCAGGACGGTAGTCCGAGCAGCGCCGAACTCCTGAACTCCTGAACTCCTGACTACTAAACTCCCTTTATAGTCCCGGAAGATTGAAACCGCTAGTTAGTTCTTCCATGCGGGTTCGCATTGTTTCTGTCGATTTAGCATAGGCATCTTTCATCGCCTCGCTTACCAATTCTGAGAGGGCTTCTGCACCTTTTGCCAGTGCGTCTGGGGAGATTTCCACGCTACGGGGTTCTTGGTTGCCAGTCAAGACAACTTTAACTAAGCCATCGCTACTTTCTCCTTGAATTTCCATTTGTTCCAATTCTTCTTGGAGTTTCTTCGCGCCTTCCTGCACTTGTTTGGCTTTCACAAAAGCGTCTTTCAGTTGTCCTAAGCCAAATCCAAATCCTTGTCCTTTTGCCATGTCTGTTTAAACTTTAGTCAAGTTAATATTTCGAGAATACAGATTTGAGCTAGTGCGCTTGCTCGGTTAACCCAAATAGTTCTCTTGTTCATCTTATCGTTTCAGCGACGGTTGAGACAGTCATCTTATGCTAAAAATTCGCCTAGCATTTTGACTTCTGGCTCTAATAATACCGCCCAGCGATCTTCAACTTTTTCCTGGACGTGACGAATTAAGCGAAAAATATCGTCGGCTTTTGCATTTCCGCAGTTGAGAATAAAATTTGCATGGCGCATAGAAACTTCTGCATTACCGATGCGATAGCCTTTCAATCCTAGTTGTTCGATCAGCCAGCCAGCAGCTTGAGGTTTGGGATTGCGAAAAACGCTACCACAACTGGGGCGATCGTAAGGTTGAGAACTTTTACGCTGGTTGAGGTTGCGGGTGGTGGTTTCCATCACTTCGCCCCGACTGAAGCCTGGTTGCAATTGGAAAGTTGCTTCGACCACTAAGCGCTTATCGCCTTGTAAGTTAGAGGTTCGATAGCTGTAGTTCAGGTCTTGGGCAGTTAAGGTTTCTAGGGTGCCATCAGGGGAAAGAACGATCGCGCTAACAAGATATTCGGCGACGCAGCGATTGTGAGCGCCTGCATTCATCACCACCGCCCCACCGACCATGCCAGGAATGCCTACAGCCCATTCTAAGCCCCGCCAGCCTCGTTTAGCAGCCTGCCAAGCTATACGAGCAATCGGTTCGCCAGCACTTGCCGTAATTCTTGCGGTTTCGGGGTCGAAATGGGTGCGGCGCAGATAGCGAGTGCCCACGACTAAACCCGGAATGCCGCGATCGCTTACTAATAAATTCGAGCCAGCCCCCAATAAGGTAAGCGGCAGATCTTGAGAACTAAACCACTCAAAAGTAGCTTGCAGTTCGTCCCAGTTGCGCGGGGCTGTATACCATTGTGCCATTCCCCCTACGCGATAGGAGGTAAACTCGGCTAGGGAAACTTGAGGGCGAATGAGACAATCCGTTCCTGGCAATTGAACGGGGGAGGGAGTCGAGGCTGAAGCGGAGGTTATCATCATATCAAGAACAAATCATAAATACCCGATTGGTTTGGGAAAACCTTTGTAAAAAATGTGCGCCACGGCGCACATTTTAGTTAATCATCAGCATATAAAGCGATTAGTTCGGGAATGGTTTGATTGAGATTCCCCGCGCCTAAAAATAACGCCAAGTCTCCCTCTTTTAAGATTTCTTTTAACTGACTGCTCAGGGTTTTTAAAGAAGGATGGTAAATAACATTATCGTGATGAATTGCGATCGCGTCGGCGACTTGTTGCCCGTTTAGTTGATGAAGATTGACTTCGCCCGCACTGTAGATATCAGTTGCGACTACTAAATCTGCATCGCCAAAAGCCGTTGCAAACTCGTCTAAGAAAACAGCCGTTCTACTGTAACGGTGCGGTTGGAAGATAGCAACCACCCGCGTATTGGGAGCTTTATTTAATTTTAAACGAGCCGCATTGAGCGTTGCCCGGATTTCGCTAGGATGGTGGGCGTAATCGTCAATAAAGGTAATCCCATTGGTATAGCCGCGATGCTCGAAGCGTCTTTTTGCTCCTTCAAAAGTCGCGATCGCGTCGGCAATGACTTCAAACTCCAGCCCTAGCATTCTTCCTGTCGCGATCGCTGCTAAAGCATTGCTGATGTTATGCTGACCTGGAACTCGCAATTGTATTTGCCCTAATAACTTGCCTCGCTCCCACACTTGGGCGGCGCTGCCACCCGATTGATAAGCTATTTCTGTTACGGTATAGTCCGCTTCTTTTTCTGGATGCAAACTATAAGTAATTTGAGGGTTGAGGCGTTCTTTTACCGTCTCGCAGTCAATACAGCCAATTGTCGTATCGCACTGGGACGCAAAAACCTCGAAAGTATTAATAACTTCTTCTAAATTCTGATAGTGGTCGGGATGGTCGAGTTCGACATTAGTAATGATGCCAATTTTGGGAGCGTGTTTGACCAACGAGCCGTCGGATTCATCGGCTTCGGCGACTAAATAGCGTCCTTGACCCAGACGGGCATTACCTTCCCAGGCATCGACTTCGCCTCCAACAATAACGGTTGGATCTACTCCCGCTTTAAATAATACATACCCGATTAAACTGCTGGTCGTCGTTTTTCCGTGGGTTCCAGCAACCGCGACGCTGTCATAATCGGCAATTAAAGCAGCTAAAACGTCAGAACGATGAAAAATAGGACAGCCGCGTTCTTTTGCTGCTAGATATTCGCTATTGCTTTTGCCAATGGCTGTGGAACAGATTACTTGAGGAAGATTATTACCAAAGTTGGTTTTACTGGAGTATTGCGTAGGTTTACCCGCAGCATTTTGCCCCGCTCCAGCTAATATAGTTACAGGTTCTGCGAGCGGGAGATCGTGCTGAAATAGTTCGAGATTACTTGCTTCTTGACGATTAAAAATATGAGCGCCAACCGCCTGCAAGCGTTCGGTAATGTGGTTGGGACGAAGGTCAGAACCCGAAACGGGTAACTGACGCTTGGCTAGAATGTAGGCAAGAGCAGACATTCCGATTCCGCCTATGCCGATGAAATGGAAGGGTCTTCCGCTAAAATCAACCGTTTTCACTTTTTTTAGATCTCCTGACACACCACAAAACTGAAAAAGAGTATGGCTTGTGCTACAATGCGCTCCGTACTTTGACACACTTTAATAATAAGCGCGATCGCCATAGAAACCAAGTTTTTTCTGGAAGGATTATTGAATTTTGTCATTCACGAGTTCTTAAGCTCCCGCGATCGGGATTAGTCTTACTTGGATTAAAGACTGCACGATCGCACAGATGTTTCTGTTGTTGGGATCGAAATTCAAAATTGCTTTAAAAGCAGCCCTAGAAAGGCAAATATCCAAAGATTCAAGCTTTATTAAGAGTCTTACCAAGCAATTTTTAACAGAAATTAAAATTTTAGGGATCGAAATCGTACAAGCTTTGCGATATTATTGGGGTCAATTAACAATGTTTTAATGTATCTAAAAAAATTGTAGAGGGCAAGACGCAGTGATTAGAGTAGCGATCAACGGGTTTGGACGCATTGGACGTAATTTTCTCAGATGTTGGCTAGGAAGAGAGAACAGTCATCTAGAGGTTGTCGGGATTAACGATACTTCCGATCCTAGAACCAATGCCCATCTGCTTAAATATGACTCCATGCTTGGCAAATTAAATGCAGACATCAGTGCTGACGAAAATTCAATTATTGTCAACGGCAAAACCATCAAATGCGTATCGGATCGCAATCCTCTCAACTTGCCCTGGGCAGACTGGGGAATCGATTTAATTATCGAAGCTACTGGCGTTTTTGTCGATGAAGAAGGAGCCTCAAAACACATCGCCGCAGGTGCGAAAAAAGTTGTTATTACTGCTCCAGGCAAAGGATCGGGCGTTGGAACTTACGTTATGGGAGTCAATCACCACGACTACGAACACGATAAATACAATGTTGTCAGTAACGCAAGCTGCACCACTAATTGTTTAGCACCCGTTGTCAAAGTGCTGCACGAGAACTTTGGTATTATTAAAGGAACGATGACAACTACCCACAGCTATACGGGCGACCAACGCTTGCTTGATGCTAGCCATCGCGACTTACGACGGGCAAGAGCAGCAGCGATCAATATCGTCCCGACTTCTACCGGTGCGGCAAAAGCAGTCGCGCTAGTGATACCGGAAATGAAAGGAAAACTCAATGGAATTGCCTTGCGAGTTCCCACGCCTAACGTTTCAGTCGTCGATCTCGTCGTTCAAGTTGAAAAAAGCACCATCGCCGAGCAGGTTAACGAAGTTCTCAAAGCTGCATCTGAAGGTTCTCTAAAAGGAATTCTCGAATACAGCGACCTGCAATTAGTATCTTCCGATTACCAAGGAACCGATTGTTCGTCGACTGTCGATGCTAGTCTAACCATGGTCATGGGTGGCGATATGGTAAAAGTCGTTGCTTGGTACGATAACGAATGGGGTTACTCCCAACGAGTTGTCGATCTCGCTGAGTTGGTCGCCCAGAAGTGGAAGTAATCGCGATCGCGCAGAGCGCATCGCCCAAGGCGAACGCATATCATTAGTAACTGAATAAGTTAACAACCAATTAAGTACCCAAAGAGAGATGCTAACCATCGCATCTCTCTTTTGTTTTTTGAAAAAATACAGATGTCATTTACTTGAAAGGACTGACAAGAACAATAGAATTGTTTGGTCAATCCCTACAAACTAGACAAGCGATCTTAGAGAGATATTACTAACGGGACTTCAACAAAAATTAAGCCCAAACAAAGCCTAAACTGGCTTTATAAGCTGCCAATACGTCATGATGAACGGTTAACCAATTGAAAAATCGACAAGACATAGCCGTTTTAAAAGCTTCT
>JAAUUT010000056.1 GCA_012031035.1 Candidatus Altimarinota bacterium | reverse complement strand
AGACCTGATAACCATAGAGTTAGACGGCAGTTGCGAAATCCCAGTAATGGAAGGAAGCAGAAACCTAAGTCGCGAGTCTTAGGAATCTCCCGTCTACACCCGTAGGGTTAGCGGGAGAGGATGTCAATTTCTTCATTCTCGCTTTAAAAAGTCAGTGATTTTGTAGCATCAGTCATCGATCGTTGATTACAAAGAATAAAAAACAAATGCTTCCGCAACGTCTCGTTTTGGAATTTAAGTCACCTCTGCGCTAGCCTAGTAGAAAAGGGATCGATCGCATTCTTAAATTGGTTAACCGTGTTGCCTAAAAAATACGTTGCTATTCATACTACTCTCTTAGCTTCTTTGCTAGGTCTATTAACCGCTTGTAGCGGGAATCCGAACATTGAAAAACTCTTTGATGCCGACCCGCAACTGAAACAAACGCCTAATCCCACGGTATCGCCAGTCGCGCCAACGAATCCGACACAAGCGACATTACCCAATGACTTTCCCGATATTCCTCGCTATCCCGATGCAGAACTCATCGCTGGCGAACCAGGAAATACTCGCTGGCAATCTTCAGATCCTAGCAATGCGATCGCTACTTTTTATCAACAACAATTACAGTCCAATAACTGGCAAATTGTTACGCCATTTTCTACAACGGGTGAAAATGTAGAAACGAGTTTAGTTGCCCGTAAAAATGACTTGGAAGTCAAAATCGCGATCGCACAATCCTCACCAGATACCGAATACGTCATATCTTACCAACAAGCTAATGCGGCATCTCCAGCCCCAAATCCTACCCCAACTATCGCAACAACGCCAACAGAATTTTCCGATTTAGAGACAGTTTCCGAACCCTGGCGAGGATATGTAGAGAATTTAGCCGCTTTAGGGGTTTTAAGCGCCAATCCACCGCAGAGCGATCGCTTTGACCCAAATGCTATTATTACGCGCCGAGAATATGTCCGCTGGTTGGTAACGACGAATAATCAACTTTATGCCAATCAACCCAACAAACAAATTCGTTTAGCGTCTCAGTCAGACCAACCCGTGTTTAAAGACGTGCAGAAAAACGATCCCGATTTTGCAACTATTCAAGGATTGGCGAATGCAGGTTATCTTCCTTCTCCCTTAACAGGAGACGATTCTGCCGTGCTATTTCGACCCGATGCGCCTTTGACAAGAGAAGATTTAATTGCACCGAAAGTGGCGCTCGACCTGCGCAAAGCCCTTCCCACGGCTTCTATCGATGGCATTAAACAAACCTGGGGCTTTCAAGATGCAACAAAAATTAACCCAAAAGCCTTGCAAGCCCTTTATGCCGATTACCAGAACGGAGCACAAGCCAATATTAGTCGTGCTTTTGGTTCTACAACGCTATTTCAACCAAAAAAAACGGTGACTCGCGTTGAAGCTGCTGCCGTTCTCTGGTATTTTGGCTATCAAGGAGATGGGATTTCAGCTAAAGAAGCATTAGCGGCTCAGCAAGCACAATCTCAAAATCAAACTCAATAAATTACTCTTGTCTTTAAGAGCATAATCGCATAGGAGGAAAATAACTTTGAGAAAACAGGCGATCGCAACCGGATTCGTTCTCTTTTCCTTCATGCTGCCCCTAGACGCAGCAGCAGCTAATTTTAGTCAATTATTCGTCTTTGGCGATAGTCTCTCCGATACAGGAAATTTTTTTAACGTGTCGGGCGGTCAATTTCCGCCTGCTAGTTTGGGCTATTTTAACGGGCGTTTTTCTAACGGCCCGATTTGGGTTGATTATCTAGCTCAAGATCTGGGAGTCTCAACGCCCACTCCAGTAAGCGATCTGGCTAATGGTTCTCCCGCTAATGGGGTTAATTATGCGATCGGCGGTGCGACTTCAGGAACGGTTAATAATATCGATCCCAGGTTATTTGGCTTGCAGCAGGAAATTGGTTCTTTTACGAGTCCGCTAATCCAAAATAATCAATCTGCCGATCCTAATGCGCTGTATGTTGTCTGGGCTGGCGCTAATGATTATCTTCCCTCTGCAAACCCCGCTACAACTCCCAATCTTCCAGTCGCTAATATTGCAGGTGCTGTTAATGCCCTCGCTGGAGTCGGTGCGAGGAATATTATGGTCGTGAATTTGCCCAATTTAGGCATTACGCCCCTTGCCAATGGAGTCGATCCTCTGTTTCCCGTCCCGCCTTTACCTCCTGGTACGCCCGATCGCCTCAATCGTCTAACTGAAGCTCATAATGCTCTCTTATCGACAACGCTCGATAATTTGAGCAATACATTAAAAGGGCAAAATGTCAATTTAATATCTCTCGATGTAAATTCTTTATTGCAAGATATTACCGATCCAGCGCGATCGCCCTTCACGAACACGACCGATCCTTGTATCTCAAACCCATCGTGCATCACAAATCCCGATGAATTTTTGTTTTGGGACGGATTGCATCCAACAACTGCCGGACATCGCTTAATCGGACAATTGGCTTTTGAAAGATTGCAAGATGACGAATTGCCTAGCATTCCCGAACCCGCTTCAATTTTCGGTTTACTTGCTTTTGGTGCGTTGGGTGCGGGTGCGATGACAAAAAGAAATTTATCTAAAAAAAAGAAAGAAAAAGCGTGTAAAAGCGATCGGGATATTGTCTAGTTACCAATTCCCATTATCGGAAGCTAGTGCGTTCTTTTGTGCGATCGCATTAGATATAAAAAAGCAGCACCTTGAAGTGCTGCTTTTTATTTATCTAGTTCTAATGGTATTAAGCTAAAGCTGCCATTTTTACATCGTTGTTTGTCAAGATCTCTTGCAACTCGTCGGCATCTACTGTTTCTTTTTCGATTAACATTTGTGCTATTAAGTCGAGAACGTGACGATTGCTATTAAGAACATCCTTAGCGCGATTGTAGGCCCGCTCGACAAGAATACTAACTTCTTCGTCAATCGTTCCGGCTGTTTCGTCGGAGAAATCGCGATCGCTAGCAATATCGCGACCGAGGAAAACGCCGCCACTCTGTCTTCCCAAAGCAACCGGGCCGAGGCGATCGCTCATCCCGAAACGAGTAATCATCTGACGAGCAATTCGCGCGACCTGTTGTAAATCGCTAGCAGCACCCGTGGTTACTTCTTCTTCGCCGAAGATAATTTCTTCTGCAATGCGACCGCCGAGGGCGACTGCCATTTGATTTTGCAGGTAAGAACGAGAATACAAACCCGCTTCCATACGTTCTTCGCTAGGGGTGAACCAAGTCAAACCGCCTGCACGACCGCGAGGAATAATGCTAATCTTCTGTACGGGGTCGTAATCTGGCATTAAAGCGCCTACTAGAGCGTGACCTGCCTCGTGATAGGCAACTAAGGTTTTGCGCTTCTCGCTCATGACGCGATTCTTCTTCTCTGGCCCAGCTAAGACGCGATCGATCGCATCGTTAACTTCATCCATCGAGATTTCAGTCAGGTTGCGACGCGCTGCTAAAATCGCTGCTTCGTTGAGGAGATTGGATAAGTCAGCACCTGTAAATCCAGGAGTCCGGCGAGCAATTTTATCGAGGTCGACATCTTTGGCAAGGGTTTTGCCGCGAGCGTGAACTTTAAGAATTTCTTTACGACCTGCGTAGTCTGGGCGATCCACAACCACTTGGCGATCGAAACGTCCCGGACGCAACAAGGCGGCATCGAGAACGTCGGGACGGTTAGTCGCTGCAACGACGATAATACCCGTATTGCCCTCGAAACCATCCATTTCGGTCAACAACTGGTTTAGGGTTTGTTCGCGTTCGTCGTTACCGCCGCCTAGTCCAGCACCGCGCTGGCGACCAACTGCGTCAATTTCATCGATGAAGACGATACAAGGCGCATTGGCTTTAGCTTGCTCGAATAAGTCGCGGACGCGAGACGCACCCACCCCAACGAACATTTCTACGAATTCCGAACCGGAGATGGAAAAGAAGGGAACGCCTGCTTCGCCAGCTACCGCACGCGCTAAAAGGGTTTTACCCGTTCCAGGAGGGCCGACTAAGAGAACGCCTTTAGGAATTTTGGCTCCAATTGCCGTGAAGCGATCGGCATTTTTGAGGAAGTCTACTACTTCAGCGAGTTCGAGTTTGGCTTGTTCGATTCCCGCTACGTCCCCAAAGGTGACTTGTGTCTGAGGCTCCATTTGCACTCTGGCTTTCGATTTGCCAAAGTTCATCGCCTGAGAACCAGGGCCGCTTTGAGCGCGTCGTAGCAAGAAAAAGAGTCCTACCAACAATAAGATGGGGAAGAAAAGGCTACTGAGGAAGCGGAACCAAACGCCTTCATCTTTTTGGGGCTGGACTGCAATATCTACGCCATTCTTAGTCAGAATGTCAATTAATTGAGTATCGTTGGGTAATAAATTGACTAATACTGGTGTGCCATCTTGTGCGGGAAAGGTCGCTTTGGTGCGATCTGCACTTAATCTAACGCTTTCAACTTTGCCACTGGTAACTTCTTTTATAAACTGATCGTATCTTATAATCTCTTGCGCTTGGGGTTGTTTGTCTAAAAAGGCTGTTGCTAGGGCAATGACGACAATGGCTAGTAAGGCATATAGGCCTGCATTTCGCCATTTTTTATTATTGTTGTTTTTGTTCACTCGTTGAGTCTCCTGGATTCGAGAATAGATGATTGCTATAGCGGCAATTTTAAGAGCGACTTGGTTTGAAATTTCTTCTTGTTAAATTATGTTAACGTTTCTCAGGAAAGATTGACAGGGTTAGTCTTTATTTTATCTAATTCGTCTTTTATAAATCCTAGCAAGTGCAATTTCACGTTTGTGTTAAGCTGTCAAGTCATCAGATATGCTGAAGAGCCTTAACAGTGCGATCGCTTTGTATATTTCCCGTGTTTAGCGTTGTTTTTGGCTCGAAAAGCATTACGTAAACTTCTTCTTGAGCGATCGGTTGATGTTCGATTCCCTTCGGTACTATAAAAAACTCACCTTCATTTAAAACGATATCTCGATCCCGCAGTCGCATCAAAAGTTGTCCCTTGATTACAAAGAACATTTCATCTTCATTTTCGTGATGGTGCCATACAAACTCGCCCTTAAGCTTCACAAGCTTAACCTCTTGCCCGTTGAGTTCGCCAACAATTTTTGGGTTCCAGTAATCCGAAAAACGACTAAATTTGTCAGCCAGGTTAACTTTTTCCATAAGGCAAATCTCTTCTGGATAGAATATTACGCTATTTAAAAGTTTAACTGAGCTATCCAATCTGGGTCGGTCGTGTCTATTGTAGTAACATAAGCTTGTTCTGATTCGCTAAATGGTTCTGCTGTCGCTTGTTGCTGTAAGAGCAAGTCAGGAGTAGCATCAGAAATATCATTTTTGCGTTGGGAAATGCGATCGCGGAAGATTTCTAGGGTCGCAGTACAGTAAATGATTCGCAAGGGAATATTATTAGACTGTGCGTAATTAATAACAGGTTCTCTCAAGTTCTGGCGATCGTATTTAGCATCCAAGATAACAGAAAATCCCCGCTCTAAGAGCATTTTACTCAATTCTAGTAAGCGATCGTAAGTTCTCTGGTTCATTTGTGGTGCATACAATTCGTCTGAACCTTGATGGTCTATAGAAATTCCTGCTAAATGTTTGCGAACGGCATCGGAACGAATATGAATTGCATTGATGCGCTTAGCTAATTGTCTGGCGACGGTACTTTTTCCCGAACCTGACAATCCAGACATCAAAATCAGTTGTCCTTGACTAGTTTTAGTATATTCCCAAGCAAGATGATAATAATTGGTTGCTGTTTGAAGGGCGCTTTGTTTATCTTCTTCTGAAATAGCGCGATCGTCTAATAATAATGAATTAACTTTTGCTCTTACGTATGCCTGACGGCTTAAATATAGCGGTAATACTTGCAATCCTTCCCAATCGCCTGCTCGTTCA
Organism: Candidatus Altimarinota bacterium; assembly: GCA_012031035.1. Classification (GTDB taxonomy): domain Bacteria; phylum Cyanobacteriota; class Cyanobacteriia; order Cyanobacteriales; family Microcystaceae; genus Hydrococcus. The sequence goes on along the minus strand of JAAUUT010000056.1, from coordinate 28,919 downwards.
ATATAAGTATTCAGAAAAAGATTGCCAAAATCTTTTCTTCCCCTTGCATCTAAATCCATGACCGTAAAAGCAACATCATACATGACATCGACAAATCGAAATGATTCGTTGAATTCAATTCTGTCAAAAAGTTGAATTTTATCATGCCAAAAACAGATGTTTTTTAAATGCAAATCCCCATGACATTCTCTAATTTTTTCTCGATCTTGACGCTGTTTAAATAAGGTTTTGTTTTTTAGCAAAAAGGTATCAGTAAATTGTCTCGTCTCATCATATTGTTTTGGTTCTGTGTAATCCCGATGTATTTTTTTGTTCTGTCATAATTTTCGTCGATCGCGCTTTTTATTTTTTCGATTTCTCCAAAACTACGAATATATTCATTAGTAATTGTTTCCTCGTGAAAGCAAGCTACCACTTTGCCTAACTCTTCGATATGTTTTTCGGTTAGTGTTCCTTTCTCATACATATTAATCAAAAGAGTTTCTTGGGGAAACTGGCTCATTTTTAGAACGTATTCTACCAGTTCTCCCGTTCCTTCTAAAATAAACTTTTCTCCGATTTTAGTAATTGGCAATACGGCTAGATAAATGTCGGGTGCAATTACTTGATTCATTCTTAGCTCTTCATTTAAAAAATATTGTCGCTTGGATAAAGTTGAAAAATCCAAGAAACCAAAATCGACTGATTTTTTGAGTTTGTAAGCGTAATTTCCGGTTAGAAGAACGGAAGAAGCGTGAGTTTGAATTAATTGAATGGGTTCTCGAACTGGATGGGGATAAAACTCCGGTTTTTGCATCTGTTCGATAAGAGGAGAAAACGTAACAGACATAGTAGATTTGTTTAAATAGATTTTGATGCTTGCGCTATTTTGATTCAGCGATCGCGAGATAATAAATAGTAATTTATAAAACTAACCCGTCGCGTGTTTCTATTGTAGGTAGTCACCCATCAACAATCCAAAATGAATTGATAATTGTTAATCGTAAATTGTAAGTGACCTTCGATCGCAACAGTAGCTATATAATCAACAGCAGGAATAAAAGAATGTAAGTGCCACCTAGCTGCCGCTTGAGAATCGCCATTGAGAGCAAGTAAGCGTACTGGTTCGCTGGGGACTAGCGACACTTCCACGGCATCTAAAGAACCTGCTAAGCCTTCTCCAGTGGCTTTTAGATACGCTTCCTTGCCCGTCCAACCTCGAAAGAATGCTGCAATCTTTTCTTCCTCTGGTAAAGAGTCAATAATTGCCGATTCTTGTGCCGAAAAAAAACGCCGAGCAATATTTTGTGCGTCATCGAACCTGCGAAGATATTCTAAGTCAACGCCGATAGCGCGATCGCAACTAAACCCATACAACGCTAAATCTTGGGAATGAGATACATTAAACTGTAATTTCTCTGCTCCACCACTCTCGGCTAATTTGGGTTTGCCGCGAGAACTATACTCAAATTGTACGCGATCGGGTTTTAGGTTTAAATAGCGCCCTAGAATGGTTCGCAAACCGCCGCGACTGACGATAAAACGATTGCGATGCAACTCAAAATAAAATCGCTCTGCTCTGGCTCGTTCGTCGTCAGATAGAATTGTAGCGAGTTCTCTAACCCGTTCTATCGGTACATCCAAATTACTACGCCACAGATGCACTGTTTTAGAAGAGGGAGAGCAGAGATTGCAAGGAGGAAGAGAGAATAATGAAGAATCGGTCATTCGTTAGGATAAGCGAATAAAAGCAAGAATCTTATTTTAAAATACTGTTCTCTACTGAAATCGCTCTAGGAAATCGAGTGCATGGTTGCGGAGTTCAAAATACTCGTGAGATTCTCGCATTGCATGGCGATCGCGCGGATGAGAAAATGGTACTTCTAAAATCTCTCCAATCGTTGCTTGGGGGCCATTAGTCATTAGTACAATGCGATCGGACATATAAATCGCCTCATCGACATCGTGAGTAATCATCATCGCCGCCTGTCGATAATTTTCCCAAATCTCCAAAACCTGTGTTTGTAACTTGCGCTTGGTCAACGCATCCAATGCCCCAAAAGGTTCGTCCATCAATAACATTTTAGGACGAGTCACCAAAGCACGAGCAATTCCTACCCGTTGTTTCATCCCGCCAGAAATTTCGTCGGGATATTTATCAGCAGCAGGGGTTAAATTTACCATTTCTAAATGTTCGTTCACTAAACTAACTTTCTCAGCACGGCTAGCAGTTTTATATACTTCATCTACTGCTAAGCGAATATTTTGGCGTACCGTCAACCAAGGAAGCAGCGAATAACCCTGAAACACCATCATGCGATCGGCCCCAGGTTTACGAATTTCTTTTCCTTCTAGCGTTACCAATCCTGAAGTAGGTTTTTCCAAACCCGCAATAATTCTCAACATTGTCGATTTACCGCAACCAGAATGACCGATTACAGAGATGTATTCTTCTTCGCCAATCGTTAAATCGATTCCGTTGAGAATAACAGACTGACTGCCATCGGGTTGAGGAAATACTTTGACTAAATTTTCAATGACGAGAAATTTACCGCGATTAAAGTCGTTAGATTGATTTCCAGAAACGGTGCTAGTGCGAATCACGATTTAACCTCCTTCGATTTTGGATTAGATTCAAGACATAAAGAAAGAGCGAGGTCTATTTGCTCGAATTTCAAAGCTGTTAAGATAGCCGACAGGATTGCTAGGATCGAAAGCTTTGCGATCGATAAATCTTTCGGCAGGTTCTACTTTGTAATCCTCCTTGGGACATTCAATCCCCATCTCGGCGGCAATCTCCCGATAAAGCTCGGTTTTCCAAGCTTTACGGGCAAGTTCTTCGGCATTTTTGGGAAATTCGGGCAATTGTCCCCAACGAACTGATTGGGTCATTAACCAAAGACTGTGCGACTGCCAGAGAAAGGTTGAATGGTCGCCAGCAATTGTTGCTAAATTAGGCGGTAGGTCAAAGAAAATCGTTGTTTCTGGCGTGTTGACCTTGCGATCCTTACCGTCAAAACCGCCATAGTTGTAGTTGCCGACAATTCCAGGCGCAGTAAACTTATCGATGGGTGCGCCTGCTGTTTTGGGCTTAGCTCCGGTAAAGGCGCGATCTGTAATCAGTTTGGCAACTTCTTCTCGATTTTCTGGCTTGCTGCAATATTGACACGCTTCGATCGTTGCTTTAATGAGAGAACGATAGGTTTTTGGGTTTTCTTGAATAAACGATTCTCTGACTGCCAAAATGCGGTCTGGGTGTCCCTCCCAAAGCTGCCGTCCTTGAGCAAACGTAAAACCAACTCCCTCATTGCCAGTAATAGCTCTTGTATTCCAGGGTTCTGCCACCATATAAGCTTGCATTGCCCCAATCCGCATATTGTTAACCATCTGCGGCGGGGGAATGATAATAACGCGAAATTCCTCTGAGGGGTCTATTCCTGTTGCTGCTACTAAGTAACGGACAAAGTATTCGTAGATAGCCGAACTGAGAACAACTGCCCAAATTCGTTGGTCTAGCGGCTTTTGCAAAAAGAAGCGCATATCACGACCGAACACATCTAAATTGCCGTTATACTCTTGCCAAGGACGTAATCCAGCCTCCCACATGGCTTTATTCATGGTCATAGCATTGCCGTGACGATGAATTGTCATCGCCGCACATAGGGGTGCGCGTCTAGCACCTTCTGCACCGGTGCGGGCATTGGTGACGGCACCAGAAACCACAGGGGAAGCATCCAATCGTCCAAAAATGATGCCATCGCGGGAATTTGCCCAGCTAGCCTCGCGGCTGAGGGTGACATTTAAACCATACTTGCGAAAGAAACCTTTTTGCCAAGCAACGGCAAAGGGGGCGCAGTCGTTGACAGGAACGTAACCAACGGTGAGATTGGGTTTTTCGAGGGTTTCGGGTTTGACGAGGGGTTCTACTGCTTGAGCAGCTTCTGTCATCCCTTGGGGAGAACGGTTGGCATTGATGCTGCAAGAAGAAAATGCGATCGCGCCTGTACTGGCTCCCAACCCTTGCAGAACCTTGCGTCGAGTCCAATTATTGTTATTCATTTTTTTACCAAGCTTTTTTTGGTCAAGAACGAACTGGGCGATGAGTCACCCAAGCTTGAATCGTCACGAGAATATAGTCCAAAACTAATCCCGTTAAACCAATGACGAAGACGGCTAGGAAAACGGAACTCACGTTTAAGCGATTCCATTCATCCCAAACAAAGAAGCCAATGCCAATGCCCCCTGTAAGCATCTCTACGGCAACGATTACCAGCCAAGCTACGCCTAAACTGATGCGCAAGCCTGTAAAAATATAGGGCAAACTGGCAGGCAGAATTACCTTGATAATTCGTCTCCAGCGAGGCATTTCCAATACTTGTGCCACTTCGAGATAATCTTTGGGCACGCTAGCGACACCTAAAGCAGTGTTGATAATCGTTGACCAGAGCGAAGTGATGAAAATCACAAAAATTGCCGAAGGCTCTGCTAAATTGAAGATTGCTAAAGCAATTGGCAGCCAAGCTAAGGGCGATACGGGTTTGAGAAGCTGAATAATCGGATTGAGAATTAGCATGGCAGTTCTGGACATCCCGATTAAAAATCCGACGGGAATGGCAACTGCTGCTCCTAGTAAAAATCCCAAACTGACGCGCCGCAAACTTGCTAGCAATAGCCAGCCAATACCTAAGTCGCCAGGACCGCGCTGATAAAAAGGATTTAAAATAAAATCTAAATTTTTGCTGAGTGCTTCTATGGGAGTAGGCATCATTTCGCGCCGGAAAAGCGCAATAATCCACCATAGAGCAATCAAACCAACAAAACCAACCGCAGGGAGTAAGACGGTATCTCGAACTACTACAGGTTTGATGCGTTTCCACGCAACCAGCCCCGCAACGGCAAGCGTCGATAGGTTCATATTAATAACCCTCACTTCTTACAAGTAAGTACACGAATCCAGAGCAGTACCAATAGGAATCGCTGATGAGGGCAAATAGTTAAATGCCTCTTCAGTCTCCTCTCAATGCTTACGAGGTTAGCTGACGGGCTAGGACTGAGAGATGTCCCCCTTTTTTAGTTATCAGTCATCAATAGTAAATTTACTTCCGACTTTCGTACAGACGCGATATATCACGTCTGTACCGACTTTAAAAAGGTGCGCCCCATAATTGGTTCCCCCGTTCCTACTTCATCAATTCAGCAATTTTGTTTGCGCGATGAAGCAAGGGATTAGGCTGACTGACTCTGATTTTTTACAAGATTAACACATTCTTCAAAATTGTGTCTCATTCTAAAGGCAGTGCTTGTTTGTTGTTAGCGCGAGCTATCCGACGCTAACAAGCTGTTAAAGAGCTTATTAGACTTGCAAACAGTTTATTGCACTCCTCCCCACATCAATCGCGCCCACCAGAAAGGAATTAAACTAAACAAAATTAACCAGTCTATTCGTCCCAAACGTAACTGATGCCATTGGACGCGATGTTGGTTAGGACTGGTAAAACCTCGAACTTCCATTGCGATCGCAATTTGCTCGGCTCTAAGGAGTAGATTTTCTAGCAAGCGTTCGACTACCATTAACCATACCTTTAAACTTCGCTTAATTCCTAGCTTATTCCAGTTAATCGCTCTAGTACGAATCGATCGCGCTAAATTTTGCACCTCTTCTAATACCATTGGAATAAATCGCAATGACAGCGTTAAGGTGAGCATCACTTCTGTAATCGGTAATTTAGAACGGCGCAAAGGTTCTAATAACTCTTCCAATCCAGCAGTAATTTCTTCGGGTGCAGTCGTCAGTAAATATAGGTTAGTGCTGTAGATTAGGGTAAATACTAAGGTACTAGTGCGAACGGCTAATTCTAGAGAACGACGAGTAATTACAATTCGTCCTTTGTCGATTAGAACGTAATGATAGTCTGTAGGCTGAGGAAACGTAATGTCGCTGGTGGGAAGGCGCGGCTGAGAATCTATCGCTAAGCCATCGGGAGCAAAACAGGTAATAATAAAAACTAAAATACATAACGTCAGCAACCATCCCATTTGCTGTTGCCAAACCCGCAAAGGAATACGAGCTAATAACGTCAATAAAACAAGCAATCCTGCTATTCCCAATCGCCACCAAGGGTCGGCTAACAAAGGCGCAGCTAGAAACGTCATCAACCAACCTAATTTTACCCTTGGATCGAGTCGGTGCATCCAAGTAGTCGGTTTTTCGAGATATAGTCCTATGGGGAGCGATCGCAGTAAATCCATTAGTTAAGGTTTATCGATTAGTCATACTAGGTAAAAATGACGAGCGAACGAACGCCTGGTCGATCGCCATCTAGTGCATCTCCTATCATATAAACATCTATGTTAACTAGACCAAACCGATATAATCGCGTGCGCGATCGTCTTCTTTAACTTCAAAGAGAGTTCATCATTACCAATATATAGATTAGATTTCTAACCGCCTAGAACGCTACTAATCGCCCGTCCCATATTTTCTAACTTCATCGCATCCATCGCGGCGGTTGGTTCGTAACCGCAGTGCATCATACAATCAGCACATTTAGGATTGCCGCTAGCGCGACCGTAGTTTTCCCAGTTAGTTTGTTCTAATAGTTCTGTAAATGTCTTGTAATGACCTTCGTTAAGGAGATAACAAGGTTTTTGCCATCCTAGTACGCTATAACTCGGACTTCCCCAAGGCGTACACTCATAATCCTTTTCTCCTATAAGAAAATCTAAAAACAGGGGATTACAGTTGAAATTCCATCGCTTTTTCCCACTTTTCCAAGGCGCGAGAATTTCTCTAAATAATGCTTTAGTTTGTTCTCGCGCTAGAAAATGTTCTTGGTCGGGTGCCCATTCATAACTGTACCCTGGAGATATCATCATGCCATCGATACCCAAACTTTCTAGAAAGTCAAAGAATTCTTGCATTTGTTTGGGATCGGCATCTTTAAATACAGTTGTATTCGTCGTGACGCGAAATCTTTTGCTTTTGGCTGTTTTTATGGCACGAACGGCCGTATCAAAAACCCCTTTGCGATCCACGCATTTATCGTGTTGTTCTCGCAACCCATCCAAATGAACGCTAAAGGTTAAGTAAGGCGACGGTTGAAATTTATCGAGACTTTTTTCGAGCAAAATTGCATTAGTACAGAGGTATATAAACTTTTTGCGATCGCATAACCCCTTGACAATTTCGTCAATTTGTGGATGCAATAGCGGTTCTCCCCCAGGAATAGCAACCACAGGCGCACCGCATTCTTCTACTGCGGCAAAACATTCTTCAGGAGTCAAATTGCGTTTTAAAATCTCTGCGGGATGCTGAATTTTACCGCAACCCGAACAAGCGAGATTACATCGGAACAAAGGTTCTAGCATCAAAACTAAAGGAAAGCGTTTGCGACCTTTCAAGCGTTGAGCAATCAGATATTGTCCTACTGCTAAAGCTTGTTGTAATTGAACCGCCATAAATTCTCCCTCTCACCTTTTCTATGTCGAGTCATTATATACGCTCAAACAAAAGAGAGTAAAAGAACTCACAGAGGTTTTATAGTTGGTTATTGATTTGATGGAGAAAGGGTAAGGGAGAAAATTTCATCCGAGCGAAAGTAATATCTTGTCGCATTTTGGGAATTTTGAAAAACAGAATATATAGATAAGCTTTTTTTAAATCTATGATGCGTCAAGGTGAATTAGTGGTATGGAAGGATGATAGGGGTTTTGGTTTTATTAAACCAAACGATGGAGGTCAAGAAATTTTCCTTCATATTACTGAACTAAAGCTGACAAATCGCCGTCCACAAGTCGGAGATATGATTGGTTACGACCTAACAGTTGATAAGGATGGGAAAGTTCGTGCTTGCAACGCTGTCATCAAAAACACTATATCCAAACCAGCATCAAACAGTTTATCTTCACCTTCGGACAGAAAAGCGATATCTCAGTCTGACTCAAAATTCTTATCTTTAACGTTAGAGGTTTTGTCCTTATCTTTACTTCCTGCGATAGGAGTTATCCATTTCGCGTTGAAAACCTTCAACCCATTCCCATTAATTCTCTATACCCTAATGAGCTTACTGACTTTTGTTCTGTATGCTGATGATAAATCTCGTGCAAAACAAAAGCGATGGAGAATACCAGAAAATACTCTGCATTTTTGCGAACTGACTGGTGGATGGTTGGGAGCATTCGTAGCACAAAAGATACTACGCCATAAAAATCGCAAAGTTTCCTATCAGCTAGTATTTTGGATAATAGTTGGCATTCATTTAGTAGGTTGGTTCGATTGGCTTTTCCTTGGTGGTAAGTTGATAAGTTTGCTTCTAAAAAATAACTGAATTAGAAAGCGATCGCATCTTTACCCCTTCAACTGGTTAACCCTAGAACGTCCCCAGTTCCTTCAACCACTTCGCCTATTTGATAAGCAGCAATATTTTTCGACTCAAACCAGTTTAAAGTATCTTGGGCTTGCTGGGGTGGCACGATCGCAACAAAGCCAATCCCCATATTAAAAGTATCAAACATCGCGCGATCGCTAACTTCGCCTGCTTGAGCCAACCAGCGAAAAATCGGTAAAATTTCCCAACTATTGGGATAAACTCGCACCGATTGACCTTCCTGAAGACAGCGAGGTAAATTTTCTGGCAATCCTCCCCCCGTAATATGTGCCATCCCATGAATTTCTATTCCAGTGCGAAGCGCTTCTAAAACGGGTTTTACGTAGATTTGCGTAGGGGTCAATAAAACTTCTCCTAAACTTTTACCTTTTAATAAGTCTAGACGGGAATCCCAACCTAAACCTTTCGTCTCGACAATTTTTCGGACTAAACTAAAACCATTACTATGAACGCCTTGAGAAGCTAGCGCGATCGCAACATCTCCCAGCTTAACTTGAGAACCATCCACTAACAAACGCTTCTCGACAATCCCAACACAAAATCCCGCAAGGTCGTATTCTCCTAACTGATAAAAACCAGGCATTTCCGCCGTTTCTCCACCCAGAAGGGCACATCCGCTCAAACAACATCCTTCTACGATACCAGTCACCACTTGGGCGAGTTGCTGGGGTTCGAGTTTGCCTGTCGCTAAATAGTCAAGAAAAAATAAAGGTTCTGCACCAGAAGTCAAAACATCATTGACGCACATAGCAACCAAATCGATACCGATAGTTTCATGGCAGTTAAGGGTTTGAGCAATTTTTAACTTCGTCCCAACTCCATCGGTCCCCGAAACTAATACGGGTTCTTTGTACCCAGACGGTAATTGAAAAAAACCGCCAAATCCCCCCAATCCGCCTAAGACTTCAGGGCGATAAGTTCTTTCAACACCTCTACGTATTTTTTCGACAAACGAGCGTCCTGCTTCTATATCTACCCCTGCTTCTCGATAATCCATGAAATCAATCCTGATTTTTTCTTAGATGCTAAAGATAATTTTCGATTGTTTCTGCTGAAAAAACTTAAATTTTTTACCACAAATTCATGCAAATTCGTACAATAAAATCTTAAGTTTATATAATAATTTAATATTGGCAATAATAAAATAAGCCCATAAAAATATCATTTTCTCTGAAAAAATGTAAAGACTAATTTGATTTTCTTATTAAAATCACTACGAATGATTGAAATAATTATTCTTTTTGAAGGGATTTAGACAATCTTACTGTGTTTTATCTCTGTAATTCTACGGAAATTTCCAGTTTTTTTTACAAAAAGTTACCCTTTAAAAATCCTTATGCAGAGAGAATTTTAGAGTTTTTTAAAGGGTTCTTTATTTTTTAATGTCAAGTTTTCATCACAAATTTAATTCAACAAAATTATATAGCCCCCTATCATACTTTTTGTAAGTAACTGTTGTCAACCTTTATTTAAAGTTTCGATTTAATTGATAACAAATGATTTAAACGATCGCGATCCCACGCCGAAATTTCGTGATAGTCTAAAACAGCTTTATAAATGAAAAGCAGATTTGTGAGGAGTAAACGTTGGCAGGTTTACGGCGATTTGGGTCTATCCGATCTATTTAATTTGCCAACCCCGACTGAACAAATAGAGCTTATGAATCAAAAAACATGGCGTGGTTTAACCACAACGACATTCTTAACAATTTTGGGAACTATTACGTTCCACGGTAATTTTATTCTTGAAGCGGTTGCCTCAACTGTAGACTCATCTACTAAAGGGCAAATTTCGGAAGCCTCCGAAAAAATCCACGCTTCAAGACAGATAAACTCATTATCTGTAGCGGCTAATCCAACCAAGGAAAAAGCAACGGCAGAGCCGATAGCGACAATCTTTGAACATCAATGGAAAGATGCTTCTGCGGTTACGCTTCGCATTCGAGACATTCCAGTCTTGACATTTCTCGAATCTCCTGTAGAAGCTCAAACGAGCGATTTAAACAAAACAACCTCGAAAGCAACTGAAGCATCGAGCAATCCTCTCGCCAGAGCTAAAACGGTTGCCTCAAAGTTAAATCGGCTTGCTCAAAATGATGTTGATGCTCGCCAAATTGTTGCAAGTTGGAATAGTGCAGACCAGTCTTATAGCATCAAAGTTAAAGGCGAAGAAATCGCCAAAATTAATGATAAAACCATTTTGCCGGATACAACCAACAATCCAGCCACAGATGCTTTGCAAGCTACTAATCGTCTGCGGCGCTTGATGGGAGGAGCCGAACCCCTAGCCGAAATTGCTGGAAAACCCAAGCCAAGCAAGACCCTAGCGGCTCCTGCTGGAGCTAAACAGATGAGAGGCATCGCTTCTTGGTACGGTCCTGGTTTCCACGGACGGCAAACTGCTAATGGCGAACGCTTCAATCAAAATGATTTAACCGCCGCTCACCGCAGTCTACCTTTTGGCACGAGAGTTAAAGTGACTAATATGAACAACGGTCGCTCTGTCGTCGTCCGTATCAACGATCGCGGTCCCTTTGCAGGCGGACGAGTCATCGATCTTTCGTCGGCAGCAGCTAATGCGATTGGACTCAAAGGCAGCGGAGTTGGTCCAGTTAACATCCAAATCCTCGGACGTTAGTAAACTTGGTTATCGGTAGAGACGCGATAAAAGAGCGTCTGTAGATCGGTTATCTGTATAAACTGATAACTGATAACTGTCTACTGATAACTGAAAAATCGGGGGTTTTGTGCGTTTATTTAAGACGGTATCTGGATTGCGTTTTGCCTTAGCAAGCCAGCGACCTCATCAAACAATCGGTTTAGTCCCAACGATGGGAGCTATGCACGCTGGTCATAAAAATTTGATTCAGCGTGCTGTTGCTGAAAATGACATAGTAGTCGTTAGTGTTTTCGTCAATCCCCTACAATTTGGCAAGGGCGAAGACTTACAAAAGTATCCTCGTCAGTTGGAGCAAGATTGTCAACTGTGCGATCGCTTGGGGGTAGAGATTGTCTTCGCTCCCACGATTGAAGAGATGGGAATTTCTCAGGAGTCAGAAGATGCTGACTCGTCCAAAATGACAGCAGTCGTGCCGCCACCCGCTATGACTTCGGTACTGTGCGGTCAATTTAGAATGGGACATTTTCAAGGAGTAGCGACAATAGTCACTAAATTACTCAATATTGTTGCTCCCAATAACGCTTACTTTGGCGAAAAGGACGCGCAACAACTGGCGATTATTCGACAATTGGTAAAAGATTTAAATATTCCTGTCGAAATTAAAGGCTGTCCGACGGTTAGGGAAGCGTCGGGATTGGCTTACAGTTCTCGCAATCAGTATCTCAGTGCAGACGCACGAGAACAAGCCTTAGCTATCTCTCGCAGCTTACAAACTGCTCGACAAGCCTTTCTCATGGGCGAACGAGAAGCCTTTAAACTCATCGATCTCGTCAAGCAAGAATTAGCAAAGACACTAGAAGTAAAGGTTCAGTACGTCGATTTAGTCGAGCCGCAAACTCTAGCGCGACTAGAGAAAATAGAAGAAGCGGGATTACTCGCGATCGCGGCTTATGTTGGTTCTACGCGCTTAATCGATAACGTTATCCTACGACATCGCCGACCGATTATCGCCATTGACGGCCCGGCGGGAGCGGGTAAATCAACCGTAACTCGTCTGGTTGCCCAAAAATTAAACTTGCTTTATCTCGATACGGGAGCCATGTATCGAGCAATTGCTTGGTTAGTCATGCAAGCAGGAATCGCCCTCGACGACGAAAGCGAGATCGCAGAACTCGTCAGCCAAGCGAATCTAGAATTAATCCCTGCCGAACCTCCCCATCCAACTCGCGTCAAGATTAATGCAGAAGATATTACCGAAACCATTCGGACTCCTGAAGTAACGGCAATGGTTTCCGAAATTGCCGCCCTTGCTTCAGTTCGTCAAGCTTTAGTCAAACAGCAGCAACGTTATGGGAGGAAAGGCGGAATCGTTGCTGAAGGGCGAGATATCGGTACAGTGGTTTTTCCCGATGCCGAACTCAAAATCTTTCTCACTGCTTCGGTAGAAGAACGCGCTAAGCGACGCTGGCAAGATTTTAAAGCGCGAGGAAGAGATGAAATTAGTTTAGAACAACTAGAGCAGGACATTCAAAAGCGCGATTATTTTGACTCTCATCGCAAAATTGCGCCTCTGCAACAAGCGATCGATGCGATTAAAATCGATACCGATGGGATAAGTATCGACGCAGTGACAGAACGGATTATTCACTTATACGAGCAATTAAATTTTCCATCGTAAATCCCAGGGAGACATCAGCCCTGTGAGGATTCGATCGCGATCGAATCTGAGAAATAAGTTTTTGAGAATATAATTGTTCTAGATACAGTTTTTTTAAGACATAAACCCAGATAGAGCTAAGTTTTTGCTGTTTTGGTGTTATGCTTCAAAGTTCTTCAACAAGTTTTATTAACTCTCAGAAATGGATTGTTTTTTTACTAGTTGTTACCCTCATGCTTGGGGTGTTCTTTCGACTGGTCAATCTCGATCGAAAACCTTATTGGGCTGATGAAAACTTTACTTCATCTGTAATTTCTGGATACTCTCATCAAGAATTAATCGACAAATTTGCTGGAGAGCAAGCGGTTAGCGTTCGAGAGTTTTTAAGCTATCAATATCCAAATCGCGATCGCAATTTAGGAGATACCTTAAAAATAATCGCAGAAGATGTACATCCGCCACTCTATTACTTAATGACACGATTTTGGGTTCAGTGGTTTGGGAATTCAGTCGCAGTAATCCGAAGCTTAGCTGCTATTTTTAGCATCCTTACCTTACCGTTAATGTATTGGTTATGTCTGGAATTATTTAAATCGCCATTAACGGGGTGGGTTGCCACTGCTTTGATGCCCGTTTCACCTTTTCACGTTCTGTACGCCCAGGAATCGCGCCAGTATAGTTTCTTAACGCTAGTTATTGTATTTGCAAGCTTGGATATCGATCTGTGCTACCCCTGCCATTACTTCCCCTAAATGCCAACTTTATCAAAATAAACTATCATCTCCACTACTTCCCAGCTTTAACAATGCCCTGAATCATGCGGTCACAAGATGGTGTTGTTCCTGCAACAGAAAGGCTGTCAAGTTTCATCCCTTTTGCCTTGAAATCCTGACCAATCTTGATGCCGACTTTCTCTGCTTGGTCGGGCGTAAGGACACCAATCGTCGTTGCGGTATCTACCGCCATACAGGCTCCAGTTGCACTGCCGATGAATCCCCCTGCCAGCCCCCCGCCGACTGCACCGCCCCACAAGCCAATGCCACCCCCTGTGATAAATCCGGCAATGCCTGTTCCTACAGCAATTAAAATCACGTAAATGGGTTTCATGATTAGTTCCTTGTAATCGTAGATGTTGATAAATTTGCATGGTCGAGCTTTAACTTGAGGCGCGATCCTTGAATCGCTGTTCCCAAATTTGCCGTTGTTCTGGCGTAAGAATCCGATCTACCGATTGGATATTAGCGATGATAGGTTGACCGAGCAGATCTGAAGCAATTCGCTCGGTGATGGAGGCGGGTAGTATGGCAAATGCAGCGAGTCGAGCAAAGATTCCGACTGGATTGGTCTGGAACTCTTGGGTCAATTCTGCTTGCAGTTTGGCATCAGCAGCCTGCATTTGCGCTTCTTGCTGGGGAGTAAGAGGAACGCCCGCCTTTCTAAACGCCTGTTTTGTTTCCTCCCAAAACCGAGCCTGTTCATCCGGATTGGGGGCTGTTGTAGTGATTTGAAGGGGGCTGTCTGTTTCTGTGGTTGTCGGTTGATAGCGATCGCCATTTTGCCAGATTTGACTTTCCCAGATCGGTTTTTGCTCTGGCGTTAGGGCATTCAACACTCTGTCGCGGTACGCCAATATAGACATCCCCAAGCGCCGATCCAATCCTGTGGTTCTCATCAGCGCTTCACCCTGGGGTTGGGGCAAAGTGGCTGCTGCGATCAGTTGCGCGATCGTTGCCATTGGATTGTCTTGAAAGAGGGGGCGCATATCTGCCCTGAGTTGATTCACAGCTTGGCGAATTGTGGTTTCTTGCTGTGGGGTGAGATTAATTCCAGCATTAACGAATCGTTGCTTCATTTCCTGCCATTCTTGGGCTTCTTGCGCGGGGGTAATTTCATCCATTTTGAACTCTGTTTTATTAGTGCTAGATAAGGACTGCTTCATGCTGTCGATTGTTCGAGCCACTGCGAAACTAACGCTTCCAAGACTTGTCAGCACGATCGCGCCTGCCAGCACAGCAATCAATTTGTTGTGTTTCATTGATTCCTCTATCAGGTTGTAGAAGTTCTGTTCCACGCGCACGCTGTGGCTCTGTAATCATTTGAGATCTATCACTTGTGCGCGGTGCGGTGTTGCTTGCGATCGCTCCTTTGAACTTTGTTACAGTCCAGATTCAGTCATCTAATTTCTACCGCGAAAAGTTGCCTCCACATTCTGGTCCCATTGCGCCAACTGTCGCCGATTTAATGTCGTTCTCACTACTGCTTCATATTTTGCGTACTTGGTTACCCAAGCAGGTTTTATACTTCCATTTTCAAAACACGCATTGGGACCTGAATTGTCCATTACCCAACTGAAATAAGATACATAGGCATCCTCGATCGTTTGCTTCTGCTGTTGATTCAGCGGGATGTCACGAAAATCGGTTCTCAGTATCTCTTCAAACTGAGCAGGAACGCAAACTCGGCTGACGAAATTCTGAAATCTACCAGAGGGTTGGGCAGTCGCAATGTTAGCTGTCCCAACACCTACTAGAACTACTGCAACTGCGAAAATTGCCGAAAATTGATTGCGTTTCATGAGTTTCACCTTCAGTAATTTTGTAGTTTTCTTGTCCGCTCAGGACTCCTCAAATCTACGAGTTAGCAAGGGTGAAACACATGAGGCGCAAGCCCTAACTTTGGTTTGGGACTTTAGACCTAAGCGCCGTTCAAAATAGGGCTTCAGCCCCAGGCATCAACAAATTGCTGCGTGATACAAATTAGGTAGAACTCTCGATCGACTCAACCCATGAAAGCGCTATCCCTACATCCCCACCCCTTTCGTCTGCTGTTGCACCTAGAGTGGATTCTGCTTGGTTTGTCTGCTTTCAAGCTCTTTGGGTTTCCCGGCTGGGGGCGACCCGTGTTCTGGAACAACGGAGAAATTTACAGCACGATCGCCACTCAAACCCCGCAGATGCTCGGATTTGCCATTCTCTTGGCAGTCTTCGGGGCTATGGGGCTATGGCTCCCGACGGTGCGATGGGGCAAGCTGCTGTATCTGGCGATCGCCTTCACGCTGATCGGCACGATCGCCCAGATTCAGGGCTGGGGACTTGAAAGCTATCACCCCTGCTGATTGTGGTAGTGCTGAGAAGCTGCCTGTTGTTTGGGCAAGTGGGCAAGTGGACGATTGCTGGGCTGGCGTGGCTGGTGTATCCATTCACGCTGGCTCCGTTCCTAGCGCTTTGGGTTGTCGTGCAACTTGCCAAAGATAATTTAGAGAGTGTGACCATTCCAGGACTCACGATCTTGCCCGATGGCGGCGCGCGGCTGAACCTCAGCTTCAATCCTGAGCAGGTGCAGCAGTTTGCGACCTACATGCAAAACACGATGCTCTACTATCTAGCCGATGCCCTGCTTTCATTTGGATTAATTCTGATTTTCGTGATGCTGCTGGTCAATTCTTTAGTCAACGAACGGCAAGGACGACGCAAGCTTGCCCTGGCACATGCCCAACTCTACCAATATTCTGTGCGAATCGAAGATCATGCCACGTTGCAAGAACGAACTCGCATCGCCCGCGAAATTCACGACTCGCTTGGACATTTGCTGACGGCTCAAAGTGTAGTTCTAGAAAATACAGCGCTCTCGCTAAAAACGAACTCCCAAGAAGCCACAGCTTTTTTAGAAGACAGCAAGCGATTGGGCGCAGAAGCAAGGCGAGAGCTAAGGCAAGCGATCTTGATGTTGCGCTCCGATCCGCTCAAAGGGAAACCGTTTGAGACTGCGATCGCCGATCTCACTACAGAATTTAGTCACACTACAGGCATCGAACCCATTCTTGAAATAAACCTTCCGATCCAGTTTCCCGATCGCTATCAGGTTGCAATATACCGTATTTTAGAAGAGGCACTGACCAACATTCAGAAACATAGTGAAGCCACCCAGGTCACAATCAAATTAGCGATTCAAGCTGAAGCCACTGATGGCGCAACCCCGACTTTATCGGCGCAAATTGCGGATAATGGTAAAGGATTTAGCCTACACCAAAACCAAACTGGATTTGGCTTGCAGGGAATGAAAGAACGAGCCGAAAGCCTGGGTGGAACCCTGCAAATCGCGACTGAATCCGGATGCCGAGTTACTGTTTCATTGCCGCTGCTAGGAGCAACTCTATGATTCGTCTGGTGCTGGCTGAAGATCAAACCATTATTCGCCAGGGCTTGCATCGGCTGCTCGATTCCCATGCCGATCTGCAAGTAGTCGGAGAAGCCGAAAATGGTCAGCAAGCGGTTAATCAAGTTGCTATTCTTCAGCCCGATCTGGTTTTGATGGATGTGCGAATGCCCGTAATGGATGGAGTCACTGCCACACAGTCGATCTGCGATCGCTTTCCTCAAGTCAAAGTGCTAGTCCTGACCACCTTTGATGACGAACACTACGTCGAAAAACTCATGCAATTGGGGGGCGATCGGCTATCTGCTCAAAGACACCCCATCAGACGAACTTGCCGATGCGATTCGCTCCGCCCACAGAGGCTACACTCAAATGAGTCCAGGACTCTTCAAAAAAGTGTTTTCCCAGCGTTCGGTCGTACCCACAGATTCTGTGAGTTCATCAAGAATTGAATTAACCGAGCTAACACCGAGAGAACGTGAAGTGCTGAATTTAATCGCAACGGGCGCTAGTAATCGTGAGATTGCTGAAATTCTCTGCATTACCGAAAAGACAGTGAAAAATCATGTTTCCATATCTTAAGTCGGTTGAACTTGCGCGATCGCACTCAAGCTGCTGTCTTCGCTAATTCTGCGATCGCCCGTAAAATGTATAAGAATTTTGAGGTTAATGAATGATGCAAATGACTTTAGTAGGTGTAGTCAGCCCAAGATATTAGGGAAGCAAGATAGTGGTTAGGAAGCACAGATGGCGATGGTATTGCCAGATTGTTGCAAATGCAGCCCAACAATTCAAATGCAGCGGACGGGCTAAAGTCTGTTGGTTGTGTCTCAAAGGTTACTAGCCGACGCTGATTTGAGCCGTTAGATTTTTAATGTTTACTTAATAAATAATCTCTTACCCTTTACCCAAACAAAAAAATAAATTTTATTTTTCAGTCACCAATTCCCGATAATCCAGCTAAATCGCCGAATTCTTCGACAAAGCGATCGCATAAAATAGATTCTCGAATTCGTTGGGTAAAACGCACTAGTTCGGTAATATTGTGCAAAGAAAGCAAGATATAACCGAGCATTTCTCGCGACTTGACTAAATGGTTAAGATATGCACGACTGAAATTCGCACAAGTGTAACAGGGACAAGTCGGGTCGAGAGGCGTAAAATCTTCGCGAAATTGGGCATTTTTGAGATTAAAACGCTCGCCCCCAACCATTGCCGTTCCATGACGACCGAAACGAGTCGGAATTACGCAGTCAAATAAATCTATGCCAGATGCGATCGCCACTGCCATTTCTCGATAAGTCCCTACTCCCATTAAATAGCGTGGCTTTTCTGACGGCAATAACGGGGCAGTCATCCGCACAATTTCGTGAATGAGTTGCGGTTCTTCCCCCACGCTGACCCCACCAATAGCATATCCAGGTAAATCCAACTTAACTAAAGATTCAGCCGCTTTATGGCGTAAATCTGGATAAATTCCTCCTTGAACGATGCCAAATAACGCTTGATCTTGCGATCGCTGATGGGCGCTGATACAACGTTCTAACCAGCGATACGTCCGTTCTGTCGCCGCTGCCACATGGGCGTGTGAAGCTTGCGCGGGAGGACATTCATCGAATGCCATAATAACATCTGCTCCCAAAGCATTCTGAATTTGAATCGATCGCTCTGGCGTTATTTCGATAATTCGTCCGTCTCTGGGAGAGCGAAAGGTTACGCCAGATTCGCTAATTTTGCGCAATTCACTCAAGCTAAATACTTGAAAGCCTCCCGAATCAGTCAGAATCGGACCTTTCCACGCCATAAATTCGTGCAATCCTCCCGCCTTTTCCACAATGCTTTCTCCAGGTTGCAGATGAAGGTGATAGGTATTAGCAAGAATCATCTGTGCCCCAGTGGTCTGTATCTGCGCTGGAGTCAATCCCTTAACCGTTGCCAGAGTTCCCACTGGCATAAATCGAGGTGTTTCTACTATTCCATGCGGCGTATGCCAAATTCCCGCTCTCGCTCCTGTTTTACTACAGGTTGCCTGACATTCAAATGAAAATCCCACTTTTATAGTTACCCTTCGGGTTCGGCAGTCGCTCCTCGACGGAAACCGCCTTTCTGCGCGCTGCCTCACCAGTGACCAGTGATTAGTGACCAATTATCAGTCACTATTTTTGATTATATTCCATAGCATTTTACTAATTTCTTCTGCATCCTTATAGATGCTATCGAAGGCTTTCTAATCGATCTATTCTGTATCTTTGAGAAGTGAAAGCCAGTATTTTGTTTCTAAACATTCTTTATAAGCTATTGACATTTTAGCCTTAAATTCTACTTTGGATATTGCACCATTTGCTTCAGCAATATTAGCTCCAATAGAAGTGCCACTTCTCAATAATTGTTTTGATAAAACGAATTCCTTTTTCTCATCATACAAATGCTTGTAAGCTCTAACAATTCTAATCGCAAATTGATAAGCTTTATCATAAACCTTGCTATTCATCAATAACTGGTCACTGGTCATTGATAACTATTAAAAGGGACAGTCCTCATCATCGTCGTCTAGTTGTACGTCCCATTTTGCTGAGAGGACTTGTGTAACCATTGCTTCGAGGGTAGCAGCATCGATGTTACTCGTCACTTCTTGTTCTTGTAGAACGTTTGATATCGCGATAAGACGGAGTTGACGATTATCTTGAATCAGATCGAAAAAAGTTTCTTGTTCTGGCGATTGATGCAACTTTAAATAGTCAAAACTAGAAACATTAAGATAAATTTTACGATTAGCGACTAGTGTTGCTCTCTCTGAATCGGCAAAGACTTCGAGAATCCACCCTTCCCCTTCACTTTGTAACTGACCGTCTAAGCTATGAATGTAGCGAACCCGACCCAAATCGTTCAATAAGCGTTGAATGTCTGCTTTGTTGACGATAATACCAGAGTCGATAATACAAGGAGCGGGTAGCTGGCGTGAGGGTTGTTCCTGACTCATGGGAAATAGCCTTTAATGTTAATCGTGTGTAAAGCCCAAAGTGGTAAATCTACGCATAATTCTGCTGTTAAATCCGGTAGGCTACGACACAATCTTAGCCCAAGATGCCCTAACTGTTCCTTAAAGATTTAAAGAACTATTGTTTATAAAGGGATTTACTTGAAAAAATTATGTCGCAATGGAGAAAAAGACTGACAAAATCTTTTCTCGGTGCTGTTACCTTTTATACCATAATACCTCTTCCGAGAAATTATGAGACAGATTTTGAGAGGATTGCGCGATGGGCACCTTGTATTGGATTAATCTTGGGTGGATTGTTAGGGTTAGCTGACACGGTTTTAGAATGGTTGAGCTTAGGAGTGCTAATTCGTAGCGTTCTAATCGTAATTCTCTCGATCGCGCTGACGGGAGGACTTCATCTCGATGGGGCGATGGATACGGCGGATGGGTTAGCTGTGTGCGATAACAAGCGTCGGTTAGATGTTATGAAAGATAGCACAACAGGCGCTTTTGGCGTTATGGCAGCCCTGGCGATCGTTTTGTTAAAAACAGCCGCTTTATGCGATTTAGAATCTTACCGCTGGTTGGGATTGATGGTTTCTGCTGGGTGGGGACGCTGGGGACAAGTAGGCGCGATCGCACTTTATCCCTATCTTAGGGAGACAGGAAAAGGCGCTTTTCACAAAGAAACCCTGCGTTTTCCTCAAGATGTATTATTTGGTCTTCTATTTTTATTGGGACTGGGCGGATTACCTTATTTACTCGAACCCCATCGCTGGTGGATGGGATTGGCAATGACGGTTACGGGATGCGCGATCGCGCTTTTATCTGGTTTTTGGTTCTATCGTCGCCTGGGCGGACACACGGGCGATACCTATGGGGCTGTCGTAGAATGGACAGAAGCTTTATCGCTTTGCATTTTCGTTAGCTTTGGAAACCGATAACTGGTCACTGGTTACTGGTCACTGGTGAGGCAGTCCGGTCTTGGCGGTTTCCGTCGAGGAGGAACTGCCGAACCCGAAGGGTCACTGATTTAACGGGTCTGAGTCGAGTGAGTTTCAGCTTAAAATTCCCGCTTCCTGTTTCTCCAAACGCACGAACGCGAACGATGTAGCTTCCGGGTTCGGTAATGCGTGCGAATAAAAGAGAATTAGTCGAACCATCCGGCCCATCATCATTTTCTGCAACCGTCGAACCATCTGCTGCTAGAAGCATAATGATGCTGTCGAAATCATCCGAAGTTAAATCGATCGCAACTTGATCGCCTTCTTCTAATTGCACGGCATAATCGCGCGCAAATCCACCTTCCCCGGTAGGAATATCTTTATCGGTTAGCTTATCGGCGATTTCGGAGTTAGAAGGCATGGGAATGGGATTGTAAAGCTTTTCCTGCGCATTAACTGGTAATTCTTTCAGTCCTACAAGCAGTCCAACAGCCGAAAACAAAAAAGTAATATACCAACGATTGACAGAGAAATTAGCCATACAACAGGATTTGGTTTTTATCAATAATTAAACCTATCCATTATAAATTTAGAAAGGACAAATATAAGTAAGACTGAATAGTTATTCACCAGTTATGTAGGGGCGAATGGCCATTCGCGAGGCGTGGGGGGCGAACTTCTTCGCCCCATCAAGCGCCGTCCGCCGTCCCCTACACCAAATATCCAATCCCTAACCTTAACCAAAACGACCGCTTACATAATCTTTTGTCGATTCTTGGGCGGGATTTTGGAAAATCGTTTCAGTGCGATCGTATTCGACTAAATATCCAACTTTTCCGCCTTTATTGGTGGCTTCAGCATTATAGAAAGCCGTATAATCGGATACTCGCGATGCTTGCTGCATATTGTGCGTCACGATAATGATGGTGTATTGCTGCTTCAATTCGTGAATCAACTCTTCTACTTTTAAGGTAGAAATGGGATCTAAAGCAGAACAAGGTTCGTCCATTAAAATGACTTCGGGTTGAATCGCGATCGCACGAGCAATACACAAACGCTGTTGTTGTCCGCCCGAAAGTGCAAGTCCGCTTTCTCTAAGCTTATCTTTGACTTCATCCCACAAAGCCGCTTTGCGCAGAGAATTTTCCACCAATTCATCCAAATTTCCTCTTAGACCATTTAATTTTGCTCCGAAAGCAATATTTTCGTAAATGGATTTAGGAAAAGGATTTGGTCTTTGAAACACCATGCCAATGCGACTTCTTAACTCTACTGGATCGACATTGTTAGCATAAATATCTCGTCCTCGATAAGTAATTTGCCCTTCCAATCTCGCTCCACGAACGAGATCGTTCATTCGGTTAAAGCATCGTAAAATTGTACTTTTTCCGCATCCAGAAGGCCCAATAAAAGCGATAACTTTTTTCTCTGGGATGTCTAAAGATACCTCTCGAACTGCTAAATTAGAGCCGTAGTAAAAAGAGACGTTTTTAACTCTTAAAACGGCTTCGGTGATGGTATGAGTATCCGAAGAATTAGATAACATAAAATTAAAGTAAAAAATAATTCCTGTTCTGGCTTGAGATTCTATCTTTTATCCAAACCTTCCGCTTACATAATCTTTAGTTGCTTGTTCTCTGGGATTGCTAAATATATTTTCGGTTCGGTCATATTCGACGAGATAGCCGACCTTATTGCCTTTTTCAGTAGCTTCAGCATTGTAAAAAGCAGTCATATCAGCAACGCGCGTTGCTTGCTGCATATTGTGCGTCACGATGATAATCGTATATCTTTCTTTCAGTTCGTGCATCAATTCTTCTATTTTTAAGGTAGAAATTGGATCGAGTGCCGAACAAGGTTCGTCCATTAAGACGACTTCGGGTTGAGCGGCGATAGTTCTGGCAATGCACAAACGCTGTTGTTGTCCGCCAGAGAGAGAAAAGCCACTTTTTTTTAACTTATCTTTGACTTCATCCCAAAGGGCAGCGCGACGTAAAGAGGTTTCAACTAATTCATCGAGATCTCCCTTATATTTATTAACTCTTGCGCCGTAAGCAACATTGTCATAAATTGATTTGGGAAAAGGATTGGGTTTTTGAAATACCATACCAATCCGTTTTCTCACTTCTACCGCATCGATATCTTTTTCATAAAGATTCTGTCCGTGATAGGAAATTCTGCCATCTAAACGAAAGCTATCGATTAGATCGTTGAGGCGATTAAAACATCTCAAAATCGTACTTTTACCGCAACCAGAAGGCCCGATAAAAGCGGTGATTTTATTTTTGAGAATGTCTAAATAAACGTTACGAACGGCTCTAAAATTGCCGTAGTAGATATCGACGTTTTCTACCTTAATAACTGTCTGGGTTTGTCTAGCATCAGAGACAAGACTATCCATAAAATTTCCTTTTACCTGTAAACTTTTTGGCGAGTGAACCAACGAGCTAATACGCTCGTCACTAAAACTAAAAATACGAGAATTAAAGACCCCGCCCAAGCTAATTCTTGTTGGGGTTTAAAGGGAACGATCGCAAAGTTATAAACTAATACAGATAGAGTGGCGATCGGTTCTTTGATGCCTTTGGGCCAAAAGTTAGAGTACAAAGCTGTAAAAATAAGCGGGGCTGTTTCTCCCGCCGCACGCGCGATGGATAGCGTCACGCCAGTTATAATAGCGGGTACGGCAGCCGGAAGCACGACTTTTAGAACCGTTTGATAGTTATAAGCCCCAATGCCAAAAGCCGCCCAACGAATATCCTGGGGCACGATTTGCAAAGCTTCATCGGTTGTACGGATAATGGTAGGTAGCATCAGGACGGCTAAGGCAACTCCCCCCGCGATCGCAGAAAAGCCTAAAAGTCCGCCTTGCATCCCTAAAATGGGGGCAACTAACAAACCATAAGCAAAAATCCCGGCAATAATTGAAGGAACGCCACTCAAGACGTTGGTTGCAAAGCGAACCCCACGCGCGATTTGATTGTTACCGCTAAATTCTGATAAGTATACAGCAGCTAATACGCCCACGGGAATGCGATCGCAGCAGCAATGCCAACAACAATTAACGTACCGATAATCGCATTGGCAATTCCACCTCCCGATAATCCTGGCGGTGGCGGAAGCTTGGTAAATAAATCGAGATTTAAGCGATTCAATCCTTGTATGGCGACATAAGTCAACACCGCGAACAAAGGAATCAGCGTTAAAATCATACAAGCCGTTGCCAACCCCGTCATTACCATCCCAAAGATGGAACGGGGGGCACTTGGTTTTTTCTTAAGGCTGCTGCCTAAATTCTCGTAGCTGATTTCTTCGATCTCGCTAGACATAAAATAAGTTTAAAAATTCTTTAGTATTTGGCTTTTACTTGGTTGACGATATACTCTGCCAAAATATTGACGACTAAGGTTAGGATCAACAAAACTAAACCCGCATACATAAGAGCAGATACCTGCATTCCCGACGCTTCAGCAAACTGATTGGCCAACAACGAAGAAATTGTATTGGCTGGATCTAAGATAGACAAACTAAGTCGGTTGGAGTTGCCGATAATCATCGTTACTGCCATCGTTTCCCCCATGGCACGACCCAGTGCTAACATGATTCCGCCGACGATTCCAGAAAATGCAGCCGGAATGAGGACGCGAAAGATGGTTTCCCAACGAGTCGCTCCCAACCCTAAAGAAGCTTGCCGCAACTCAGGCGGTAGCGAGTAGAGAGAATCGCGAGAAATAGCGGTGATAATCGGTAAGATCATGATGGCTAGAACTACACCGGCTGGAAACATCCCAGGCCCAGCAGGAGGCGTGCTAAACAGAGGAATCCAACCCAAATTACTGTGCAGCCAGTTGCCAATGGGGGTGGTTAAGGGAATTAAGACAAAAATGCCCCATAAACCGTAAACTACGCTAGGAATTGCCGCCAATAATTCAACCATGAAGACGAGAGGCACCCGAACTTTCTGAGGGATAAAATCCTCGCTCAGAAAAATAGCGGTTCCAATGCCTAAAGGAACGGCAATAAATAGAGCAATGGCAGAACTCACCAAGGTTCCGTAAATGACGGGTAATGCGCCATATTGCTCTCTTCCCTGCACGGGATTCCAGGCACTAGTGGTTAAAAAACTGAAGCCATAGGCTTGTATGGCTGGGAGCGATCGCAAAAAGACAACCGTGGCGATCGTTAATAAAATTACGCCGATTCCGATAGCAAATGCTAGCGTTAACCCGATAAACGCGCGATCGAGCGTTTTTTCAGATTCAAGGGAGCGATCGCGAGTGGAAGTGGAGTTTGAGTAAACTGGGGAAGTCACAAAATAACCAATCGTACAAATCTATTTTAACAAATGTATGGAGAAATACAGTGTGATTTCTCCATTTGAGGCGAGTTAATTAACCTTGATTTGATAATCTGGGCTAATTTTATCGGCAGTTGCCGCTACTTTTTCGATGACATTCTTGGGTAGCGGTACGTATCCTAAAGCAGCAGCTTGCTCTTGACCTTTGGTTAAACCATATTGAATCATAGCTTCCATCGCGATCGCTTTTTGCGGATCGTCGTATTTTTCATAAGCCAACATCCAAGTATAGGTAACGATGGGATAAGAATTATCCCCTTCCGGGTCTTCAATAAATGCCTTGAGGTTTTCTGGTAACTGAACTGAGGCAAGCGTTTCAGATGCTGCTTGGTCGTTTGGTTCGATAAATTTACCAGCCTTATTCTCCAACGCCGCCATCGTCAGATTATTATTTTTAGCGTAGCCATACTCGACATAGCCAATCGCGCCTGCATTTTGTTGAATGGCTGCCGTTACACCTTCATTGCCTTTACCGCCAATAAATTTTCCTTTAGCAGTCGGCCATTCTACTGTCTTTCCAGAACCAATCGATTTTGCCCAGGATTCGTTAATCGAAGCGAGGTGTTGCGTAAATACGCCAGTCGTTCCGCTACCGTCAGAGCGATGCACTACCGTAATTTGCTGGTCGGGAAGTTGTACGCCTGGGTTCGCTTCAGCAATTTTTGGGTCGTTCCACTTGGTAATCGTTCCATCGAAAATACCAACATAAACGTCTCTAGGTAGTTTCAATCCTTCAACGCCAGGCAAGTTATATGCCATTACGATACTTCCCGCAGTCATAGGCAGCAGCAATACGCCTCGGCTGACTTTAGCTATTTCTTCGTCTTTCATGGCTACATCGCTAGCGCCAAAGTCTACCGTTCCCGCCGTGAACTGTTCGACTCCCGCGCCGCTACCTACGGATTGATAGTTCACTTGAAGATCGGGAACTTCTTGATTGAGTTGCACGAACCAATTCTGATATAAAGGAGCGGGGAAAGAAGCACCTGCTCCAGTTAGAGCAACTTGTCCGGTAAGTGGCGGCTTTTCCATCGGAGCCGAGGCGCTTTCTGTTGGGGTCGCAGTGCCTTCGGTTCCAGTTGCCCCTGGCGTTTGAGTAGCAGTATCAGTAGAACCGCCACCACAGGCAGTCAAGCTGGCTGCAAATGCCAGCATACATACAGAAGTAGTTATTTGATAAGAACGTTTGATTAAACCGGAAGAACGAGCAATCATATTTTAGAACTTGATTAGTTTAGTAAGTCTTGTCCATCTTACGACAGACGGTATATGTTATTGGTAAACAACAGGTTAAGAACTTTTTAGAGAATTCTTCAGCTTGAAAATTAACAATCGCAACAATAGCTTTTTAATTGTTTATTGAGAAAACTTTTAAGTTAATTTCTTAAAACTGATTTTAGAGTTTTTGGGAGATTAATCTTTCTTGAATCTTTTCAAAGCAAAATTTCAAATTATTAAGCAGAGGAGTTTGTTAGCTTTATCTTAAACTTAGAGGGTTAAGGTTAATTTAAATTAAAAACTCTTATGAATACAGTGTGTTAGAAGTGGGGAAATGAGTAAGATAACAAAAAAAAGATCTCTCAAAATAGCGACCTTAGCAATAACAATAGGAACGACTACACTTTTAGGAAGCTGTGCGTCAGTTTCTACAGAGTTAAGCAAACCAATAAAAATTGACGGCTCTAGTACCGTTTATCCAATCTCCCAAGAAATTGTCAAAGAATTACAAGCGCAAGCCACTAATAAGTCAATCGAACAGAGCGATATCTCTGTCAATTTTTCAGGAACGGGAGGAGGTTTTAAGAAGTTTTGTGCGGGAGAAATAGAAATTGCGGCTGCTTCGCGTCCTATTTTGAGCGAGGAAATGCAAGCTTGCAATAATGCACAGATAAGATATATCGAACTGCCCATCGCTTTCGATGCGCTGACTATCGTCGTGAATTCTCAGAATAACTGGGCCCAGAATCTGACGATAGAAGAATTGAAAAAAATTTGGGAGCCGGAAGCTGAAGACAAAATTACTAATTGGCAACAAGTAAGAGCGTCTTTTCCCGATCGCCCTTTGCAATTATACGGCCCAGATAAAGAGTCGGGAACTTATGACTATTTTACCGAAGCGATCGATGGAGCTAGAGGAGCCAGTCGTCAGGACTATACGGCTAGCGAGGATGACGAGGTTATCGTCAATGGGATAAGGAATAATCCAAATGCTATGGGATATTTGGGTTTTTCCTATTACGAACAGCATACCGATAAACTAAAATCCGTGGCGATCGATAGTGGCAAAGGCGCTATTATTCCTTCGCGAGAAACGGTTGAAACCGCCCAATATCAACCGCTATCTCGTCCTCTGTTTATCTATGTCAACGCTCAAGCAGCGCAAGACAACCCCGCATTGCAAACCTTTGTAGAAGCTTATCTCGAAAAAGCGCCAGAAATCGTCAGCAAGGTCGGTTATATTCCCTTGCCAGAAGAAGGGTATCGACTAGCTAAAATTCATTTTGAAAGAGGCAAAGTCGGAACGGTTTTTGAGGGAAAATCGGAATTCAATCTAACTATTGGCGAATTATTGCGCAAACAAGCGAAATTTTAAAATTCGGTTAGATTCATCGGCAAAAAGATGCGAAAGCACGTCCGTCCGGGTTCCGATTCGACTAGTAACTGTCCTCGATGGCGTTCGACGACAACGCGATAAGTGATGGGCAATCCCAATCCCGTTCCTTGTCCGACATCTTTCGTCGTAAAAAATTGCTCGAAAATATGAGGTTGCACTGGAGGGGGAATTCCCACTCCGCTATCAATAATTTCGACTAAAATGCACTCTTCTACTTGCGAAGTTCGCACCACAAGGGTTCCCTGTCCAGCCATTGCCTCGATCGCATTCTCAATTAAATGCGTCCACGCCTGATTTAATTCGCTACCATAAACGCAAATAGGCGGCAAACTGGTATCGTATTCGCGAATAACGATAATTGCGTCTCCCAGTCGATGTCCTAAGATTCTTAACGTGTTCTCCAACCCCTCGTGAATATCGGTTTCTTGTAAAGGAGCGCGATCGAGGTAAGTATAATCTTTAGCAGCTTGCACGATTTTGGAAATATGCTGGGTGCTTTGCTCGATCTCGTCGAGCAGCGTTAGTTTAACTCGATGGTATTCTTCTATCTCTTCAAAGTCTAAATTTAAGGCAATTGGCTGAATATTTTCAAACATTTGATGCAGTTGTCTGACCGCTTGACGACTGGTTGTAGCAGGATGACTCAACTCCTGGGCCAATCCAGAAATGAGCTTGCCTAAAGAAACTAATTTCTGTTCTTGGAAAGAGACAAAATCAAGATTTTGCGATCGCTGAACGGTACTAATCAAGAGTTCGCGAGCAATTGAAGGACAGAGTTCGAGCATCTTCCAAAAAGCTTCTTTATCGAACTCTAACAGATGACAAGTACAAGTAGCACGAGCGCTAGCAAGATAGGGTTGGTCGAGTAAAATCAACTCGTGTCCGAAATAGGTCTGAGAATCAAAGCTAGTCCAGAGAACTTGGCGATCGCCTACTCGTTTGGTACACTGAATGTTCCCTTCTAATAACACCCAAAAGTATCCCGATGGTTCTCCCTCAACAGCTAAAACTTCGTCAGTTTCCAGCCATCTTTCCTTCCCCCACTCCAAAACTTGACACTGTTCGTCGTCAAGAACGTTAAAAAGTCCTATTTGACGCAATCTCGCGATATCAATCATTAGCTTCATCTCAAAAATTCCCCTTTGTTAAAGCGTTACCTTTAAGAGGGGAGACGGGGGATGGGGAGACGGGGAGACAAGGTAGACAAGGGGGACTGGGGGACTGGGG
>JAAUUT010000177.1 GCA_012031035.1 Candidatus Altimarinota bacterium | reverse complement strand
AGGTTGTGCTTCTCTTGCCAAATGTTTGAGGATCTGTAATTCTACATCCATTATGCTCTCCGTCTTGTAGAGATTTATTGTCTTGGTTTCTTCATTTTAATTCTCGGAGAGTGACAAAAGAGGGATATGACAAGAGCGAGTTACGCTTAACAGTTGAGGGAATACTAGATCGTTTGCGCGTAGGATGTCCGTGGCGTGATTTGCCCAAAGCATTCGGCAATTGGAATAAAATCTACAAACGTTTTAATGCTTGGTCGAGCCGTCAAAAAATTATGTCGATTTTTAAAAGGCTCTGCACAGAACCCGATCTTGAATGGGAGTTTATTGATGGGAGTATAGTAAAAGCTCATCAACACAGTAGTGGAGCCGCCAAAGGACAGGAGACAGCTATTGGCAAATCCGTAGCAGGAAACAGTACAAAAATACACCTAGCAGTTGATTCTTTTGGATTGCCGATACAGTTTGAAATTACAGGTGGAGAAGTTCACGAGTGTAAAATCGCTCCTGAATTTTTCGAGGCTTTACCGCCATCAAAAGCTAAAATTGCTGATAGAGGTTATGATAGCGAGCCTCTGAGAGAGCAAGTCCGTAGCAGGAGCGAAACCCCACTCATCCCCAGAAAGAAAAACTCTTTGCTGGGCAACGACGAGATCGACTGGCATTTATATAAACTTCGTCATCTGGTTGAAAATGCTTTCGCCCGACTCAAGCACTTTCGCTCAGTCGCCACTCGATTTGATAAGCAAAGAACGTAATTACGAAGCTACCGTCGCTCTCGCTTGCTCTATTCTCTGGCTTCCCATGTGAAATGGCAACAGCCCCTAAGCTGAAATCGACCTTGATACAAAATGTAATTTAGACTGCTAGTGCGATCGCAACAATTCAATCGCCACCCCTATTAAATGCTGAGGATAGACATAACTACTGCATTGATTACTGCATTGCTGCATTACTGCATTACTGCATTACTTAATTGCTGCTATTAATCCTCAACATTGGACAGGGCATCATCTAATAGCCTCCGCACTATCTCAGCCTTTTTTCTCCCCGTCTTAGCCGCCAGGATAGATAACTTGCGGTGCATCATTATCAGCAGTTCAGGGGAGCGATCGCAGAAGTTATTGAAGAATTGCTCCTTGCGTGTAACCGTGGCAATGGCAATCAGTGACGAGGAAATGGAGGCATGATAACTAGAAATAAGTTCGAGACGATAGGCGATCGCCGTCTCCGTTGTAATGACAAAAGAGAGTTAGGAATCGCGCATCCATGAAAGTATCGCATTTTCGCTCCCGCTGAAAATTTAAATTAAAAATAAGCAATCGCTTCTCAGAGAGTGTTATTCACTTATCATTTTGACAATTGACGCAGTTGAGTTGGGGGGTGAATCTTGACGATTGCGAAAAACGGGCGCTCGCCTTGGCAGTTACTTAACTTTTTGTTAATTTTAAGCGTTCTCGACTTCCTCGATAGCGAGTCGCTTCAAGCTCAAATCCTTCCTGACAATACATTAGACCCGTCCGAAAGCTCTCAAATCGAGCGAGTCAATGCAACGCGCGATCGCATAACAGGAGGTGCTACGAGGGGTTCTAACCTGTTTCACAGCTTTCGAGAATTTAGTATAGATGAAGGTCGCGCCGCTTACTTTGCCAATCCTGCGGCGATTCGCACTATTTTTTCTCGCGTCACGGGAAATAATCCCTCGCAGATTTTTGGAACGTTGGGAGTAGAAGGAAATGCCAATCTCTTCTTTATTAATCCTAACGGGATTATCTTCGGCCCCAACGCCACCTTAGATGTGCGAGGCTCTTTTATCGGTAGCACCGCCAATAGTATTGCTTTTCCTAACGGAGAGAACTTTAGTGCGACTAATCCCAACTCGCCACCGTTACTGACGATAGACGTACCCGTCCCGATTGGGTTGGTATTTGAAGGAAGCGATCGCGGTATCATTCTCAATGCAGCCGATCTAAGAACTGGGCAAAATCTAACGCTAGTCGGTGGAAGTGCGATCGCCATAGGAACTCTTAGCGCACCCAACGGAGAGATAGCACTAACTACGGTTCCCGAAAAAGTCAGTGCAGAAGTTCAGCTAGGTCAAAGAGGACAGTTACTCGGACAAACGCTTACTCGACCAACTAATTTGTCTCACAGAGATCCCCCAGTTCCCTCTTTGTCTGAAATAGTGCTTGATGTAGGGAAAGAAACTGGACTGAGGAGCGATCGCTATGGACAAGTTAGGCTAGTTGGGTCTAATATTGCTGTAAATCCAGAAGATATTGTTTTAGAAAGAACATCGCTACAAGCTAAAACCGCTAAACTTTCATCATCTGGAAATTTAACCTTAATCGAGAGTCAATTAAGCACGACCGCAGATATGGCGCTTCTGGCAAAAGATAGCGTTCGCATTCAAGATAGCATCGCTCGCCCCTTCGTCGCTGCATCGGGAGGAAATTTATTAATTCAAGGTAACGAACAGGTAAATATTTTGGCTTTAAACCATCCAGAAAGCGGGTTAGCTTCTGGTAAGGATATGATTTTGCGATCGCCCAATCCCGTAATCGGCGATGCACGTTATTGGAGTGGCGGCAATTTTCGCATCGAAACGTTAAATGGAAAATTAGGAAATTTAACTAGCCCAAAGGACCCAATTATACGAACGGCTGGAGACGTTTTGATTAACGGGTATCGAGGAGCCTCGCTGCACATTTTAGCAGGCGGTAAAGTCGAGATTCCCCTGGGGGTTATTATTACTGGCGCGGATTCAGAGAATGGATTAGTCGAGCAAGTTAGTTTATCTAACGGCGAGACAGTCGCTGTAAATGGGAGAACTCAACCGACGCTGGATATTCGTGCTGGAGTAGCACTAGACGCGATCGGAACTCCATTTTTGGAAGGAGACGGGTCTTTTTTCCCGCCTTTTGAGTTTCCAGTTACCCCGTCTAGTGCAGATATTAGCATCGGTCAAGTTATTATAAATGCTCCCAATGGGCAAGTTTTGTTGACTAATCAGTATTCGCCCAACGAATCTTTACCAGGAGGAGATATTTCTGTTACCCAGATTAGAGGAGATGGGAGCGATGTTATTCTCGACTCTAGAAGCAATATTTCTTTTACCAATGGCTTAATTGAGACTTCTTTAAGTGCCGATAAAGCTGGCGATCTGACACTGGTTGCTCGCGATCGAATCTCGTTAGCCAATAGCTTACTTTTTACCAGTAACTCTTTACTCCCAAGTCCAAGCGGAAATGCAACTATTCAGGCAAGACAGTTGGTTCTAAATGGGTCGCAAATTGTAACTGATAACTATAGCAGGCAAGATGGCGGCAATTTAACCATCAATGCTTCCGAATCCGTTCGACTGTTCGGTATTTATTCTGACGGTCAGAGTCCCAGTGCTTTATTCGCTCGAACTTTTGGCACGGGGAAAGCAGGAGATTTAACCATTACGACTGGACAGTTGTTGGTTCGAGATGAAGCCTTCATCTCAACCAATACTTTTGGGATAGGAAAAGGAGGCAATTTAACTGTCAATGCTTCCGATCTAGTGCAATTGAGTAATAGCGATCTGACGGCTAATACGACAAAACAAGGGGACTCAGGAAATTTAAGCATTAACACTGGACAGTTAATCCTTCGGGATGACGCAAATATCTCAACTACTACCGAAGGCGCAGGAGAAGGAGGAGATTTGATTATTAATGCCGACCAATCGGTGCAATTGCTTAACAGTTTCCTGACTGCTGGAACTTTAGGTCAAGGCAACTCAGGAAATTTAACCATTACGACACCGCAGTTAGTAGTTCGAGATCGTGCAGGGCTTTTTACTACTGGAGGCGCAGGAGAAGGAGGAGATTTGACCATCAATGCTGACCAATCGGTGCAATTGATTGATAGTCTGCTAACTGCTGGAACTTTAGGTCAAGGGGACTCAGGAAACTTGAGCATTAACACTGGACAGTTAATCGTTCGGGATGGCGCACAGATTTTTACTACTACTGTAAGCGCAGGAGAAGGAGGAGATTTGACCATTAATGCCGACCAATCGGTGCAATTAATTAATAGTCTGCTAACTGCTGGAACTTTAGGTCAAGGCAACTCAGGAAATCTGAGTATCAAAACTGGACAGTTAATCGTTCGAGATGACGCAAGAATTTTAACAATCGGAGACGCAGGAGAAGGAGGAGATTTGACCATCAATGCCGACCAATCAGTGCAATTGATTAATAGTATTCTAACCACTAGCACGACAGGAAAAGGCAAGGCAGGAAATTTAACCATTACGACACCGCAGTTATTGCTTCGAGATAGTTCAACTATTTCAACTCTTACTGGAAGCGAAGGAGCGGGAGGAAATTTAACCGTTAATGCCTTCGACTTAGTGCAATTGAAGAATAGCCGCCTAACTACTGGCACAGCCGGAAAAGGCAACGCTGGAAACTTGAAGATTGAGACGGAACAGTTGATGCTTCAGGAGCGAGCCACAATCTTCACCAACACTGGAAGCGAAGGAAACGCCGGAAATTTGACCGTAGACACTTCCGAATCAGTGCAGTTGAGTAACAGTAGCCTAACAACTCGCACGACAGGCAAAGGCAACGCAGGAAATCTGAGGATTGAAACCGAACAGTTGCTAGTTCGCGATGGCGCAAGTATTTTAACTGATTCTAGCAGCGAAGGAGACGGAGGAAATTTAATCATAAAGGCTTCCGAATCCGTTCGACTGCTGGGAATTTCTCCTGATGAAAATATTTCCAGTAATATGACCACTGGCACGACAGGCAAAGGCAA
Organism: Candidatus Altimarinota bacterium; assembly: GCA_012031035.1. Lineage (GTDB taxonomy): Bacteria > Cyanobacteriota > Cyanobacteriia > Cyanobacteriales > Microcystaceae > Hydrococcus. The sequence continues at coordinate 4,114 of JAAUUT010000177.1, read as the reverse complement.
GGCAGGAAATCTGAGGATTGAAACCGAACAGTTGTTAGTTCGCGATGGCGCAAGCATTTCAACTTCTACTACAGATAAAGGAGATGGAGGAAACTTAACTATAAAAGCTTCCGAATCTGTTCGACTATTTGGGAGTTTTACAGAAGGAAACTCCCCCAGTATATTAACAACTGGGACGACAGGAAAAGGCAATGCAGGCAATTTGAAGATAGAAACTGGACAGTTGCTAGTTCGCGACGGAGCCTTTATATCAACTCTCACAAGCGGCGAAGGAAAGGCAGGTAATTTGACGATTGATGCTACCGAATCTTTTCGCGCGTTCGGCACTTCTTCTGATGGAAAGATAGTTAATCAGTTAAGTACTGGAACATTAGGCAAAGAAAATGCGGGAAATCTAACGATTACAACTGGACAGTTGCTAGTGCGTGATGGGGCTTTAATATCAACTCTCACAAACGGCGAAGGAAAGGCAGGAAATTTAAGCTTGACTGCACGACAGTTGCTTATCCAAGGAGGAGCAAGAATTTTAACTGGTACTAGGGGCGAAGGAGGCGGAGGTAAATTGACGATAAATGCTACCGAGTCTGTTCAACTGCTTGGAAATGCCAGTGGTCGTCCAAGTAGTTTAAGCAGTGAAACGGTGGGGACAGGGAGAGCAGGAGACTTAATTGTTAATACTGAAAAATTGCTACTAAGAGATGGTGCAGAGATTTCAACTTCTACCGCAGGACGGGCTAGAGCAGGAGATTTAACTATTAACGCCGAACAGGTACTAGTTCGAGATGGAGTCATATCGACCGCCACTTTAGGTAATGCAGATGCAGGTTCTTTGATTATCAATGCTACCGAATCTGTTCGAGTTGTGGGGGTAGCTTCAGAAGGTCAGAATTCAACTTTACTGCTTACTAGCACGAATGGAAAAGGAAATGCAGGAGATCTAACTATTAACACCGAACGATTGCTAGTTCGAGATGGTGCAGGGATTACAACTATTACCAACCACGAAGGAGAAGGGGGAAATTTAACTGTCAATGCTACCGAATCAGTTCAATTACTTGGAGGTTCTCCAGATAGCGGACTCACAAGTGGATTAATAGGAAGTGGATTGGCAACTGGTACGGTAGGAAAAGGAAATGCAGGAAATTTAAATATTCACACCCAACGGTTGTTAATTCGAGATGGAACAGGAGTAACTGCTAGTACTAGTAGCGAAGGGAATGGAGGTAGATTAACAGTCAATGCCTCTGAGTCAGTAAAAATCATTGGCACTTCTAACGATGGTCGGTTTTCAAGTTTCTTAACAACTAATACGGAAAGAAAAGGAGAAGCTGGAGATTTAAATATAGATACCAAACAGTTGCTCCTTCAAGGTGGAGCCAGAATTGCGGCTTTGACTCGCGGCGAAGGGAATGGAGGAACTGTAACGGTTAATGCCTCTGAATCAGTGCAACTGAGTGGTATTAGACCGAGCGATCGCGAGCCAACTACTATAACGGCTCAAACAGAAGGAGCAGGAGATGCAGGTAGATTAAACATAACTACCGAGAAGTTATTGGTTGAAGATGGAGCCGCAATTTCAGTTAACAGTCAAGGAACTGGAGTAGGCGGTCAAATTCTAGTAAAAACCAACTCTTTATTTCTCGATGATGGGACAATCTCTGCCGAAACAGCCAGTACTCAAGGCGGCGATCTAACCCTAAACGTACAAGATTTATTACTCCTACGCAACGGCTCTCAAATCTCCACTACCGCAGGTACAGCAGAAGCAGGTGGCGATGGGGGCAATATTTTTATCGATGCAGGCTCAATCGTTGCCATTCCTCAAGAAAATAGCGATATTACAGCTAATGCTTTCCTTGGCGATGGAGGAAGGGTTATTATCAACACTGAAAGTATCTTTGGCATTGACTTCCGCCAACAACTTACACCCCTGAGCGATATTACGGCTAGCTCGACCGCAGGAACCCCAGGTGAAGTAATCATCAACACTTCTGGAATTGAACCCACTCGCGGCTTAGAAAATCTGACAGAAGAAAGAATTAATGTCGAAGTCGCCCAAGGCTGTCGAGTAGGAGGCACAGCCAGAGGCAGGATTTCTTTCTATAATGTAGGACGCGGAGGATTGCCACCATCTCCTGACGATTTATTCAACTCTCCGCCGACTCAAGAATGGTTGTCTTTGGAGTCACAAGAAAATAGAAGTAGTCAACCAAAAACCGAGCCAAGTTTCTTACAACAACCAAATAATACCGTTGTGCCTACACTGATATTTTCATGTCAAGTTCGTTAAATTACCATTTGATATCGATCGCGCGATCGTCATCACAATCGCAACAAGCTTTACATCAAAAATTATCTATTAAATTATCACTCCATCAGCCCTATCGCTCTCACAGTTTAACTCTGGCAAATCAAGGACTATAGAAAATGTAAAAGCTGCCATCGGAAAAAAAGATGTTACCAGTTATCCACGCCGACCAAAATCTAGAGACCGCCGTACTGAAATTATTAGTGGGACTTAAACAAAAATCAAGCCCAAATAAAGCCTAAGCTCTCTTTATAAGCGGCAAACACATCTCTGTTATCAGTCAACCAATCAAAAAAACGAAAAGACATAGCTGTACGAAAGGCCTCCAAGGCTTCAGTAAAGGTCTTCAAAGGTTTATTGCCCCATCGTCTTTGTAATCCCCCAGTTAACTTATGCCAAAGGATAAAACTGTAGGCACAAAACACTAGAATAAAATGCCTGATTAAGCTCTTTTTATCTCTAACTTGGTATTCTTTTAAACCTAACCATCCCTTCGCTTCCCTGTAAAATACTTCTACCCAATTCCTTTGAGAGTAAGTTGTTACTATCCATTCATTTGTCACTATAGGGGCATCAACATTAGTGATAAAATAATCAATATCTGTTGCTTCTTCAAAACAATTTGCATTCATAACGATAGCAAAAGTTCTTTCTCCTTCTAATTGTGACATTTTAGCTTTAAATGTAACTACCCAAACGATTTTAGGTTTATCTAACTTTAAAATAATTTCCTCAAAACTCTTTTTGGCTAAACTTTTTGCATATTCATCTAGACGAGTTTCTCTTTCAATACCAGACTCGTCTTTAATAATAACTTTTCGATTTTTAGCTAGTCCTCCTAAATATTTTGAGTTTTTTTTCTTCTAGGGTTTTAAGAAAGCTTGTATTATTGCCATAACCAGCATCAATTAAGACAATTGATGGTCGATAGCCTCTCGCTAAACTTCGGTTAATTAACTCTATTCCTAATTGGGGTTTCTTTTTAAAGTCTTCATCTTTTTTTCCCTCTGGCAATGAACTAGCGTGCTGATATAACTCTAGGTCTAAAGGTAAGCTTTTTTTCCATCATATAGATGAGTTGTTACCACTACTATCCCATTATCGGTTTTGCCAATTTCTCCAATGTACTGTCTTCCCACTCCCGATGTAAAATTGCCGCTTTTCCTATCTCCCGAATCATCTAAAATTAAGGCAAATCCTTGACTAATTCTCGTTTGAGAACATTTGTTCATGACTTCTAAACGGCGTTCATTAATCTGATGAGCCGACCAAGGAGCATCAGTCAAGAAGTGGTGTAATCGATTGTAAACTACTCCTACTGAGCTATTTGCCATTTGAGTTAGGTTTTTTCTCTCACTTTCTCCTAATAATCCTCCTAGATAATGTCTAAAACCCGTTTTTTGAGCTTTAGTTGTGAAGCAATCGTCAAAACGCTTACACCATTTGTCAAAACATGGAGGCATAGCCGCAGGAGTTGTCTCTCTCATTCGGGTAATCTCGACGTGAAACGTTTATCAGTCAATTATTATAGCCTACTTTGTTCATTAGGATTGTTTAAGTCCCATTAGCGGAGTCGATCTCTGAATGTTTGAAGAAGGCACATTAGCAGAAAAATTTTTTGTCCAATTGGTGCTGGAGGTGGGAGAGGTATCTTTTCTCGCTCGACAAGTGCGCTAACACTGACGGGGTGACGACCCGATGGAAAGCTTACTGGGTAGCGAATCGAGACTAACTATGGTAGAAAAAGAATCGGTCTAAATTTGTTACAAGACCGATTCAAAGATAATGTTACCTGAATTTTATCGT
>JAAUUT010000055.1 GCA_012031035.1 Candidatus Altimarinota bacterium | reverse complement strand
ACCTCGCTAACATCGTACCCGAACTCATTGCAGGCGGGATTGACTAGCAAGACTCCCCATTGCTTTAGTCCGTTGGGGAACGCGACCCGAACAAGAAGAATTAATCGGGACGTTGGAAACGATTGTCAGACAAGTTGAAGAGACGAAATTTGAAGCACCTGCGATCGCAATAATTGGGAATGTCGTCAATTTACATTCTGTATTATCGAGTTGTCGTCCGATGATATTTGGTTACTAGTGGAAATTTATATTTTTAACCTGAAGGGGCTACAGCTACTCTTAATCAAAAAAATTTTTCAGACAAGAATGCGAAAAATGGTTTTGAGCGTTGTGTAACTCAGTAAGTAGAAGCGAAAGAATTTCGATTGCGCCAAAATCTTAAAGATAAAAAGGCAATTTTTAAGCGTAGCTGCTAGCAGACATCAAACGCTCTTGTCATGGACAACCTCAATAAAAAGCTCCGTCAGCTTATTGCCTTTGCGTGTACCTCTACACCTGGCAGTTTAGAGCGTCAGCAACAACTCAATCAAATCTACCGATTGGTAATGAAATCCGGCAAACTCTGGAAAGAGCGCACCCCATACTACAGTGACGCTCTTCAAGAGATGTGGGAGTATTGCTTTCGCCATTTGGAAGAATATGACCCAACGGTTAAAGAAGTCATTACTTGGTTAGACGACGAACTCAAAAAGCGTTTAAGGAGATATCGATATGCTTATCAAAAACAGCACGAGCGACATATTACTATTCAAGCGCGAGAAGAAGATGAAAGCAGCGACCTAGTAAACGCTCTGAGAGCATCTTCTGATATTCAGCAAGTTCTCGATATTTGGGAAAGAACGTTGGAGTGGGTTCGCGCCGACCCCGATAAAGTATTATGCAGCACTTATTTTAGAAAGCGTTCTGAAATAAATTGTCAAGCTTTATTTTTGTTGCGATTTCCCGACGAAACCTCTTGGAATGTCATTGCCCAAAAGTTCGACCTGACTCCCGCAGAAGCAAAAGATTTACCAAAATGGTACAACCGCAAATGTTTGCCTCTATTACGACAATTTGGGGTATCCCAAGGATATCTCGAAACAATTGCCATTAGTTGAGTCCTAGATTTTTATCGCTTAACCCCAACCCATTAAATGATGAACAGCCAAATTGAGAAAATAGAAGAATTAGCAATTCCGGTTCCGATTACGCAAGAAATTAAGCAAAATGCCGAACAATTTGCTAAAAAACAGCCGACGAGAGCCAAAGCCGATCGCGTTTATCTAAATACTTTAGCTGTTCGCGCCGTTTACAACTATTTAAATCTTCTCGGAATTGCAACCGATTTAATCGCAGGAGATAGTTGGAATACTGCCATTCAGTGCGTTGCAGATGTGGCAGATTTAGAAGTTTTGGGTTCGGGACGTTTGGAATGTCGTCCTTTGATTGGCGAGATTCATAGCGATACTATTTGTTATGTTCCTCCAGAAGTGCAGAGCGATCGCATTGCTTATGTGGTCGTTCAGATCGATCCCGATAGTTCCCAAGCCAATTTGTTAGGATTTTCTAAAACTGTAGCGACTAGCCAATTAAAGTTAGAACAATTACAACCCATAGACCATCTGCTTGAATACTTAATGCAACTGAAGCATTCGCACGCATCGCCAATTAATTTAAGTCAGTGGTTAGAAGGGGTATTTCATTCAAGTTGGCAAGCATTAAATGATGCAATTGTAAAAACAAGACAGCCAACCTTTGCTTTTCGTTCTCAACAAAAAATCGAAAGAGCAAAGCGAATTGAATTAATGCAACAAGAGGCGGCAGTAGATTTAATTATTTCTCTCATGCCAGAAGATGAGATAAAAATGGATATTTTAGTTGAAATATATCCACCTAAAGAACAATATTATCTTCCTAAAAACCTTCAACTTATTTTGCTTGACGATGAGGGCGGAAAACTAATGGAAGCCAAAGCACAAAATAACAATCAAAATATTCAATTTGAGTTTATCGGAGATATTGGCGATCGCTTTAGCATTCAGCTAGCACTCAATGACATTAAAGTTACTGAGAAATTTGTCATCTAAACTTAGAGTAACAAATCTAAAAAATGATTGAAACAAAACAACTCAAATTGATTCCCTGCCAGTTAAAACATTTTGAGGCAATTTTAAGCGATCGCCAGGAATTAGAATTAATACTTGGCGCGATCGTTCCCGACAATTGGACAGATTTTTTTGACGTTATTCCAGATATGTATAGATCGCTTTTAAGCGATCCCTCTTTATTAGAATGGGGAGCGTATCTTTTTATTCACAGAGAAGATAATATATTAATCGGTTGGGGTGGATTTAAAGGCAAAGCAGATGCACGAGGAATAGTAGAAATTGGCTATGAAATTATTCCTTTATATAGAAATCGAGGATTAGCAACAGAAGCAGCATGGGGATTAATAGAATATGCCTTTTCTTATTCCCATATTAAATCGATACAAGCGCAGACTCTTGCCATCAATAATGCCTCGACAAAATTATTACAAAACATAGGAATGCAATTTGTGGGGACAACGGATGACCCTAATGAAGGTGGAATCTGGCATTGGTATTTGAGTAAAGAGAATTATAAAAATTAATAGTAGCTTTGTATACTTCTTTTTATGACAAAATTAGTTGTTCTCAAATTAGATGGGGATATTAAACAAGGATTTCAAGTTACTTTAGAAATTAGCTCTGATTATAGATATCCTCATACAAAAATTGAAGGAAGTTTGCCGCCAGTTCGCGATTTATTGGTACGCTATCACAATTGGCAAACCAGTTATCGCAGTTTGGGATGGGAAGGACGCGCGATCGTTCCCAAAGGTATTGCGATCGATAGTTCTCTTAAAAAACGCCAAGAAGAATGTTACGATTTAGCGATTCAATTACGTCGCTATTTGAATGAATGGCTAAATTCACCTTCATTTTCTTCAATTCAAAAAAATTGGCTGGCTAATATTAATTCATCCGAACCTTTGCGAGTTTTAATTAGCACGGAAAATGTTTATTTACGACAATTACCTTGGCATTTGTGGGATTTTTTAGAAGATTATTATCCCGAAGCAGAAATCGCTCTTTGTACTTCGGAGTATCAATCGCCTATCTATAAAAAAAAATCTCAACAAAAGCCGATAAAAATATTAGCTATTTTGGGTAATAGTGAAGGAATTAATGTAGAAAAGATAGAAAAATATTAGAAAGCTTGCCCAACGCTCAAGTCACTTTTTTAGTAGAACCACAACGTCAAACCTTGAACGATCGCCTTTGGGAAAAATCGTGGGATATTTTATTTTTTGCCGGACATAGTAAATCTCAGGAGAAAAGCGGTCATATCTCGATTAATCCTAACGATAACTTAACCCTTCAAGAACTAAGCGAAGCCTTAAAAAAAACAGTAAAAAATGGCTTGCAACTAGCAATTTTCAACTCTTGTGATGGCTTAGGATTAGCTTATCAATTAGAACGATTGCAGATTCCACAAATCGTTGTCATGGCGGAACCCGTACCCGATCTAGTAGCGCAAGAATTTTTGAAGTATTTTCTCAATGGATTTGCTAGTGGAAAATCCCTGTATCAAGCTATCAGAGAAGCGAGAAAAAGATTGCAAGGATTAGAAGATAAATTTCCTTGTGCGAGTTGGTTGCCCGTTAGCTGTCAAAATCCAGCCGTCGATCCGTTTACTTATCCCTTAAAAAAAGAAAAATATCCGATTCAGTTACCAATAATTGCCAGCGCGATCGCGACTACTTTAATAATAGGAATGCGATCGCTTGGTTTGCTTCAAATTGGAGAACTACAAACTTTTGACAAATTAATGAGATTGCGTCCCGATAAAGGAATCGATTCGCGCCTATTAGTGGTTGAAGCAACCGAGGAAGATCTCAATCGTTATGGCTTTCCGTTACCCGATGAAATCTTAGCACGAGCGATCGCCAAGCTAGAATCGAAGCAAGCGCGAGTTATTGGATTGGATATTTTTCGCGATCGCCCCATCGGAGAAGGAAACAGTCAACTATTACAACAAATCGCCAGAGATAATTTCGTTGCGATTTGTAGTTCTCAAGAAACCAACAATCCCAACAAATCGGGAATTGCACCGCCTCCCAACATTCCTGAATCGCGCCTCGGTTTTAGCGATGTAGTCGTCGATCCCGATGGCGTAGTCCGCCGCCATTTGATGTTTATGCAACCGTCTCATAACGATCCCTGTGCGACTAATCATGCTTTCAGTATTAGAATTGCCCTACAGTATTTAGCAGCAGAAGGGATAGAACCACAAATTGCAGGTAGACATCAAATAAAAATTGGCAAGGCAATTTTTGAAGAATTATCGGCAAATTCGGGCGCTTATCAAGGAATAGACGATCGCGGATTTCAAATCTTACTCAACTATCGTTCCCCAGAAAAGGTTGCTCGACAAGTCAGACTGAGCGAAGTATTATCCGATCGCATCAACCCAGAATGGATAAAAGATAAAATTGTTCTCATCGGCGTAAGTGCCCCCATTTCTTCGGATAATTTTTTTACGCCGTACAGCGCGGGATACTTTCCTTATCAAAAAATGCCAGGAATAACCATTCAAGCGCAAACAACCAGTCAAATTCTCAGTGCGGTATTAGATGGGGAACCTTTATTATCAGTATGGAATGACTGGGGAGAAGGCGCGTGGATTTTGGCGTGGTCGATTGTCGGTGGGATAATCGCTTGGCAATCGCGCTCAATTTGGGTTTGGATATTGATAGCAAGCTCAGGCATACTAGTATTATCAGCCGTCTGTTTGGGATTATTAATCGCGGGAATCTGGGTTCCATTAGTTCCATCTGCGATCGCCACTATCATCACTGGAGGAATTGTTATCGTTTATAAGAGGCATTACGACAACAGAGCAATTAACTAATGATTAGAACGATCTTGTATCAAACAATTGCTATTACTCTAATCGTAGGGTTAACGCCGATCGCCTATCGAGGCAATGCAACTGAATCCCTTCAATCGTCAGTTCCTCACACCGAAACTAAAACGAGTCGATTTGAACCGCCAAACGATGGCGCACCAGGCGATCGCCAGGATGCAGGAAGTCGTCCGGGTTGTCCGCAGTTTGCCAAACCCTTTACTGCATTAGTTCCCGCCACGAATCTAGGCGTAACGGTTGCAGAACGTCCGACATTTTGGCTGTACGTTCCCTATTCATCGGGTTCCATTGCCTTAAGTTTAAAGGACGAACAAACCAACAAAACCGTTTATCAAAATACCTTTGAGGTAAACGGAAAGCCAGGAATTATGGGGTTTGTACTTCCATCTGACGCACCCTCGCTAAAAGTTGGGAAAAAATACCGTTGGAAATTCGACCTATTTTGTAATCCTCAGAGTCAATCGGATTTTTTCTCGGTTAATGGAGTGATTCTACGTCAATCTATCCCCGTTGCTACGATAAACCAGTTAAAAGACGCTTCGCCAACCGAACAAGCCAACTTGTATGCTGCCCACGGAATCTGGTACGAAACGCTAACCGCCTTAGCAGAACTCCGACGCGATCGCCCGCAAGATAAGATTCTCTTAGCCGAATGGATGGCTTTGTTACAGCATCCGATAGTACGTTTAGAAAAGATGGTTTCTGAGCCGATTGTATCGTGTGCGATCGATAAAAATTGAGTATTTAAAATTCAAAAAGCTCATATTTATTTTTAGATAAATCTTAGAAACATTACTGTTTTTACCTAAAAACAGTTAAGAAAACTCTCATAAAAGCCTTATCATTTTTTTATAAATAGCGACGATATTAGAAATATGAGGGTCATTCAACAGCGAATAGTCACTCATTTGAGTCACTTATCGCTGCTTTAAAAGCCCGATCTAATTTCTAAATTCATCAGCAAATAAGAGGTAAATAATGGCTGTATTAATTGGTAATGATGGCGATAACATCCTGAATGGTGGGATCGGAAACGATTTTATTAATGGTCGTTCTGGTAGCGATCGCCTTTTTGGAAACGCTGGCAACGATACGATTTTAGGTAGCGAAGGAAACGATCTGATTATTGGCGGTTTGGGTTCGGATGTTTTAAATGGAAATGAAGGAAACGATACCATCTTTGGCGGTTTGGGTTTTAGTCCAGATCGAATCAACGGTGGTGAGGGTGACGATCGCATAGTCGGTGGCAATCTTAACGATACCTTAATTGGCGAGGAAGGTAATGACACGCTTATCGGTGGTGGCGGCAGCGATTTTATGACTGGTGGCGAGGGAGACGATATTTTTGTTGGCGGTCTTGGCAACGACACTATGCACGGTTCTGAAGGGAATGATGTCATTAATGGAGGAGCCAATAACGATGTCCTAGTTGGTGGAAATGGCGCTGACAGGCTGATTGGGGGAGCAGGAAGAGATGTATTTCGCTCGTTCTCCCGCGATGAAAGCGACGACGACGATCTAATTGCAGATTTCACCAAGGGAATTGATAAGTTGTCAATTCAAGGATTCAGATGGAGTCAAGGGAACATCTCCTCTAGCAATGGTGGAAGAACATATGAATTAGATACCAATGACGATGGCAGTTTTGATTTTAAAATTAACTTCTCTACTGCTGTCAATTTAGCGCCTTCAGACTTCATCATTTTCTAAGTAGAAGAATCCTGCTAGGTGTTAGCTACTCATTCGTATAGTTAAGAAAAGCGATCGCATAAGCTTATGCGATCGCTTTAACGCAGACAAACTTGTACTAATTTTTACACGAATACAAAAGCAGGATTGGATAAACTCAAATCGCTGGCAACATTTTGTATTACCCCGATAACTTCCCCTCTTGCCGTCGCGCCAGGATCGAAAATAATGGCTGCGTCCGTCGTTCCCGTACTCGAAGTAAAGAAATCTAAACTGTAAAAATTAGCCGGCCCTTTCAGTTGGACGCTATCTTCACTAAGGTTTAAGTCGGTAATTAACCCATAATCAAAATCGCCACTAGTAGCAGCATCGCCATCATCATAAAATCTGCGATTCGAGTCGCCTAACAAGAAAAGATCCTTCCCAAAACCGCCTGTTAAGGTATCAATTTCAAACGTACCAAATCCAGCGCCAGTAGCAACACCAATTAGCGTATCGTTTCCTGTACCGCCTTCAAGCGAATCAAATCCCTCGCCGCCAGTAAGTCTATCAATTCCATCGCCACCAAAAAGGTTATCGTTAAAGAAACCGCCTCCCCCAAATAGATTATCGTTGCCAATGCCGCCAAAAATGGTGTCATCTCCTTCGCCGCCATTGATTCTGTCGTTTCCACCTTCACCATTGATGCGATCGCCACTAACGAAAACAGGCATACTCGTGTCATCGATGGGAAAGAGAATAAAACCATCATTGCCACCAAAAATATTGTCGTTACCAGCACCGCCTGAAATCGTATCGAATCCTTCTCCGCCATTGATATTATCGTTGCCATCTTCGCCGGAGATATTGTCGTTTCCACCATCACCAAAAAGACGATCTGTCCCTGCGCCTCCTTTGATTTGGTCGTCGCCATCGCCACCGAAAACAACATCTAGTCCGTTACCGCCTAGAAGAGTATCGCTGCCAAAACCGCCAGAGATCTCATCATTGCCGTCTCCTCCCTCAACTCTGTCATTGCTATTTCCAGCATCGACTAAATCGTTTCCAGCGCCTCCCAAAATAGTATCGCGACCTCCTAGACCGATGATGTCATCATCGCCGCCTAAACCCGAAATTCTGTCATTTCCTTCAGTTCCGATGAGAACGTCATCGCCACTAGTACCCGATTTAACCGTTGGAGGGGCAACCAAAAGGTTAAGGCTATAATCTCCCGTGTTGCCAATAAAAGAAGTAGAACCACTTCCTTCTACAGAAGGATTGTAGTTGAGATTGTCGAATCCGCTAATGCCAATGTAGAAAGTGCCCGTATTGGCGGCAGTTAATTCTAGAAATGGATCGAGAGAAAAATCTTCGCCTGGGGCGCGATCGTTGTCGCTAACTGCAATTTCTTGACCAGTAGAGTTAAACAGTCGCAGCACTGCATCTAAAGGTATATCGCCTCCAAAAGAATCGATATCGACCACAAAGCGATCGCCCGCATCGAGTTGTACTTTAAATAAATCGACATCTATTTCTGGCGCTACGTTAGGATTATCACCGATCGCGCCGGATGCTGTATAGTGCCCTGGTTTATCGAAGGTAATTCCTGTATCGGTTGCTTTGGCGATCGTATCGTTGGATTCTTTTGGTAGTGCGGGTGGTGTATTAGTAGCCATATATTCATCCTCGATTGCAAAATTGGTTGTCAATGTGTTACTGCATTCGTCAACCCAACTTTTCGCATTTCAAGATATAAAGGTTTTGTAAAGTTCCTAAATCCGTTATCTGTGGGATAATTTGCCATGGTTAACCGATCTCCAAACACTTGTGCGAATGCAGACTAAGGAGGATACAAGGGGAGTCAAAACCTTCGATCTACTCTAGTAAATATTGCTATAAAATGTTTTTTCGTAGAAAATTTGCCTGGGTAATCGCGATTACTCTAGCACTATCTTCATCTCCGTCTCTTGCATCTCGATACGCAGAAACCCAAACTATTCCAGATGCAACGATACAGCTATATCAACAAGGTATCGAACAGTTTAATCGCGGTCAATTTCCAGAAGCGTTAAAAACGTTCGATCGCGTTTTAAAACAGGCAAGAAAAATAGGCGATAAGAAGCTTGAAGGGACGACTTTAACCCAAATAGGTACTATTTATCGCCGTTTGGGTCTTTACTCTCAAGCGATAGAATTTTTAGAGCAAGCTTTAGCGATTAATATTGCAAGCAAAGATAAAGTTAATGTAGGGATAACTCTCTACAATCTGGGGCAAGTTTACGAACGGTTGGGACAGTACGATCGCGCGCTAGAATCCTTTCAAGGAGCGTTAGCGATCGCAAAAATACTCAAAATTTATTCCTAGAAGCAACGACGCTGCATAATCTAGGACAAGTTTATGACAAACTCGCTCGCTACGATCGCGCGATCGCATCTTTGCAACAAGCAATTGCTATTCATCAACAAACGGGCGATCGTAAAATGGAGGGACGCACCCTCAACAATCTTGGCATAGTCTATCGCAATCTCGGACGATATACTCTTTCCCTTCAAACGCTACAGCAAGCACTCGCTATTAGCCAATCAGTAAACGATAAGCCGTGGAAAGGAACGATTTTAAACAATCTTGGTTCAGTATACGTTAACTTGAGTCAGTATGACAAAGCCATGCAAGCCTTGCAACAGGCGTTAACCTTGAGTCGAGACACTCATAACACAATCCTCGAAGGGGCAACATTAACGGGAATTGGAGAAGTTTATAGAAGTTGGGGCGAGTATCCCAAAGCGCTAGCATTTTTTCAACAATCTCTTGCTATTTATCAAAAAACGGGCAGTAAAGCTGAGTCGGGGACAGTTCTCAACAATATTGGGCAAGTATATACTACTTTAGCTCAATATCCCCAAGCATTAGACGCGCTACAACAAGCTTTTGCAATTCATCAAGAAGTTGGCAATCGGGCAATGTTAGGGACAACGTTTATCAATCTCGGTTCGGTTTATTTAAATCTCGGTCAATTCAACAAAGCTGTCGCTTTTTTTAAACAAGCATTAACCATCAGTCAAGAAATTGGCGATCGCGCTAAAGAAGGAATAACCTTTAACTATCTGGGAAGAATTTTAGCAAGAGAAAATCAATTTAATGAAGCTTTAGAAAACTTTCAAAAGCATTAGCAATTTTTACAGAGATTGGCGATCGCGCTGAATTAGCTGCAACTTTTAACAATCTCGGACAAATTTATTTTGTCCAAAAACAAGATAAAAAAGCGTTAAGCTTTTATCAGCGATCGCTTGCTATTAATCAAAGTATAGGCAATCGATTAGGCTTAGCTAATACTTATAACAATTTAGGATTGATTTATTTAAATCTAAAACAATTCGATCCTGCTTTGGATTCTCTCGAACGAGCATTAACTTTAAGCACAGAAATTGGAAATAAGTTAGGACAAGGTACGATATTATCAAATCTAGGCTATTTTTATTGGCAAGCAAATCAGAATGAGCGATCTGAAAGATATCTTTTAGAAGCTATAAAAATTGTAGAATCGTTGCGACCTGGCTTAAAAGATTTCGATAAAATTACTATTTTTGAACGTCAGCGCAATATTTATGAATTACTACAAGAAATCGCGATCGCCCAAAATAAAATAAATTTCGCCTTAGAAATTGCCGAACGCGGGAGAGCAAGAGCATATGCTGAACTATTATCCTCAAGAATATTAAATCTTCCACTAGAACAATTAACCATTCCCTCACTCGCGACAGAACAAATTCAACAAATTGCCCGACAAGAAAACGCTACATTAATCGAATATTCCTTAGTAGGAAATAGTATTTATATCTGGGTCGTGCAACCGACAGGTCAGATTAATTTTACCAAAGTCGATCGCGCATCCTTAACGGTTTCCATCAATGAATTAGTAAGCGAAACTCGCGCATCAATTGGTGTCAGAAATCGCGGTGAACCCCAAGAAATCGCCTTTCTACCGGGAGATTTAGTCAAATTAAACAGCGATGCGCCCGATTACGAACCTTGGGAAGTCGTCGCTTCAAAATTAGATAATAATCGTCTTTTCCTAAGACAATCTTCTTTTCCTCAAGGCGTGACCATTGAACGTCCCGCAACTGATGTCGTGGCAAAAGTTGAGTCTCGCCGCAGCAATAACCGCTATTTACAACAACTCCATCAATTGCTAATCGAACCGATCGCGAACTTTTTACCATCCGATCCCAACGCTAACATTATTTTTATCCCTCAAAACGAATTATTTCTCGTTCCTTTTGCAGCTTTACAAGACTCCCAAGGCAAATATCTAATCGAAAAACATACGATGCGTACCGTCCCTAGCATTCAAGTTTTAGGATTAACTCGTAAACTGAAGCAAAAAAAAAGAAAGAAAAGGAGATATTTTAATTGTTGGCAATCCAACCATGCCTAAACTGGCTTTTTCGCCCAAAGAACCGCCTCAACCCTTATCTTCACTTCCCGAAGCAGAAAGAGAAGCAAAAAAAATTGCTCGATTATTGCAAGTACAACCATTAATCGGAAATAGTGCTACAAAAACTACAGTCATGCAAAAAATGCCTGGGGCGCGAATTATTCATTTAGCAACGCATGGATTGCTTGAAAAAAGCGCGATCGCACTCGCTTCAGATGCTTCCTTAAGCGGACAAAACGGTTTGCTAAGCGACGAAGAAATACTACAGATGAAACTCAATGCAGAATTAGTCGTTCTCAGCGCTTGTAATACAGGAGGCGGAAGTATTTCAGGCGATGGCGTACTCGGACTATCTCGTTCTTTTATTGCTGCGGGAGTTCCTAGCGCGATCGTTTCTCTGTGGACTGTTCCCGATGCGTCTACGGCCGATCTGATGACTAAATTCTATCAATATTTACAAAACAATTCCGATAATGCTCAGGCATTGCGTCAAGCGATGTTAGCAACGATGGAACGGTATCCCCATCCGAGAAATTGGGCAGCTTTTATCTTAATTGGCAATTAGCCCTCTTGTTTTGTACGGAGAAAGATGTTTTAGATCGTGTTTCTACTGAACTCCTGAACTCCTGAACTCCCGAACTACTTTGGTATAAGCCGCAATTGTTTGTTTGGCGATCGCGCCCCAGCTATACTGTTCTATGACTAATTTCCGCGCATTAATGCTTTTGAGTTTTCTATCTTCAACATCTCTTAAAGCTAGTGTCAGCGTTTCGGTTAGCGATTCAACATTGGTCGAACTCACCCAACCCGCATCTGCTTTTTGTACGTCTTCCCAAATATAAACGCGATCCGAGATGACAACTGGCGTTCCTACTGCCATTGCTTCTGTTACTGCAATGCCAAAATTTTCATAGTAAGATGGCAAAACGAACAGATCGGCTTCTTGTAATAAAGCTTGCTTGAATTCTCCCGCTACAAATCCCGTTATTGTGGTGCAGTTGGATAGTTGCGAAGTGGCGATGCGATCGCGAATCTGCTTTTCATAATTGGGATCTTGAGGATTAGTTCCCGCTAGGACAAAATGAAACTGCAATCGGGCTTCTAAAAGCTTCTCCAAAGCAGGAATCAGTAAATCCAAGCCTTTTTTGGGATCGATGCGTGACATAAATAAAATTAACGGGCGATCGCGTTCTATTCCAAATTTTTCTCTGATTTGCCCCGAATTTTGTAGTTCTTCAGGGATATTTACCCCCAAAGGAATCACTAAATCCTTCGTCTGAACCCCAAATCGTTCGGAAATTTTACACTCCTCCTCGCTAGTAAAATGGATGGCGGCAGAACCTGCTAAGTTTGGTCGTTCTAAAAGATATCCGTAAAGTTGTTTGAGTTGTCGTTTCTTTTGTAAATCTGCTGGATCGAGGGTTCCTAACGGACGAAGTATGTAAGGAAGTTTTCGCGATCGCGCTACGGTTGCTGCTGCGGTACACACGGGAGAAAACAGCGCGTGAATATGAGCTAAATCGTATTCTTTAGCATGAATTGCCAACCAGCGCAACAAATCGAAAGAAAACTTATAGCGACGGAAGGGAGAACAAGGAAAATAAAGGATTTGATAGCCATCTTGGGAGATAAGTTTGCCGATGGGGACATCGAGAGGCGGTTGTCCTGCATCTCCATTAGAATTAGTGCTAATAATCGTTACGTCGATTCCTTCCTTCGCGAGTGCTGCGGAGAGTCCCAGAACCATTTGACTTGGCCCGCCATAGACGAGAGATACCGAAGGAATAATTTGCAGAATTTTCATTCTCGTTGCGACCATTTTTCCCATAGAGGACGGATATCTTCTGGCTGCCCTTCATAATTGAGTGCCCGATCTGAAATTGACACCCACGGTTGGGCGCTGCGCGTCCAGAGGTTACCTACAGGACGCAACCAACTAGTATCGTCAAGGGTTCCGGCTTTAATATTGACAGTTTCTCGATTGTAGCTGCGATCGTGCAAAATTCTCGTTCCACAGTCGCCGCAAAACATACAAATTACTTCTCGTCCGCTATCTGCTTGACGAGTCCAAGCTTTCAGTTGTCCTTGAACGATCGCAACGGCATTTCGCGGTACAGTAAGAGACATTCCAAAAGCGCTGGAGGATTGTTTCTGACATTCTTTGCAGTGGCATAAGTATAAGGTTAGCGGTTCGGCACGAATTTCATAGCGAATTTTGCCACATTGACATCCTCCTGTATATGAAGCGATCGCCATTTATGTTCTCTAATCCTCTTTAACTCGCCGACTGTTGCGCCAAACTTGCCAACTTACGTAAGACAATAACATCGTCGCACCGATCGCGTATCCCCAACCGCTAGGAATATTCGATAATCCTAAAGCCAAACTACCTACCCACAAGGTTAAGGCATAAATAAATACTACGCTCAAACGTTGAGAAAGTCCGGCTTTTAACAAGCGATGATGAAGATGGCTATTATCTGCTTTAAATGGAGATCTGCCTTTACAAATACGGTAAAAAATGACTGTTGACATATCTAAAAGTGGTACGGCTAGGATTAAATACGGTAGTACAACTGCTGTTACTGCCGTTGTTTTAACTAAGCCAATGACCCCTACGGCTGCTAACGTAAAGCCCATAAAATAAGCCCCGCCATCTCCCATGAAAATTTGTGCGGGGTTGAAATTGTAGCGCAGAAATCCTAACGCGCCACCCGCTAAAGCAGCAGCAATCAAAGCGGCGGCAGGCTGGTGCATAAACAGCGTCACGATTAACATAACTACGGCGGCAATACCAGACACTCCAGCCGCTAAACCATCTACCCCATCAATCATGTTAATGGCATTAGCCATGCCCACCAACCAAACAACCGTGATTGGTAAGCTCAACCAACTCGTATAAATTAAACCATCTAAAGGAATCGAAAGAAAATCAATGCGAACTCCCATGCCCCAAGCTGCGGCAGCACAGACAGTCTGGGCGATCAGTCGCGTTCCAGGGGTAAGATTGTACAAGTCATCTGCCAGACCGATGAGAAAGAAAGCAAGACCGCCCAAAACTACGCCTAGAATTTCCCATTCTTTTTTTTGGTAAAGCCCTTTAAAGCCTCCCAACCACCAAATAAGAGCGATCGCGGCTATAGTCCCGACGAATATAGAAACGCCCCCTAACCTGACCATAGGACGTTCGTGAATTTTTCGCTCGTTGGGTTTATCGGTGTATCCGCTTTTAAGACCGAGGGTTCGGACGACGGGCGTACTCCAGAGGACGACGGTCATGGAGAAGAGAAAGGCAATTAGATGGTAAAGCTCTTCAGTCATGTGTGTGGGAAGAGGAACAATTGAACTTGGATCGAACAAAAAATTATGAATTATAAGTTATGAATTATGAATTGAGGTACGAGTCCCTAGCTTTAATCATTAAGGTAGTCAGTACTACTTTTAAAGGCAGAGCTTGCAATGACTTTATCGATTTCATAATTCAGCATTTTGAATTCATAATTCAAATGACCCAAGTTAGCGCAAATAGTTATCAGTTAAGAGTCATTTGTCATTAGTTTAGTTTCTTCTGGCAAAAAAGAGTACAAGTTAGCAAATTTATGCCATTGCTGGGACGGGAATTTTGAGATGGGAATAGAGTGGGAAGCGATCGCACAAGTTCGCTACCCGACGCAGACAGTCTTGTTTGACGGTTTCGTCGTCGGGATTGAGCAGGCGATCGGCAATAATATTAGCAATCTCGGTAAATTCGGCTTCTCCCATGCCTCTAGTGGTCATAGCTGGGGAACCCAGGCGCAAACCGCTAGTGACAAAAGGCGATTCGGGATCGAAGGGGACGGTATTTTTATTAGCCGTGATATGAACTTCACTAACTAATGCGTCGGCGCGTTTGCCCGTCATGCCAATAGAACGCAAATCGACTAGCATTAAATGATTGTCGGTTCCGCCTGAAACGATTTTGAAACCGCGATCGATCAATCCTTTTGCCATGGCTTGCGCGTTGGCAATAACTTGTCCCGAATAAGTTTTAAATTCTGGTTTGAGTGCTTCCCCAAAAGCAACTGCTTTAGCTGCGATAACGTGTTCTAATGGGCCGCCTTGCGTTCCAGGAAAAACGGCTTTATCGAATTTTTTGCCCAATTCTGGGTCGTTGGTCAGAATCAATCCGCCTCTAGGCCCGCGTAGCGTCTTGTGAGTGGTCGTAGTGACGACATGGCAATGGGGAAGGGGATTGGGATGGTGTCCGGTGGCGACCAATCCGGCAATGTGGGCGATATCGGCAAGTAAGTACGCGCCTACTTCATCGGCGATCGCGCGGAATTTGTCGAATTCAATGAGGCGAGGATAAGCGGAATAGCCGCAAATCAGCAGTTTTGGGCGTTCTTTGCGGGCTAATTCTCTTATTTGGTCGTAATCGAGCCGTTCGGTTTCTTGGCTGACTCCGTAATGCTTGACTTTAAACCATTTACCTGAAACGTTGACGGGAGAACCGTGAGTTAGGTGTCCGCCGTGGGATAAGTCCATGCCCATAATCGTATCTCCAGGCTCTAGCAGCGCCAAGAAGACAGCAAAATTGGCTTGTGCGCCGGAATGGGGTTGAACGTTGGCATGAGCCGCCCCAAAGAGTTGTTTGATGCGATCGATGGCTAGTTGTTCGACGCGATCGACATATTCGCAACCGCCATAGTAGCGTTTTCCGGGTAAGCCTTCGGCGTATTTATTGGTTAGAACTGAGCCTTGTGCGGCGAGTACGGCAGCAGACGTAAAGTTTTCGCTAGCAATTAATTCTAGATGGTCGCGTTGGCGTTGAAGTTCGCGATCGATGATTTCGGCAACAGCAGGGTCACTTTGAGCGAGAAAATCGGAATTGGTTTGAGTCACTTTCAGCGCATCCTTATAATAAGAGCTAAAAATATGGTTACGATTTGTAACCCTATATAATTTAGCTAAAACGGCAAGCATCCTCTCACCTTAGATGTTCGCAAACTTAATTTTGCCTAAAAAAAGAGGTAAGGAAAATATTTTTTTACCTTACCTCTAAATTAGTTGATGGCTTTCTCTATTTATTCATCTAAATCGATTGCTTCTTCAGTTTCTTCTTCTGCACTCGAAGAAGCGAAGCTTACAGCACCAATATCGAGTTTTTCACGGACTTGTTGCTCGACTTTGCTGGCAATTTCTGAATTTTCTTCCAAATATTTGACGGCATTATCGCGTCCTTGAGCAATGTTTTCTCCGTTATAGCTGTACCAAGCACCTTTGCGGTTAACTACATTGGTTTGTTCTGCTAGGTCTATCAAACATCCCACTTGGGAAATGCCTTTACCAAAAATAATATCGAATTCCGCTATGCGGAAAGGAGGTGCAACTTTATTTTTAGCAACTTTGACTTTGGCGCGGATACCGTATTCCCCTTCATTCCCTTTTTTAAGGGTTTGAATGCGACGGATATCTAAACGGATAGATGCGTAAAACTTGAGCGCCGTTCCTCCGGTGGTTACTTCTGGACTACCGTAGGTTACGCCAATTTTTTGACGGAGTTGGTTGAGGAAAATGACCGTACAGCCAGATCTTCCGATATTTCCAGCAATTTTTCGCAGTGCTTTACTCATCAGGCGAGCTTGCAATCCTACCTGATTGTCGCCCATTTCTCCTTCGATTTCTGCTCTGGGGACTAGCGCGGCTACAGAGTCAATAACGATAATATCAACTGCTGCCGATCTCACTAACTGATCGACTATTTCTAAGGCAATTTCTCCCGTATCGGGTTGCGAAATCCAAAGATTTTGAATGTCTACGCCCAAGACATCAGAATAAGTTGGGTCGAGTGCGTGTTCTGCATCGACAAATGCTGCTACGCCCCCAGCTTTTTGCACTTCTGCGATCGCGTGAAGTGCTAAAGTTGTCTTCCCAGAACTTTCCGGTCCGTAAATCTCAATTACGCGACCTTTAGGTAACCCACCTCCCAAGGCTAAATCTAACGTCAATGCGCCGCTTGAGATCGTTTCAACTCGCATCTTCGTCGCATCGCCCAATCGCATAAGCGAGCCTTTACCAAAGTTACGCTCGATTTGATTGAGTACTAAGCTTAGCGCTTTTTCTTTATCAGAATTATTAGTAACAGCAGCCATTAACGCCTCAAGATGTCTTTAAAATAACTTTGTGACTAGTACAAAAGTATTTATTCATTGTAGCGTTTTTCTAGTGATACTGCTCCTAATGTATAGTTTTGTTTACCTACAACTACGATCGGATTTTTTCTTAATATAACTCGCCGATTTACAACTTTCCATAATTCTTTAAAGTTTGAGCGCTGCGGTCGCCTAAAGTCCATGCCAAAATTCCTGGAAGGCTCTTATTGACTGCTGTCCATATCCATTTTTTGTTTTTTCGCCTGTTCTCGAACTCGACTATGTAAAACACTCATAATTTTTTCAATAACTCCCTCAGACCGCCACTGTTTGTAGTGCCAGAATACTGTTGAATAAGGCGGTAAGTCTCTGGGCAGGTCGCACCAATTACAGCCATTCTTCAGGTGATAGAATAGACATCCTGCAAAACTAAATAAAGAATAAATGTAATGCTACTATAAATACTGTTTTTGGCTGTGAGAACAGGCAAGGTTATGTCATTTGATTCTCGCTGGCACGTCGAACGACGCAAGCAAATCCTCAAAAAATATCCTGAAATAAAGCAATATTTCGGCAATTATCCTCTTTCTGTCATCCCTGTTATATCGCTCGTTATAATTCAATGGCTTATGGCATGGTTGGTCAGCGATTTACCTTGGTGGATGGTAGGTCTTGTCGCTTTTTTCGTCGGACAATTCATCGTTCATTCCCTAGCAACTTTTATTCATGAAGCCGCTCACAATCTAATTCTCAAAGGTCGCGTTGGTTCTATTGTTTCTTTGCTTTTAATCGAACTAGGAGTCCTTTCCTTCGGTCAATCCCTCGAATACATTTCCCAACATGGCCCATCGCATCATCGGCATTTAAATGATTATCTCAAAGACTACGAATGGGCAGATAAAAATCAGGCACAATTACTACAATCTTATATTTCTTGGCGAGCCATCAGAGCATTATTTCACCTTCTCCCAGGCGGCCCGATTATTAGCGATCTTATCATCTCTTGCATTGTTCCATCTGACGATCGCAGGCAAATTACGGGAGCTAAGCAATCAGTAGCTACTACCCTATTATTACTCGCCACCACTCTAAGCATTCATGCGCTAGCTTGGAGTTGGTTTGGATGGAAAGCGCCACTGTATTTGTTCTGGTCTTTATCGCTCATTATGGGCAATTGGGGAGTCACATTTAGCGGACAATCGATCGCAGAACATCATATCAATCAACAAGGCAAGACTTATTCTACCTATCACTGGACGAATATTCTCTTTTTTAATACGGGATATCACGACGAACATCACACCTTTCCTAATGTTGCATGGGTGCATCTTCCCAAGATTAAGCGAATTGCCCCAGAATATTTCACTAACGACAGCAACCATTCTTATTTTTATTGGTGGTATTTGTGGGCAAGATCGATCTTCGATCCTGCCCGATATCACCGTTATTCGCCTAACGAATTATAAATGCTGAATTTAATAATTCAGCATTCATAATTCATAATTCATAATTTTTTTATCGTCCCATGCCTGGAATAAGACTTTGTTTCAATCGCTGTACGGCTCGTTCGATGATATCGCCATAACGCAACTCTCCACAAAGGATTTTTGCCATGACTTGTGCGGCGGCGGGTCTTTTAACCCCTACTTTGTAAGCGATTTTGGGAAACTGATAGAATAACCCCGCCAAACGATTGGCAAGTACCATATCGGAACCCCATTCAGAGGCGATCGCTTGGGTATAATTAGCTAAAGCTTGTCCGTCGCCTGCGATCGCGCGATCGATTGCTTCTGCTGCTTTTACTCCAGTAAAGATAGAAGGACGAATTCCCTCGCCGTGCAACGGATCGAGAATGGCGGCTGCTTCGCCAGCTATAACGGCGCGATTGACGTGTAAGGTTCGATTGTCCGTCCAAACATTCAGGGGATATTCGCCATAGCTACTATTGGCTAAATTGAGCTTAGATGCCAAGGCATATTCAGTAAGCTGCTTTTTGAGTTCCTCAGCTTTAACTTTTCCGCGCAAACAGCTTGCACTTATAGAATAGCCGTCTGCTTTAGGAAACTTCCAAATAAAGCCATTTTTGAGCATTCCCAATTCAAAGCAAGCGGTATGCTGTTGGTCGGCGGGGACGGCGGTTTTAACTTCTAAGGTTGCACCGAGGGATTCTTGAGGTGGTTTCAATCCTAACCACTTGGTCATCGAACCTTTACTACCATCGGCGGCAATGAGGTAAGTTGCTTCGTAGGTTCCGTTGGAGGTGGTAACGCGCCAGCCGTTGTTATTAGAAGCGATCGCGCTGACTTCGGCGTTATCTTGGATTTGTGCGCCTTTTTCTTTGGCTTTTTCAATCAAATAGTTATCGAAGCGATCGCGCTTGACCATCCACATTGGTTCTTTCATTTGCAATTCAGCATCGACGGGATCGTCCATCTTCCAAGTGTATTGCACTTTATTGATGGTGTTATCGATGACGGGGGTAAAGTCAAAGTCAAACCACTGGGCGATCGCAGGGGAAACGCCTCCTCCACAAGGCTTATAACGAGGTAGGGACGCTTTTTCTAAGACTAAGACTGAGCGTCCCCGTTTAGCAAGATGATAAGCAGCAGTTGCTCCTGCTGGGCCAGCACCAACAACAATACAATCAAACATTTTGTATCTATTCTTTTGAGTAAAACTGCAATAAATCTACACAATCATAGCCTTATTTTTGTTCGTAGAGAGGCGCTGGTTTTTGTTTAATTCGTTCGGCAATGGGAGCAACGCGCTCGACAACCTCGATTAAATATTGGTAATCTGGAGGAGGAGCGCTAGTAATGTATCCTGCCGAAGCCGCGATCGCGGGTGAAACTTCTGAGAGTGCTTCTTTAATTTTGTCTCGCTCGGAAGGTAATAAGTCCGGCGATACTAAAACGGAACCGTTGGGAACTTCGTGAATATCGTTGAAGAGGATGCGGAAGCGCTCGCCAGGGAAATTCGAGCGATATTGGTTAAATTC
Organism: Candidatus Altimarinota bacterium; assembly: GCA_012031035.1. Classification (GTDB taxonomy): domain Bacteria; phylum Cyanobacteriota; class Cyanobacteriia; order Cyanobacteriales; family Microcystaceae; genus Hydrococcus. The sequence continues at coordinate 14,682 of JAAUUT010000055.1, read as the reverse complement.
TGCCAAAGACATGGCTCCTGCGTCAACTTCTCTATCGGCGATCGCTTTAAGGACGGCTTGAGGCGTTGCGGCAAAACGGACTTCGCTTAAGGTTAGTCCATATAAATTGTAGATCGGGAGATAGTAGCCCGTCGCCGACCCAGGTTGACCCAAAGTAAGCGTTTTTCCTGCTAATTCGCGCATATTTTGTATGGAACTATCTTTGAGAACCACGACGACCGAACGATTTTTTAGTCCGCCTTCGAGAGGGAAAAGAGGGACGTATTTCGATTGTGAAATTGCGATCGCGGCCAGTCCTGGGGGTGCAAAAACGATATCCCAACTTTTTTTCTCGATTGCTGCGATCGCTTTAATTTCGTTATAAGTGGGTTCTAGATCGACTAAACTTTTTAATTCTCTGCCTAAATATTCTTCTAGCTTCGAGTATTGTTCGAGCGATCGCTCGTTTTCTCCAAAACTTACTACCCCTATGCTCAAGTCTCCTGGCGCAGAAGTTTCCGATTGACACCCCATCGAAAAGATAAGAATTGATAGTAGAAAAAACGTTTAAAAAACATACTTGAAAAAGTTTAAGAAATGCGATCGAAGGTTGTCATTTACAATTTTAAGTAGATAAACAAGTATTATCTTAATTTTACTTTTTCCTCAAATATTTAGATATGCTAAGTTTCTTAAAGATCGCAGAAAAACTTAACCTGGGAACCAAACTGAATTTGGTATTGATTTCTATTTTCTTAATGGTTATTTTAAGTAGTGGAATATTTTTATCAATTATTTTGGGGAAAAGTGCCGAAGACGTTGTAAACCAAAAAGCTTTTTTATTAATAGAAACGATGAGTTCGGTACGAGATTATACCAGCAATCAAATCAATCCAGAATTAGCCCCTCGATTAGAAACCGAAGACCAATTTCTTCCTCAAACGATTCCTGCTTATTCGGCTCGCGAAGTTTTTGAAGGATTGAGAAGCAAACCAGAATATCAAGATTTTTTCTACAAAGAAGCAACCTTAAATCCAACAAATTTACGAGATAAAGCTGACGAATTTGAAACGAAAATTGTTGAAAATTTTCGTAAACAACCTAGCTTAAAACAAATAACAGGTTTTCGCTCTCTTCCTGGTAGCGATATTTATTATATTGCTCGTCCTCTGGCAGTAACTAAAGAGAGTTGTTTGCGATGTCACAGCGCCCCCGCCCTCGCTCCTCGCAGTCAAATAGCTACTTACGGCGATAAAAATGGATTTGGTTGGCAATTAAATGAAATTATCGCAGCACAAATAATTTCGGTTCCTGCAAGTACCGTTTTTAATGCAGCACGACAGCTACAGTTTTTAGTTATCGGCGTTCTCAGTTTCTTTTTGCTCTTAACAGTTTTTCTAATTAACCTATTTTTGAAAAAAACAGTAACTAATCATTTGAAAAAAATGTCTCAAGTCGCTCAACGGGTAAGTACTGGGGATTTGTCGGGAGAATTTAAACACTCAGCACAAGATGAAATTGGCATTTTGGCCGCTTCTCTCAATCGAATGAAAGTTAGTTTGGAAATTGCGATGAATATGCTCGATTCTGAATCAGACTCTGAGAAAATTTAAACAAAATCTACACAATTTTTAATAATTCCTAGCGATCGCCCTAGCGATCGGTCATACTGAGATTGTTACGTAGATAGTTATCCTAAAAAATCAAGCGTTCGGTTCTCAGCAGGAACAAGTTTGTATTTAGCTCGTATAGTAAGTAGTACGTTGAAGGAAGCCGATAACCGAGCGTTATACGAGTGAATAGCTATTCGTCCTTACTGATAACTGGTCATTGGTCACTGGTCACTGTAAAGAGGTAGGGTATGGAAACAGCGATATCGATAGGAGCTTATTTAATTCAAAGACTTTACGATTGTGGCGTTCGTCATGTTTTTGGCGTTCCGGGCGATTTTGTTTTAGGATTTTAACAAACAACTAGAAGATAGCTCCTTAGTCGAGTTTATTAACACCTGCGACGAGCAAGGAGCGGGTTTTGCTGCCGATGCTTACGCTCGATTGCAAGGGTTGGGAGCGGTTTGTCTGACCTATTGCGTGGGTGGATTGAAAGTCGCTAACACGACAGCGCAAGCCTATGCAGAGAAATCGCCAGTAGTAATTATTAGCGGCGCACCAGGAATAGGCGAACGCTTTAAAAATCCTCTTTTACATCATAAAGTCAAAGATTTTGATACCCAATATCGAGTATTTAAGCAATTAACCGTTGCTTCTACCGTTCTCGACGATCCCCAAACTGCCTTTCAAGAAATCGATCGCGTCATAGCGACAGCATTACGATACAAGCGACCCGTTTACATCGAACTACCCCGCGACATGGTAGATCTACCGGGGCATCTCAACTATCAACCGCTCTTGAGTCCAGAAAACAGCGATGCTAACGCGCTTAAAGAAGCACTCAACGAAGCAGTAACCACGATTAACGCGGCTCGTCAGCCCGTTATTCTAGCAGGAATAGAGATACATCGATTCGGATTGCAAGAAGAATTGGTGCAACTCGTTGAAAAGACCAACATTCCTATTGCTGCAACTTTGTTGGGGAAATCAGTCTTAAGTGAATTGCATCCCTGCTACATAGGACTGTATGAAGGAGCGATGGGGCGCGAAGAAGTACGCCAATACGTTGAATCGAGCGATTGTTTGATTCTGCTGGGTGCTTTTATGTCGGATATTAATCTAGGAATTTTTACCGCGCAACTCGACCAAGGGCGATCGATTAATATTACCAGCGAGAAAGCTTCGATTCAATTTCATAACTACGAAGGCATTCGCTTGCAAGATTTTGTTCGAGGATTGCTCGATGCCAATCTTCGTCCTCGACCGTTAGATCTTCCGCCACGGGGTTACGTGCCGTTATCTGACTTTCCCGCAAGCGATCGCAAAATTACTATCGCTCGCTTGTTCGCGCGCCTCAACAGTTTTATTGACGAGAATACGATTGTGATTGCCGATACGGGCGATGCTTTATTTGCCAGTTCGGATCTAATCGTTCGCGGTAGAACCGAGTATATTGCTTCTGCTTATTATGCTTCGCTTGGCTTTGCCGTTCCAGCTAGTTTGGGCGCTCAATTGGCGAATCCTAACCGTCGTCCGTTGGTATTAGTTGGCGACGGGGCATTTCAAATGACAGGACTAGAATTATCAACTACTGCTCGCTATCGCCTCAATCCTATTGTCGTTGTCATCAACAATCAAGGATACGGTACCGAACGTCCGATGCAAGATGGAAAGTTTAACGACCTACTGAATTGGAATTATAGCAAACTGCCGGATTTACTTGGTACGGGAATTGGCTTCAAGGTGACTAACGAAGTTGAGTTAGAGGAAGCGCTGTTAGCTAGCCGCACGAATTCGGAAAGTTTTTGTATTCTGGATGTTTGTATCGATTCGTGGGATACATCGGAGGCTTTAAAGCGATTGACTCGTTCTTTAGGGGCGAAAATTCGAGGATAAGAGAATAGGCATTTTGTAGGGAAAAGGGGAAAAGAAAATCTTTGACAGACCATTTAGCCGTTCCCATAAAAAATGAAGCCTGCTGTAACGCAGACTTCACCTATTTAGCAATAGAAAGAAGTTAATCCGAGTGCTGCTAATTAATAAGCATCCTGTAACTCGTAAAAATCCGGCGAGACATAATCTTTTCGTAAGGGCCAACCAACCCAATCTTCGGGCATCAAAATTCGTTTGAGGTTGGGGTGTCCTTCGTAGAGAATGCCATACATATCGAAACTTTCGCGCTCTTGCCAGTCAGCCGCTTTCCAAATCCAATACACTGAAGGTACTTTGGGATTGTCTCGCGGTAAAAACACTTTGAGACGGACTTCTTGGGGGCGATCGCTATCATCGCTGACTTTAATAAGATGATAGAAACTGACCAACTCTTGTCCGGGGCCGAGGTCGTAAGCGCCTTGACACTGAAGATAGTTAAAGCCATAAGCATAAAGCGCAGTTGCAATGGGAATCAGAAATTCTGGCTCTACCTTAACGAGTTCGACTCCCAAATGGTCTGCTTCTAGTGCTTGATTCTCGAAGCCATTTTCTGTCAGCCAACTAGATACTTCTCCTGCTTGGACGATAGCAGATGCTTCTGGTTCTGGCGAGCTAGTGGGTTTGTCAGACTGAGTTTCTTCAGCCACGATTGACTTCCTCCTGCTGTTTTTGCGTTGTTAAGGCGGGCGCAACTGGCATTCCCATTGCTTCGGCTAGTTCTAGTGGGGGGGCTTCGCGAGTTCCAGATTGCAGATACTTACCCGTGAGAATGGGTTCGACCGCTTTCATGTTATGAGTCGTGCTGTAGTAGCGATGGGTTTGCTGCTGGACGGATGCCCTTTCTTGAATCGACTCGTTAGAGACTTTCTTGCGCAGTTTAATAATCGCATCGAAAATTGCCTCTGGGCGCGGCGGACAGCCAGGAATATAGACATCTACAGGAATTAGTTTATCAACGCCTCGAACTGCCGAGGGAGAGTCAACGCTGAACATTCCGCCCGTGATAGTACAAGCACCCATTGCGATGACATATTTGGGTTCTGGCATTTCCTCATAAAGACGAACCAATGCAGGGGCCATTTTCATCGTAATCGTGCCTGCGGTAATAATTAAATCCGCTTGTCTGGGAGCCGCACGAGGAACTAGCCCAAAACGGTCAAAATCGAATCGAGAACCGATTAAGGCAGCAAATTCAATAAAACAACAAGCAGTCCCATACATCAAAGGCCAGAGGCTAGATAGCCGCGCCCAGTTGTAGAGGTCGTCTACCGTGGTTAAAATTACGTTTTCTGAAAGGTCTTGCGTGACCCCAGACCGATTAATCGGATTTAGAATTTTTTCTTTTTGCTGCGCTAAGGCAGTTGATTCGGAAATAGGACTCATAATGGCATTGCTTTTTATTTAAAATGAGTACTGTTAGTAACTTCAATAACCAGCCAACCAACTGATAACTGATTACTGATTACTGATTACTGATTACTGATTTAAGACCATTCCAGAGCGCCTTTTCTCCAAGCGTAAACAAGAGCGACGACGAGAATGGCGATAAAAATCAAGGCTTCTACAAAAGCAAGTAATCCGAGACGGCTAAAAGCAACCGCCCAAGGGTATAAAAACACGGTTTCTACGTCAAAAACGACAAAAACCAGAGCAAACATATAATAGCGAATATTAAACTGAATCCAAGCTCCCCCAATGGGTTCCATGCCCGATTCATAAGTCGTACGTCGCTCTGGCCCGCCACCGCTAGGACGTAAAAGTTTTGAAGCTGTTAGTGCTAGAACTGGGACTAAGCTGCAAACTAGTAGAAAACCAAGTAAATATTCGTAACCGCTGAGTACAAACACTGAGCTTTATAATACTCCCTTATAATGAATAACCTTCAGTCAAAAAGACTTCATATTATTACATTGTTACAATTACTTATTATAGAAGCTTTGTTAAGCTTTCTTGCGATCGCAAAGAAATCGCCAGAATTATTAACTCGATAAGACAATTTAATCTTTTGGCAATGTGCCTTGTAACTGAAAGCGCGAAGGATGGGGAAGCGGATTAAAGGGGTTCTGCGATGCAACCTTGGAAGATACAGACGATTTAGAGAAATTCTTCGGTATCAATTCCAAGTAAGATAACTGGGCGTTCGCAAAGCGAAGCCCTTGGCTTATCGCATCTTTATCCCTAACTGTGGCATGGTATGGCTGCAAGCGCTGAGTCGGACTCAGCGATTCTAACTGCTGTAACTTCTCTAATTGTTGCGTTGCTCCTCCAAGTGATTGAGCAATTTTAACTTGTTGTTCGATTTGTTGCGTTGAAGATACCAAACTACTCAGTCCGTTGACTAAATCGCGCACGTTTTTGCGAAAAGCTGGGTCGCCTGTAAGGTCGTCTAAATCGGAAGTAATTTTTTGAGCATTTTCAAAGGTTGCTCTCGCCGAATCCAAGGTTTGTTGTATCGTCAGTGCATTAGTAGGACTGTTGAGAGTACCAGACAACTGTCGTAAATTAGCTGATGTTTCGGCTGCGTTAGTCACCAATGTTTCTAAGTTTTGAACTAGTTTTTGAGTATCGGATGCGGTTAATCCGTTATTGACTTGGGCGACGGTTGTTTGCAATCCTTCAGCTAATTCGCGTAATTCTTGAGAAGTGCGATCGAAATTCTTAATCGTATCGTTTAGATTAGTTCGATTATTAGCAACCAATTCGTTGAGATTGCTAACTAGCTCGCTCGTAGAAACGAGCGTTCTTTCTACATTAATGCTATTGCTATTGACTATGTTATTAACGTTTCCCAACAATTGAGTGCTTTCATTAGCCGTTTTAGTCAGCGCGGCGGTTGTATCGGAAATGCCTTGTATTTCTCGGTTCAGTGTAAATGACAAACGATTTAAAGTATCGCTCAGCTTACCAATTCGCTTAGCAGCTTCGGCAGCGCTTTCGGCTGCCCCAGTAATACTATTGAAGAATCTAGGATCGCTATAGATTTCGCTCAAACGAGCAAAATTTTGAAAAAGCTGAACGCCAGACTTCCCTTGCAGGCGGTCTTGCTCGCAAACAATGATTTGTGAGTTACAATCGGGACTTAGAGGGCTAAGAGCTTGAGTATTAGACGCAAAAGTTTCTGTAGGAGTGATATCCACAGAAGATTCGCCAATTAATCCATAGCTATTAATTTGAACTAATACATTGCTAGGGAGAATAACGCTAGGCGAAGCGATTTCTATGGTTGCGGCAACGCCTTGCTCGCCAGGTTGAAGATTTGTAACTTTGCCCACGGTTACACCTCGGAAGCGAACCAAAGCGCCAACTTGCAGACCGCTAACATCGGGAAATTCGACGATAAACTTATAGCCGGACTGACCGAAGCCTCCGCCTCGAAGCCAGATAGCAAGTCCGCTAAATATAACTAATCCTAAAAGTGCAAATAATCCAACAGTGCCTTCTCGAACGGCTCGCGATCGCAGCATCTTTGTTCCTCATTCTGTCTGATTTTTTGATTTGGTTTAGCGACTTAACTCAATCGATGACTCGAATTGGGCCGTCAATGCTAGCGCTAAAAAATTGTCTAACTAGAGGATTGTCGGTAGTATCGATTTCTTCGATGCTGCCTTGCCATTGAATTTTACCTTCATAAAGAAACACAATGCGATCGGCGGTACGACGAATCGTACTCTGCTGGTGCGTTACCATCACATAAGTATCGCAACCTCCCGGACTGGTTTGTAGGTAGCGCACCAAATCTTCAATGACAGTTGAAGCAATAGGGTCAAGACCTGCGGTTGGTTCGTCATGAAGGATAATTTCGGGATTGTCCTGGGGATTTTCAGGATTAGACATAATCGCTCTAGCAAAGCTGACCCGCTTGCGCATCCCGCCGGATAGTTCTGACGGAAAGCGAGAGCCAATGCCATGCAATCCTACCATATCTAATTTTTCGGCTACCAGTTCTTGAATTTTTTCGCAGGGAAGTTTGGAATGTTGGTACAAGAAAAAACCAACATTTTCTTCTACCGAAAGCGAGTCAAACAAAGCTGCTTGCTGAAAGACTAAAGCAACCCGCAAGTTTTCATCTCCATCTTCGATTAAGCCGCATCGTCTTTTTCCTTTGACATAAATTTCTCCTGAATCGATGGGAAGCAAGCCAGCAATGACTCGCAGAACTGTTGATTTACCCGTTCCAGAAGGCCCGATAATTACTAATGCTTCTCCTTGGTAAATCGTCAAATCGATGCTATCGAGAATGACTTTATCCCCAAAAGACTTGCAAACCCCTCTTAGTTCGATTAGTGGTTCTTTTGTCATCGGTCTGTTGTTGTTGATTCTTAGTCTAAGATAGCGAACGACCGATCGGTTATCAGCCATCAGTTTCTTAGACTTTTAACAACTATTTTTCTTCGCTTGCTTCTAAGCCAAAAACTCGGTTAAATGCTTTTTCTACTTTATAACCAGAGTCAATAGATTCTAGGGGGTCTTTGCGCAATCGATGCCGCAAACTCATCGTAATCACGCGACGAATATCATTGGTGGTAACGTTGGTACGACCTTCATAAGCCGTTAAAGCTTTAGCCGCTCGATTGGTAACGATATCGCCTCTCAATCCATCGACATCGAGTTCGGAACAGACTTCTGAAATTTTAACTCGCAGGTCGTAATCGATTTCTACTTGTGGGAGAAGTTGTTGCGCTTTAACGATCTTGTCTTGGATTGCCTCTTGTTCGGTTTGATATTTTAAGATGAATGCTTGCGGATTGCTGTCAAATTCCGATCGCTGTTCGACGATTTGTACTCTCAATGCGGGTTCTTTGACGGTATGGATTTCTGCGTGCATCCCAAAGCGATCCAGCAGTTGGGGTCGCAATTCTCCTTCTTCTGGGTTGCCAGAACCTACTAGCACAAAACGCGCTGGATGTCTAATAGAAATTCCTTCTCTTTCTACCGTATTCCAACCGCTTGCTGCCGAGTCGAGCAGGACATCGACTAAGTGATCGTCGAGCAAATTGACTTCATCGACGTAGAGAATGCCGCGATTAGCTTTAGCTAACAGTCCGGGTTCAAAGGCTTTTACCCCTTCCGAAAGGGCTTTTTCAATATCGATCGTGCCGCAAACTCGGTCTTCTGTAGCGCCGAGGGGCAAGTCTACCATTGCCACTTTCTTTTTGACAATCGAGAGGGGAACTTGTTCTTCTAGTTTTTCTCTGACGCGATCGCTCATTAAATCGGGATCGTTGGGATCGGAGTTAAACGGATCGTCGGCGACGACTTCAATTTCTGGTAATAAATCGGCTAAGGCGCGGATGGTAGTTGATTTCCCCGTACCGCGATCGCCCATAATCATTACTCCGCCGATTTTGGGGTCGATAACATTGAGAATTAGAGCGAGTTTCATTTCTTCTTGACCCACGATCGCCGTGAAGGGAAAAACGACGCGACGGGTTTTAGCAGGCGATTGTAGAGTTGCAGTCATAATCTGGGATTCGGTTTGCTGTGTTTCCCATCGTATCAGTTATCAGCGATTAGAGTTCAAAGTTCAAAGTTCAAAGTTCACAGTACCCTATGCCTTACGGCAGGTTGCACCAACAAAATTCAAAAATTTACATGGTTCAATAGTAATCATTCTCCCCAATCACCATTCCCCTATAAATATTTTTTAATTAACTCGCTGCGATCGCGAAATACTGATTCATCGTTAAATCTCGTGCCGTTGCGTCCTGCTTGTTGAATTAGTTGCGCTAAGAGCATTCTATCTTGCGACAATCGTTCGATTAGTGTGCCTAGTTGTTGCCAATCGCCGACACCAACAAATTGACCGCCGCCATAGTCTTTGACTAAATCTTGGGCGAACTCGCTTTGGTAGCCGATAATCGGCGTACCGCAGACGAGGGATTCGAGCAAGCAACGGGGCGATTCTGGCGTGATATGGGTAAATAACATCAAGTGAGATTTTCGGATTTGTTGGAGCAATTGAGCGCGATCGCGAATTAATCCGCTCAAATGAAGGCAATCTTCGAGTTTTAATTCGACGATGAGTTGCTTCATCCGAGCGAATAACGTCCCATCTCCCATCCAAGTTGCTTGTAAGTTGACTCCTAATTCCCTTGCTTGAGAGATCGCCTTTACCCAGTCTAAAGGCGCTTTCATCGGTTCTATGCGTCCGGCATAACAAATTTTAAGCGTGTTTTCGTCCTTGACGAGATCGCTTTTTTGGATGAGTGCTTCTTGGCTAATGCACTCAGACGGTTTGAGGTGGATATTGTGAATGAGATAGCTATTTTGACAAAATCGACTATATGCCCTATTGCAATCATTGCCGTGCCAGAGTCCGAGGGTACAATCTCGAATGATGTTTTGATGGTATTTTGCCATTAAAGGAGCAAGAAACCTGGCTTTGAGTCGCTTTATCAAGGAAGCTTTTTGAGTCGATCTCAACATTACTTCATGTTCGACGCGATCGGTATGTATGGCATAGGATCTATTTTGTTGGCGGGCTTCAAGGGCGGCAACGGCTGCCCAATCGCCCCACAATCCCCCGAGCGCAAATTGCAGATAGCGACAGCGAGAAATTAAGGCTGCTAGAGAGGTTCGCGTGGAACGATAGGTTTTAAGAAATTTTGAAAGCGAATAAGCCCAAGGAAGCGGAACTAACTCAAAGCGATCGCGATCGGTTAAAGTCGCTGTATCTCGCCAAGTCATCATTTTGTCTCGTTCGGCAAGGTCTTCGGGAAGGACGGGTGCAGCGACGACAACCTTATCAAAATTATCTCCCCAACGTTCTAAACCGTTACAAGCTTGCGATTCAAACAATACGCGATTGTCCTTGACTCGAAAAGGGACGGGAAGAACGAGTAAAAGTCCTTGTTGTTCCATCATCAAAACAGCCGATTGGTTGGCGAAAGTTTGCGGCGCTTGTGTCTGCTTTGTCCGTTTGCGGGTTTGGGTTTAGCGGCGCGAGATGTCAGCGATAAATGTTCTTTGGAAAGGATTAACCCCGATAGTCCGCCGCTAATCATTGGGTAAATCGGGACGTAATGACCGTTAACCAAACAATTGAGCATATATAAACTCAAAACCACGCTAAATACTGCGGCGGGAGCGACTTTGGAATTAAACCAAGTTTTAACCGGATAGCTAAACCAGCCAAAGCAAATTACAGGTAATAACATCGAAGCGGTCAAACTGATTAAACCCACCAGTCCATTAATCCCAAACGAGATAATCCACAAACTGTCTGTTACTGTAATATCGACGAGTTCGCCTTCCCAATTTTCTTCAATAATCCGGCTGCGTCCCCAGCCTCCCCAGCCAAAGATGAGTTTTTCTCGTGCTTTAGCGCCAAGAAGCATTTCATTTTTAAATCTAAACGCCAGGGAATCAGCACGGTCTGGATTAAAAAGATTAGCCGCCCAAGATACGATCTCGTCGCCTTTAAAAATTCCTGTCGCTGCTAAAACCAAATACAAGATAATTCCTAAAATTAACAGCAGTAGAGGAAGGCGAAGGCGCTTCCATTTTATCCCCGCCAGCACGATCGCGCCGTAAGTTAGATATAGATAGGCTCCAGCCGACTTAATAATGATGGTGGCGATAATGAGGGCGACTACCGCCCAAACAAAAGGAATGTCCCAAATTGTCTCAAGGGTATTGGCTTTCCACAACCACAAGGCAACTAACGCAGCCGTCATCATCCATAGCGCCACGACAAGTCCATGTTCCATAAATACCATCGGTCGCCATCCGCCATCGCGCATGGCCTGGCTGATTCCCGACGAGTGGGCGTAGTAGCCGTAAATCGTGTAATGCAGTTGGGGACTCATGCGGGCTTCCCACAGACAAAATGGTATGTAGATGAGTCCTCCTTTGACGATCGTGATCGCGAGTTCTTTCAAACCTGCTAAATTACTGAGATAGAGACGACCGATAAAATAGGGAAAGCCCCACTTGGCTGTTTGTTCAAACGTTTCGGTTAGCGCGTCATACACGCCTAAGTCATTGCTTAGGGAGGAAAATGCCGGACAGATACACCAAATCGACATGGGTAAGTCAACCCATCCAGCTTTGAAACGCGACAAGCGTTTGAAATCAAAAAGAAAAATCCCCAGTATAATGCCGTAGCAGGTAGCAATATCGCCCGTATAATCGGGAATCATCGGCAATTTAAACCCTGCGCTTTGGGGCAAAAACAGTATTCCTCCAATAAAGCTGATAATAATTGCCGTCCGAGGTTGAAACTGGTTAAACAGCAACAAAACAAGCGGAAACCAGGCGATCGTTACTATTTGTGCTTGAGGACTCATCTGACTTTATGAATTACGATTTACCATTAGGCGTTTTACGATCGTTTTGAGATAGAGAATTTTTGAGATCGAAGACAATTGGGGGTAAAAGTTTTTTCAAAATTATCTTCGTTTTCTCAGTTGAAGAAATTTTTTCGGTCAAATCTTCATCGGGTCTGGCTCTGAATACGGTTGAATGTCCGTTACTGACTTCTTCGGGAGGTCGTCCGTTGCTGTAGTAATAAAGAGCTAAAGATTTTCTGGTACGTCCTTCGGGACAAGTTAACGGTTCTGGGTGTCCGTGATAGGAAAAATCAGTCGTACTGAAAATAACGCAGCGATTAAAAATTGGCAGAATTTTTTTCTGGCACTTTATCATATCTCGATCCCAAAGTTCGAGATTACCGCCATATTCTTCTTGCCAATTTTTATTTAAATAAAGTAATAAATTTAGGCGACGATCTAAGTTTAATTTTCCATGTTTGTTAAAATCTACATGAATTTTTAGATAACCGCCTCTTTCTATTTGATGAAGACCGCCACCTACTAAATGAGGATCGGGAATTATTCCCTCAATTCCCGTTAGTTTTTCCAGGAAATTTACAAAAGTTGCTCCGTTCATCTGATAAAGAAGGAGACGAGTTATTTCTTGTATTTGGAATTCAGATGAGGCTGCTAACTTTTTTCAGAAATATTCTCGAATTTCTGCCATTCGATTGATTTAGGTTGAGGAAATTCTTCAAGAATTTTATCTAAAATCGCTTCTGGTAAAAAATTATCGATAACGATATGGGGGAAAGGATGAGCTTGCGCGTAGGCTTCTCGATATTGGGTCGCTAAATCATCTAAGTATTTTGGGTCGAGATAAAACATTAGAGTTGATTGCATGATGTCTTCGATACTGTTATAGATAATGTTTGTTTTTTATACATAAGAAAAACAAACTGATTCTCGCTCTTTTCGATCGTTTAATTCTTGGGCTTGTTGGGGAAAGAGTTTTGGGCGATCGCGACCTGAGAGCGAACGATTTGTTCGCTTGCCAAACTAGTAATAGGCATGAGAATCATAGACGATATTTGTTACTTGAAAGCCTGCTTTTTAAGCAAGAATTTTTATACTAGAAACCGTATGTAAATATAAATGACGCAGAGCATCGATCGCAACCCGATTAACATTATATTTTCTTCGCCAAGCCTAACCAAGAAAAGAGACATCGCGATCGTATAACTTCTGTTTAGAACTTCATTTGGCTGAAAGGAAACCCTAAACCCAGCCAATATCTTCCCACTAAAACGATCGCTAATCCGATTACAAATAACAAGGTAGCTTGAATATCTTGTTTCAAACAACTGAGTTGTTCGCGCCAAAGACCGTAAGCAGTAATGCTATAAAGCCCTATATCGTTAAGCGCTACCATAATAATTAATCCTGGGACACCAAAAAAAGAATAAGCGATTGGCAAGCCCAGACAAACGTGAATACTTTTGACAAATTGACCGTAAGCTTGATAATTAGGTTTACCGATCGCGACGAGAACTTGTCGGCTTGTCTCGAACAATAAATACGGCCAGATACCCAGCGCTAAAATGGGTAGCATCCAAGCTGCTTGGACGTACCTTTCGTCGTATAAATTTAAAATCAGGAAATCTCCAAAACTAGCCAAGAAGAGGGCGATCGCGCCAACGCTAGCCAGAACAATTTTACGCTTGTTAAGAATTTTAGCGCGAAGTTCCTGGCGAGGCAGATGAGCGACCTGAGCGACAATCGGCAAAATTGTCCGCATCGAAAATTGTTCGATCGCCTGTTGGGGAAGCAAAGCAAAAGTAATAGCAACAGTATAAATCCCCAAAACTTCAAAAGAAAGAAGTTTTCCAATAAGAATGCGATCGGCTTGGGTTGCCAAAAAGGTCATTGCGGTTGAAACAAAAATCCACTTCCCGAAAGAAAAAATTTCTCGTGCGGCTTTTTTATCCCAAACTAAACGGTTACGATAGCCTGGAATTAGCGAATAACTCACTAACATTTTCAAGATTGCCGTTACGAGATTGCCAACAATAAGCGCCCAGGCAGTCGGGCTAAACCACGCCCAAACAATCATAACGGTGAGAGAAACAATCTGCACTCCCACTTCTACAACAATCTGTTTGCCAACGGCGATTTGACGGCTAAGCGTGTGTAAGGCGGTCGAATTAAAACCAGCAAAGATTGTGGTTAAACCGATAAGCGGCAGTATCCAACTTAGTCGGGAATCTCCATAAAACCTAGCTAGGGGAGATGCGATCGCCACACAGCACAACCACAAGCCAAAACCGCGTATAATTTGCATCATCCAAGCCGTATTGAGAAAATCTGGCTCGTCTCCGCGTTTATTTTGAACGATACTCGTCCCGATACCAATATCGGAAAATAAATTCAGACCGATGAGAAAGGTACTCGCTAGCGCCAGTAAACCAAACAATTCCGGTTCTAGCAAGCGCGTAAGAATCAGATTGCTGCCCAATCGTAACGCTTGAGCGAGTCCGTAACCTACAAATGTCCAGATTGCCCCGCGAATAGCCAGTTTTTTAGCGATGACATAGCTTAACTGGTGATTGGTGACTGGGGAATGGGGAATGGGAGACATGGGAAAGGGGGAGACTTTTGAAAAACCAATCCAAAATCCAAAACCGCTGCGCGCGTAGCGACCAACGCGGACTTGTCATAGCACGGAGCATCAGCGAGGAGCAGCACAAAATCCAAAATCCTTCATCGAGTAACTATTCGTCAAAATCTACTTAACAAATTACCTTTAATGTCAAAAGAAGGCTGGCACTCTACCGATCGGGTGAGTGTCCAGATGAATTTTGACCAATAAACAAACGTGCGACAGCACCTCTTATGGTAAAATAATCCCA